>NZ_JBIRVR010000013.1:0-209094 GCF_044387105.1 Streptomyces sp. NPDC020379
GCCCTGCTCGCGCTCGGCGCGCAGGCCGTCGGTGAGGAGGGCGAGGTCGGGGGTGGCCTGGCCGCGGCGGCGCGAGGCGTCCTCGACCGCTTCCAACTGGTCGGCGAGCACGGACTTGGAGTCGTGCAGCAGCCGCCCCACGAGGGTGGACTTGCCGTCGTCCACGGAACCCGCGGTCGCGAAACGCAGCAGGCCCGCGGCCCGCTGCCCGGTGGTGGTCATCAGAAGTACCCCTCCCGCTTCCGGTCTTCCATCGCTGCCTCGGACATCTTGTCGTCGGCCCGCGTCGCGCCCCGCTCGGTCAGCCGGGAGGCCGCTAGCTCCGCGATCACCGCGTCGAGCGTGGTGGCGCCGGAGTCGACGGCGCCCGTGCAGGACATGTCACCGACCGTGCGGTAGCGCACCTGGCGCACCTCGACGGGCTCGCCGTCCTTGGGGCCGCCCCACGCGCCCGCGGTCAGCCACATGCCGTTGCGGGCGAAGACCTCGCGCTCGTGGGCGAAGTAGATCTCGGGCAGCTCGATCTTCTCGTGGGCGATGTACTGCCACACATCCAGCTCCGTCCAGTTGGACAGCGGGAAGACGCGGACGTGCTCGCCGGGCGCGTGCCGGCCGTTGTAGAGCTGCCACAGCTCGGGCCGCTGGCGCCGCGGGTCCCAGCTGCCGAACTCGTCGCGCAGCGAGAAGACACGCTCCTTGGCGCGCGCTTTTTCCTCGTCGCGCCGCCCGCCGCCGAAGACCGCGTCGAAACGGTTCCGTTCGATCGCGTCGAGCAGCGGCGCGGTCTGGAGCGGATTGCGCGTACCGTCCGGCCGCTCCCGCAGCCGCCCGTCGTCGATGAACTCCTGCACGGAGGCGACATGCAGCCGCAGCCCGTGCTCCGCCACCACCCGGTCGCGGTAGGCCAGCACCTCGGGGAAGTTGTGCCCGGTGTCCACATGCAGCAGCGTGAAGGGCACCGGCGCGGGCGCGAACGCCTTCAGCGCCAGGTGCAGCATCACGATCGAGTCCTTGCCACCCGAGAAAAGAATCACCGGCCGCTCGAACTCACCCGCCACCTCACGGAATATATGCACCGCTTCGGATTCCAACACATCCAGGTGCGACAGCGCGTATCGACCGGCGGTGTCGTCGGCAGGCGCGAAGGCCGTCGAACCGGTGTCACTCACACCAGGCCCCTCTCCGTGAGCAGCGAATACAGTACGCCGGCCGACTCGGCCACGGTCTGCGTGTGCGACTCGATCCGCAGGTCCGGCGACTCCGGTGCCTCATAGGGATCATCAACCCCCGTGAGACCCGATATCTCACCGGCCGCCTGCTTGGCGTACAACCCCTTCACGTCCCGCTCCGAGCACACCTCGACCGGAGTCGCGACGTGCACCTCGAGATAGGCCGTCCCCGAGGCGCCGTGACGCTCTCGCACCGCCTCCCGGGAATCGGCGTACGGCGCGATCACCGGCACGATCGACTTCACGCCGTTGCGCGCGAGCACCTCCGCTATCAGGCCGATGCGCCGCACATGGGTGTCCCGGTCCGCGCGGGAGAAGCCCAGCCCGGCGGAGAGGAACTCGCGGATCTCGTCCCCGTCCAGCACCTCCACCCGGTGCCCCTCGCCGCGCAGCCGCTCGGCGAGCGCCTTGGCGATCGTGGTCTTGCCCGCGCTCGGCAGCCCGGTCAGCCACACCGTGGCGCCCGTCCGCTCCGGCGTGCCGCACGTGCACTGCGTCACTGTCACCTTCCGGTCCCCCCACTCCTCACCGCGTCGACCGGGGGCTGCGCCGCAGCCGCCCGTACCCCCACGTCAGACACCCAGCCGGTGTGCGCGCAGCTTCTCGTAGAACGGTAGATGGTGCGCCAGGTACCCCGAGAGGACAGGGTGGGTGTCCACGTCGACCCGGTCCGCGCGCTCCTTCTTCTCGAAGCCGCTGCTCGCGCTCGCGTCCCGGTGCCGCTTCTCGCTCGGCGCCCACTCCTGGCGGCTGCCGCGGCTCCACTGGAGGGCCTCGGGAACGTACGGGATCCGGCGGCGTCGCAGTACGCCTTCACGGTCCGCTCCGGTGCCTCCACGAGGTCCGCGGCGTCGACCACGGCGGGCACGGTGCCCGTCAGCTCCTGGACGCGCTCGAAGCGCTCGTACTGCGCCTCGAATCCGATCTGGTGCTGCCGCACGCCGGGATTGATGGCGCGGTACGAGGCGATCGTCTCGCGCGGGTGCCGGATGATGAAGGCGTATAGCGCGTCCCCGAGCAGCCCGGGACAGCGCTCGTCGGTGGTGTCCTTGAAGAAAAGCGGGCGGTCCGCGGAAAGCTCGCGGGCACGGGCGAGCAGACCGGTCTCGTCGGATATCCGCCGGCCGGCCGCGTCCACGGAACCGAATTCCATCAGATACGAGAACGGATCGTGCAGCGGCCGGAAATCACCGCGCTCCGACATCATGCGGACGAATGCGGTGGAACGGCAGCGCGGAGCGCTCCAGAGGGCCAGAATTCTCGGGGCTTCCGCGGACCGCAAAATGACACTCCTCGCGCACTCTGCCGATACTGGACACGGGCGCCTCAACCTAGCCTGAACGGCGCGCCGGTAGCAATGGTGCGTGCGCCACCTCCGGCTCCGCGCAAGGGAATTGAAACAGCCCGGTCAGCCTGCCGTTGAGAAGTTGTGGACGCGCGTCGACGCGCCATCAGGAATTGCGCGTCGCGGTCAATGGGATCGGCCTGCGGGAATCAGCAAACGAGTGGATGCCCGCCCGGAAGCACGGCTCCTGGCCTTACCCGGCTGCATGGCGACAGCCGGCATCCTGGCGCTCCGCCCGCTCAGCGAGGCCGGACTGCTCACGGGGAGCGTCCAGATCGACGCCCGCACCGGATCCAGCGGATCCGGCATCTCGGCCGGCTCGTCCGACATCCACGCCGAACGCAGCGGCGCCATGCGGACCTTCGCGCCCAACAGCCACCGCCACCAGGCGGAGATCGCCCAGTGGTGGGCGCCGTGGAGGAGGAGACAGCGCTGTCGCGCGGCGCCGTGCACATCCGCCGCACCCACCCCAGGCCGGACGCCTTCGTCATCGGCGAGCCCAGCGGCTGGTCGACGGTCGTGCTCGGCTACAAGGGCAAGCTCGACCTCCGCTACGAGGTGGCGTGCGAGGCGACCCACCCCAGCAACCCGCTGCCCAAGGCCACCGAGCTGGTCGCGGGGGCCTGGGCCACGCTGCTGGAGCTGCTCGGGCCGGACGCGGGCCACGGCTCCTTCGACCAGCCGGGCCCCACGCTTCAGTGCCACGTCCCCCTACCGGTTCCCTCGCGGGCAGCGCCTGGACCGGCGACCTCCCGCCCGAGGAACACGCCCTGCGCGTCCGCGAACTGATCGTGGAGATGTGCGGCTCCGCCGAAGGGGGGCACCTCGGCGGCTCGATGTCCCTCGTCGAGATCCTGGTGACCCTCTACCGCTCGGTGCTGCGCGTCGAGCCCGCCGCACCCGACGACCCCGAGCGCGACGTGCTGCTGAGCAAGGGCCACGGCGCGATCGGCCTCTACGCCGTCCTGGCAGAACGCGGCTTCTTCCCCGCCGAGGACCTCGCCACGTACGGCCGCCCGGAGAGCCTCTTCTCCGCGCACCCCAACCCGGCCGTGCCCGGCGTCGAGATGCCCACCGGCTCCCTCGGGCACGGGCTGCCGCTGGGCGTCGGCTTCGCCCTCGCGGCCCGGCTGGACGCCTCCCCCCGGCGCACCTTCGTCGTCCTCGGCGACGGCAAGCTCCAGGAGGGCTCGAACTGGGAGGCCGCGATGGCCGCCGGTTCGCTCGGGCTCGGCCGGCTCGTCGCCGTCGTCGACCGCAACAGCCTCCAGATCACCGGCCCCACCGAGAACGCCGTCGCCCTGGAGCCGCCGGCCGACCGCTGGCGCGGCTTCGGGTGGCACGCACACGAGGTGGACGGGCACGAAATCGCCCTGCTCCGCGCCACGTTCGACGGCATCCCCGCCGACACGGACCGGCCGGCCGTGCTGATCGCGCGGACGGTCAAGGGCCGCAGCCTGCCCTACATCGAGGGCCAGACCCGCAGCCACTACGCCCGCCTCGGCGAGCGGCCGAAGAAGAGGGCGCTGGCGATCCTGCGTGCCCGGTCCAGGAAGGCGGCACAGGCATGGCCACCGTGGCACCCGACGCCCCGCGCGCCCCGCGCGCCCCGGAGCGGACCGCTCCCGCGGCGCCCGCGATCCCGTCCAGCCGTGAGGTCTAACGCGACCTGCTGGCGGAGTTCCTCGCCGCGGACGAGCGGGTGGTGTGCCTGGACAGCGACACCGGCCTGTTCAACGGCGTGGACTTCGGCGCCGCCGCCGTCCGCTACGTCAACCTCGGCATCGCCGAGCAGAACCTGATGGGCGTGGCCGCGGGCCTGGCGAGATCCGGGCGGCTGCCGTACGTCAACACGATGGCGACGTTCGCCGAACTCGGCGTCCCCGCCCCCGTACGCCGCGTGGCCGTGGGCGACCACTTCGCCCACGGCACGGGCGCCCAGTCCCACCTCGTGGTACGCAGCGGCATCACAGCGGCGGCAATCGTCACCCGGGCCCGCGAAGCGTTGGGGGCGACCGGCCGTCGGTAGCGGGGCAGTTCCTGCCGATACGCATGAGACCGGCATCGTCCGGTCGAGGCGGTCGAGCAGTACGGCGCGGCGCCCCTGTCAGTCGCGTGGTCGCTCACTGAGCCAGTGCGCATCGAGCCAGACCCTGTGTTCCGGTCGCAGCCGCACCGCCAAAGGCCGGCCATGCAGCTGCGCGTAGCACGGATAGCGGTGAAGGCTCAAGGCGACATCGAGCGTTCCGGAGGAAGTGTCCACTGCGACATGCCCAAGGTCGAAGAGCCGGTGGATGTCACGGCGCAGCAACAGTCCACCGTAGTCGTGGTGCTCACCGCTCTCGGCGTAGCTGTAGAGGTGCGCCGCTTCCAGGGCGGCAGCGGGCGTCGGACCCGTGAAGGCGCATATCTCGCCCTGCTCCCGCAACAGCTGTTCGCGGAAGGCCTCTTGCCCGACGCGCACTCGCACCAGCGACTCCCTGTGGCCCCCCGCTATGGCCAAGCGAGTGGCTGCGGCTATGTCCTTGACCGTGCCGGCTTGGCCGGTGACGTCAAGAAGCGCCTGCCGCAGCCGCTCCCATCGCACGGGGCGCATACTCAACTGCGACTTCGGGGCATCGCAAAGGGCCCGTAGCTCGGAGCCCGAGAGCAGACCGCGACCGTTCATCCATCGCTTGCCGTGCACGGACCGATAAGTGGTCACTGTCCTGGTCTTCTGGCGCGCGACGGAAAACAGGTGCCCACACTTGCCGCAGCGGTACGCCGGCTTCTCCCTCTGGCGCTGCTTGATGTCGGCTTTACCGCACTGCGGACAGGAGTACAGCGTCTTCTCAGCGGTCGCGATGTCGATCGCCTCTATCACCGAGACGCCGATGAGTTCTCTCCTGTCTCAGAGAGCTATCACGTCTCCCACCGCCACACGGGCATGGTTCTGAACGGTGCTGTCCCAGCTGTAGTGCCGAGACGGACTGTCGTCATAGCCGTCGTTCCCGGCGTGCTCCCGACTGTTGCCCAGCGCCAGCATCAACCACGCAGTGGTCATTCCGCCCCCTCACGTCACCCCCCGCAACCGAGTCACACAACGGCCACACATGAGGGTGCGACGATCGACGAGTTCCGCCCCCGACGTGTCCCGGCATAAGAAAAAATCCAGGTCACGGGAAATGTGACCTGGACTTCATCGGAGCCGCCTTCGGGATTCGAACCCGAGACCTACGCATTACGAGTGCGTTGCTCTGGCCAACTGAGCTAAGGCGGCAAGCTGCCGGACACCGGTTCGGCATCAGCAGCGCGGCCAAGTCTACACAGTTTCGAGGGGTGCTCCGTACACGGCCGCCGGGAGGGGGGATCCGCAGGTCAGGAGCACTTCTGGTCGGCGGGCGGCGGGGTGTTCGTGAGGAGGTAGTTGTTGATCGCGGAGTCGATGCACTTGCTGCCCCGCGTGTAGGCCGTGTGACCGTCGCCGTCGTAGGTGAGGAGGCGGCCGGAGGAGAGCTGCGACGCGAGGGAGCGGGCCCAGGGGTAGGGGGTCGCGGGGTCGCGGGTGGTGCCGACGACGAGGATCGGGGCGGCTCCCCGCGCGGGGATGCGGTGTGGGCGGCCGGTGGCGGGCACCGACCAATAACCGCAGGTCAGCGAGGACCAGGCGAGGCTGGCGCCGAAGACGGGCGACGCCTTGCGGAATTCGGGGAGGGCCTCGCGGACATCGTTGGGGTCGCGGAAGGCCGGCGGGAGGTCGAGGCAGTTCACGGCGGCGTTGGCGAACATCAGGTTGGTGTACGAGCCCTTGCCGTCCCGCTCGTAATAGGCGTCCGAGAGCCTGAGCAGCAAGGTGCCGTCGCCGTGCTCCGCGTCCCACACCCCCTTGCGCAGGAGGCCCCAGGCGGCCTCGTCGTACATGGCCGAGATCACACCCGTCGTGGCCAGGCTCTCGGTGAGCTTGCGCTTGCCGGCCGGGAGCGGGTGGGCGTCGAGCTCCTTGAAGAGCGCGGCGAGCCGGTCCCCCGCCGCCGCGACGTTCGCGGCGGGGGTGAGGGGGCAGTCTGTGCGCTTGAGGCAGTCCTGCGCGAAGGCGGTGAAGGCGGTCTGGAAGCCGGCGGTCTGGTCGCGGTTGATCCGCTCCGCGTCCAGGGAGGGGTCCAGGGCGCCGTCGAGCACCACGCGGCCGACCCGGGACGGGAAGAGCCCGGCGTAGGTGGCACCGAGGAAGGTGCCGTACGAGGCGCCGACGTACGTCAGCTTCTCGTCGCCCAGGACCGCACGGAGGACGTCCATGTCGCGGGCGGCGTCGACGGTCGAGACGTGGGGCAGGAGCCTGCCGCTGCGGCTCGCGCAGCCGTCCGCGAACTTCTGGTACGCCTCGACCAGCTCGGCGATCTCGGTGGCGTCGTCGGGCGTCTGGTCCACCTGCGTGTAGGCGTCCATCTCGGCGTCGGTGAGACAGGTGACCGGTTCGCTCGCGGCGACGCCGCGCGGGTCCATGCCGACCAGGTCGTAGCGGGCGCGGACGGCGGCGGGGTAGCCGGTCGCCGCGTACTGCTGGAGGTAGTTGATCGCCGAGCCGCCCGGGCCGCCCGGATTGACCATCAGGGAGCCGAGGTGCGCACCGGGGCCGCTCGCCTTCTTGCGGGAGACGGCGAGCTTGATGTCGTCACCCGCCCGCGGCCGGTCGTAATCCAGGGGCGCGGTCAGGCTGGCGCACTCGAACCCTGCGGCACCACACGCGTGCCAGGCGAGCTTCTGCGCGTAGTAGGGCCGCAGCGCGGAGGGCAGCTCCCTCGGGAGCGGCGCCAGGGTGCTGGCCGGGCCCGCGAGGGAGCCGCCGGCACCGATCGCGCCCGCGGCGGGGAAGTCGCCCCAGGCCCGTCCGTTCCCCCGGGCCTGCGGTCTCGCCGCCGCGGACGCGCTCGGTGCCGAGTCCTCCAGGGCACAGCCGGAGATCAGCAGTGCCGCGGTCGCGATGACGGCGCCTGAGGTGCGGAGCAGACGGCTGGAGTCCATCGGCTGGTCCCTCTGATGGAGTGATGTGGCATGAAAAGGACGAGCAGCGGGAATGACTGTGGGTTACGACAGATCACGATGCCCGCACGGAGCGTATCCATATGGGTGTGCGGCATGGCCACTTGCCGGGCCACTTGGGCTCGTATGAGTGAGATCGCGTAACTGTGGGCCTGCGCGCGCGTAGGGGCGCGTCGACACAGGCATGTGGGAGCGGGCGCCTGTGCTCCCGGCGGGCTCGGACGCGGGCTCAGCCGGCCCGCAGTGCCATCGTCATCGCCTCGACCGCGAGGAGCGGTGCCACGTTCCGGTCGAGGGCGCGGCGGCACTCGATGATCGCCTCGATGCGGCGCAGCGTCCGCTCCGGCCCGGAGCCCGCGGCGACACGCTGGAGGGCGTCCCGGGAGTCGGTGTTGGCGAGCTCCACGCGCGAGCCGAGCTGCATGGCCAGCACGTCGCGGTAGAAGCCGGTCAGATCCACGAGGGCGAGGTCGAGGCTGTCGCGCTGAGTGCGTGTGCTGCGGCGCTTCTGGCGGTCCTGAAGCTCCTTCATGGCGCCCGCTGTGCCGCGCGGGAGGCGGCTGCCGGTGCCGGCCGCCGCGCCGAGGGCGGCGCGCAGCTCCTCGGTCTCCTTCGTGTCGACCTCCTCGGCGACCTGCTTGGCGTCCTCGGCGGCCGCGTCGATCAGCTCCTGCGCGGCCTTGAGGCAGCCGCCGACATCGTCGACGCGGAGCGGGAGTCTGAGGACGGCCGCGCGGCGGGCGCGGGCGCGCTCGTCCGTCGCGAGGCGGCGGGCCCTGCCGATGTGGCCCTGCGTGGCCCGCGCGGACTGCCCCGCGATGTCGGGCTCGATGCCGTCACGGCGGACGAGGAGGTCCGCGACCGCGGCGACGGGCGGCGTCCGCAGGGTGAGCAGGCGGCAGCGGGAACGGATCGTCGGCAGCACATCCTCCAGGGAGGGCGCGCACAGCAGCCACACGGTGCGCGGAGCGGGCTCCTCCACCGCCTTGAGCAGGACGTTGCCCGCGCCTTCGGTCAGGCGGTCGGCGTCCTCCAGGACGATCACCTGCCAGCGGCCGCCGGCCGGGGACAGCTGGGCGCGGCGGACGAGGTCGCGGGTCTCCTTGACGCCGATCGACAGCTGGTCGGTGCGCACGACCTCCACGTCCGCGTGGGTGCCCACGAGGCTGGTGTGGCAGCCGTCGCAGAATCCGCAGCCGGGGGCTCCGCCGAGGGACCGGTCGGGGCTGACGCACTGGAGCGCGGCGGCGAACGCGCGGGCCGCGGTGGCCCGCCCGGACCCGGGCGGACCGGTGAACAGCCAGGCGTGCGTCATCGAACCGCCGCCCCCGCCGCCTCCGCCCGTGACGAACGCGTCCGCGTCGCGGGCGGCAGCGGAGAGCTGCTCCGTCACCCGGTCCTGACCGACCAGGTCGTCCCACACCGCCATGGCTGCCTCCGAGCGCACTGTTCGTCCTGCGGCTACCCATTGTGGGACACGGCACTGACACCGCCCGCCACGTCCTCGGGCCGGACGGGCCGACGCGGCGAGGAGCGCGGATACGAAGCCGACGAACCACGAGGCCGCGCGAGCCTTCCGCACGGGCTGCGCCCGGCCGGGGAAGCAACCCGCCGCACGCCCCAGGCAGGACGGGCCGACGCGGTGACGGACGGGCACGGAATCAGCTGTAAGGCCGCCGAGGACCTTCCGCCCTAGCCAGGCCCAGCCCCAGGAAGCACCCGCCGCACGCCCCAGGCAGGACGGGCCGACGCGGGTGAGGGCCCGGAGTCGGCAAAGCCCTGAGGCCACCGCGGATCTTCCGCCCCAGCCACACCCACCCACGAGAACACCCACCGCACGCCCGGACCGGACGGGCCGCCCCCGTGACGGAATCAGCAAAGCCGCAAAGCCACCGCGGACCTATCCCCCGCCCGGGAACACCCGCCGCACGCCCCCCGGGCCGGACGGGCCGACCGATGGCCAACACCCGCCGGACCGACCCCCGGGGCTCCTGGCCACGGCCGGCCCCGGAGAGACGGCCACCGTCCGGGCCGACGGTCGGCCTACGCCGACCGGGCCGGCAGAGCAGCGGGTCCACCGGCCGGGCCGACGGGGCAGGGAGCCAGGAGTGGGCGAGGAGGCCCACCACAGGCACCAGCGATCACCTCAGCGCCCGCCCCGCCGGCGCCCCTTCTGTTCGTCGTCCGACGGGCGGCGCGTGTCCTCGCGCGGGCCCAGCAGTTCGTCCGCCAGCGTGGGTGCGTCGTCGGAGGACGGTTCCGCCCAGCCCGGGCGGCGTCGACGGCTCTCCGGCTCCTCCTCCGCCGTACGCGGCATCTCGTGTGTCCGCTCGCCGTCCTCCGGCCGGAACAGCCAGGTCGGCACGCGGTCCGCCGGGTCCTCGGGGCGGTCGGGCCGCCCGGCCGGAGCGGGGCCTTCGGAACGTACGGGCGGAAGCACCGCGGTCTCGTCCTCCGCGGAAGCGCCGGACGCACCGGATCCACCGGCCGCACCGGATGCCCCGGACCCACCGGCCGCACCGGACGACCCAGGCCGACCGGACCCACCGGACGCAGGCTTCGCCTCGGGGCGGGCCACCGGCTGCGGGAGAACCGCCGTCTCCTCGGACTCCGAGCCGGTGTCGGCCGGCGTCCTCTCCGGCTCCATCCCCCAGGTGACGCGCTGCGGCGCCTCCGGGCGGACGACCGGCGGTGCGGGCCGCACGGGCGGGAGCACAGCCGTCTCATCGGCCGCACCCTCCGACCCCGCACGCTGCTCGACGCGCGGCCGCTCGACCGTCGGCGTCAGGTCGGGGTCGCCCCGCCGCGGGTCCGGCCGGCCGACGATCGGCCTGCGCACCGTCTGCGTACGGTCGGAGCCGCCGGAAGCCGGCGGGGCCAGCGTCTCCACCGTCTGCGTCGCGTCGGAATCGGCGGAGTCGTCCCGCCGGGCATCCTTCCGCAGCGACGGCCGCTCGACCGTCGGCGCCTCGGAAGCCGAAGCAGCAGAAGCCGACGCAGCGGCCGAAGCAGCCGCGGCCGCCGCCTCCGCCTCGACGCGCGCCCGCTCGGCCCGCAGCAGGGCCTCTTCCGCCTTGCGCTGCTTCTCCCGGCGACGTTCCTCCGCCTCGGCGCGCAGCCGGGCCTCTTCCTCGGCCTGCTTGCGGAGTCGTTCCTGCTCGGCGGCGCGCGTACGCTCCTCCGCCTCGCGCCGCTTGCGCTCCTGCTCGGCCGCCAGCCGCTCTTCCTCGGCCCGCTGCCTGGCCTCCTCGGCGAGTCGTGCCTCTTCCCGCCGGCGCGCCTCTTCCGCCTCGCGCCGCTTGCGCTCTTCCTCCTCGGCCCTCAGCTTGGCGAGCCGCGCCTGGCGCTCGCGCTCCAGGCGCTCCTCCTCCGCCTTGCGCGCGGCCTCTTCCTCGGCCTTGCGCCGGGCCTCCTCCTCGGCCGCCTTGCGGGCCTGCTCGCGGGCCTCGATCTCGTGGGCGGAGAGCGGGAGGACCTCGTCGAGCCGGTGCCGTACGACCGTGGAGACGGCCTCCGGCTCCTGCCCGGCGTCCACGACGAGATACCGCGCGGGGTCGGCGGCGGCGAGGGTGAGGAAGCCGGTCCGTACGCGCTGGTGGAACTCCGCCGGCTCGGACTCCAGCCGGTCCGGCGCCTCCGTGAAGCGCTCACGGGCGGTCTCGGGCGAGACGTCGAGCAGCACCGTCAGATGCGGAACGAGCCCGTCCGTGGCCCAGCGGGAGATGCGGGCGATCTCGGTCGGCGAGAGGTCGCGCCCGGCGCCCTGATAGGCGACGGAGGAGTCGATGTAGCGGTCGGTGATGACCACCGCGCCGCGCTCCAGCGCGGGCCGCACGACGGAGTCGACGTGCTGCGCGCGGTCGGCGGCGTAGAGCAGCGCCTCGGCCCGGTCGGACAGGCCGGCGGAGCCGACGTCGAGCAGGATCGCGCGCAGTCGCTTGCCGATGGCCGTGGCACCGGGCTCCCGGGTGACGACGACCTCGTGGCCCTTGCTGCGGATCCAGTCGGCGACGGCCTGCACCTGTGTCGACTTGCCGGCGCCGTCGCCACCCTCGAAGGCGATGAAGAAGCCGGTGCCCGACGGCGCCTGCGTGGGGTCGCCGCCCCGCAGGACGTCCATCAGGTCGCGGCGGAACGGTACGCCGTGCCGGTCGTCCGTCTTGCCCAGGACGATGGCGCCGACGGGCAGCAGCAGCGCGCCGATGAGCATCAGCGTGAACGCGGCCCCGCCGTGCGAGAAGACGAAGCTGCCGCTCTCCAGCCGGTGCGGCCCGATGGCGGCGGCGAGCAGCGGCGCGACCACCGCGCCGAGCGCCGCGGTGACGCGGACGACGGCGTGCAGATGGTCGGTCGTACGGGCCCGCCGGGCCTCCTCGGTCTCCTGGTCGAGCAGGGAGTGCCCGGTGTTGGCGACGACGCCGGCGCCGACGCCCGCGAGCAGGATCAGCAGCAGGACCGTCGTCGGGTCCGGCACCAGGCCCGCGATCAGCAGCGCGAGGCCCGTCAGGGCGAGGGCCAGGGCGAGCAGGCGGCGGCGTGAGAAGCCCGGCAGGACCCTCCGCGCGGTGCGGATGCCGATGACGGGACCGCCGCTCAGCGCGAGCACCAGCAGTCCGAAGGCGACCGGCCCGCCGCCCAGGTCGACAGCCTGGAGCGTGGCCACGCCGACGGCCGCGGCGATCGCGCCCGCGACGGCGGCGCAGGCGAGGACGAGCACCGGGATGGCGCCCGTGCGACCGGTGTCGGGACCGTGCTGCGTCCGGGGGCGGCGCAGTCCTTCAAGGGGGGAGCGCACGCGCGGCGACTGCACGCCGGGAAGTGCGAGGAGGTAGAGGATCGAGGCGGAACCGGCGAACAGCGCGGCCGCCAGGAAGGAGCCCAGCGCCGCCTGGTGCGCGTGGAACCACGCGATCCCGGAGCCGAGCAGATTGCTGATCAGGGTGATGACGACGAGTGCGGCGGCGGCTATGGGCAGCGCGACGAAGTTCGTCCGCAGCGAGAGGCGGCGCAGCGCGTCGTAGGGGTCCGGCAGCGGCCGGACGGCGGCGCCCTCGTTGGGCGGCCGCGGCAGCAGCGCGGGCGCCGCGCCGTCCTTGGCCACGGTCCAGAACCGCTCGGCGACGCCCACGACGAAGGCGGACACCAGCAGCAGCGCGAGGGCCCTGGTGCCGGTCCAGCCGGTCCACAGCGGCGCCACCGCGAGCAGCGCCACCCGTACGCCGTCGGCGACGAGCATCGTCCAGCGGCGGTCCAGCGGGCCGTTCGGCGCGATCAGCGAGGAGACCGGGCCGAGCAGGACGGCGCCGAAGAGCAGGGTCGCGAGCAGCCGCGCGCCGAGGACCGCGGCGACCGCCAGGGCGGCGCCGCGATAGCCGCCCCCGAAGGAGCCCGCCGCGACCGCCGCCTGGAACGACAACAGCAGGAGCACCAGCAGGGCGAGGGCGTCCCCGATCCCGCCGACGAACTGGGCGCTCCACAGCCGCCGCAGCGGGGGAAGGCGCAACAGGGCCCGTACGGCACGCTCGCGGGAGTCCTCGGCCAGTGCCCCGGATGTGGGGGTTTCCACTGTTGGCTGCTCGGCTCGCGTCATCCTGCCAGCCTATCCGCCTGCGGCGGGGCACCGCGTCTCCCTAGAACGCCCGTCCGAACAGTGCGGGGTCTGTTGCCGCCCGCGGGGGAGCGTCCCGCAGGCACGTCCTCAGACTCCCCCAGCTACCGGCGGGAGGTGCCCCCACGGGCTGAAATCAGCCCGCCCGGCGTGCGGCCCCCTACTCCGCCGCAGCCTTCGACGCCGCCGTCTTCTTGGCAGCCGTCTTCTTGGCGGCCGTCGTCTTCTTGGCCGTCGTCTTCTTCGCGACAGCCTTCTTCGCCGTCGTCTTCTTCGCCGCGGCAGCCGTCTTCTTCGCGGGCGCCTTCTTGGCCGTCTTCTTCGCCGGCCCCTTCGCCCGCTTCTCGGCGAGCAGCTCGTAGCCCCGCTCCGGCGTGATCGTCTCGACGTCGTCGTCACGGCGCAGCGTCGCGTTGGTCTCGCCGTCGGTCACATACGGGCCGAACCGGCCGTCCTTGACCACGACCGGACGCTCGCTGACCGGGTCCGTGCCGAGCTCCTTCAGCGGCGGCTTGGCCGCGGCGCGGCCGCGCTGCTTGGGCTGGGCGTAGATCGCCAGTGCCTCGTCGAGCGTGATCGTGAAGAGCTGGTCCTCGGTCTCCAGGGAGCGCGAGTCGGTGCCCTTCTTCAGATACGGGCCGTAGCGGCCGTTCTGCGCGGTGATCTCCACGCCCTCGGCGTCCTTGCCGACGACGCGCGGCAGCGACATCAGCTTGAGCGCGTCCTCGAGGGTGACCGTGTCGAGCGACATGGTCTTGAAGAGCGAGGCGGTCCGCGGCTTCACGGCGTTCTTGCCGGTCTTGGGCGTGCCCTCGGGCAGGATCTCGGTGACGTACGGGCCGTAGCGGCCGTCCTTGGCGACGATCTGGTTGCCGCTCTCGGGGTCCTTGCCCAGCTCGAAGTCGCCGCTCGGCTTGGCGAGCAGCTCCTCGGCGTACGCGACGGTGAGCTCGTCGGGCGCCAGGTCGTCCGGCACGTCGGCGCGCTGGTGGCCCTCGGAGTCCTTCTCGCCGCGCTCGACGTACGGGCCGTAGCGGCCGACGCGCAGCACGATGCCCTCGCCGACCGGGAACGAGGAGACCTCGCGGGCGTCGATCGCGCCCAGGTCGGTGACGAGCTCCTTGAGGCCGCCGAGGTGGTCGCCGTCGCCGTTGCCCGCGTCGGCGGCGGAGCCCTCCGGGCCGTCCGCCGAACCGAAGTAGAAGCGGCGCAGCCACGGCACGGCCTGGGCCTCGCCGCGCGCGATGCGGTCGAGGTCCTCCTCCATGGAGGCGGTGAAGTCGTAGTCGACGAGCCGCCCGAAGTGCTTCTCCAGGAGGTTCACGACGGCGAAGGACAGGAAGGACGGCACCAGGGCCGTGCCCTTCTTGAAGACGTAGCCGCGGTCGAGGATGGTGCCGATGATCGACGCGTAGGTCGACGGGCGGCCGATCTCCCGCTCCTCCAGCTCCTTGACCAGCGACGCCTCGGTGTAGCGCGCCGGGGGCTTGGTGGCGTGGCCGTCGGCGGTGATCTCCTCGGCCGTCAGCGCGTCGCCCTCGGTGACCTGCGGGAGACGGCGCTCGCGGTCGTCGAGCTCGGCGTTCGGGTCGTCGGCGCCCTCGACGTACGCCTTCATGAAGCCGTGGAAGGTGATCGTCTTGCCGGACGCGCTGAACTCGGCGTCCCGGCCGTCGCTCGCCCGGCCGCCGATCTTGACGGTGACGGAGTCGCCGGTCGCGTCCTTCATCTGGGAGGCGACGGTCCGCTTCCAGATGAGCTCGTAGAGCCGGAACTGGTCGCCGGTCAGGCCGGTCTCGGCGGGCGTGCGGAAACGATCACCCGAAGGCCGGATCGCCTCGTGCGCCTCCTGCGCGTTCTTGACCTTGCCGGCGTACGTGCGCGGCTTCTCCGGCAGATAGTCGGCGCCGTACAGCTGGGTCACCTGCGCCCGGGCCGCGGAGACCGCGGTGTCGGACAGCGTGGTGGAGTCCGTACGCATATAGGTGATGAAGCCGTTCTCGTACAGCTTCTGTGCCACCTGCATGGTGGCCTTCGCGCCGAAGCCGAGCTTGCGCGACGCCTCCTGCTGGAGGGTGGTCGTGCGGAACGGCGCGTACGGCGAGCGGCGGTAGGGCTTGGACTCGACGGAGCGCACCGAGAACGCGGAGTCCGCGAGGGCCGCGGCCAGCGCGCGGGCATTGGCCTCGTCCAGGTGCAGGACCTGCGAGCCGTCCTTGAGCCGGCCGGTCGAGCCGAAGTCTCGGCCCTGCGCGACGCGGCGGCCGTCGACGGCGGTCAGCCGCGCGGCGATGCTGCCCGGGTCACTGGCGTCGCCGCCGCGCCCGGTGGCGAAGGTGCCGGTGAGGTCCCAGTACTCGGCGGAGCGGAAGGCGATGCGCTCGCGCTCGCGCTCGACGACGAGACGGGTGGCGACGGACTGCACGCGGCCGGCCGAAAGCCGCGGCATGACCTTCTTCCACAGGACCGGCGAGACCTCGTAGCCGTAGAGGCGGTCGAGGATGCGGCGGGTCTCCTGGGCGTCGACGAGCTTCTTGTTCAGCTCGCGCGGATTGGCGACGGCCTCGCGGATCGCGTCCTTGGTGATCTCGTGGAAGACCATCCGGCGGACGGGGACCTTCGGCTTGAGGACTTCCTGGAGGTGCCAGGCGATGGCCTCGCCCTCGCGGTCCTCATCGGTGGCGAGGAAGAGCTCGTCGGAGTCGGCCAGCAGCTCCTTGAGCTTCTTGACCTGGTCCTTCTTGTCGTGGTTGACGACATAGATGGGCTGGAAATCGGCGTCGACGTTCACGCCGAGCCGGGCCCACGGCTCGCCCTTGTACTTGGCCGGGACCTCGGCGGCCCCGTTCGGCAGGTCACGGATGTGCCCGACGCTCGCCTCGACGACGTATCCGGGGCCGAGGTAGCCCTTGATCGTCTTCGCCTTGGCAGGCGACTCGACGATGACGAGTCGGCGGCCGCCCTGTGCGGTCTCGCTGGTCGGGGACAACTTCGCTCTTCTTCCGGTCGGCACTCGGTGTAGGCGCTGCGGTGACGCTGCGGAGTGTGACGGTACATCCCGCCCCCGTGTCAAACGGAAAAAGCCCGCAACGCCACTCGAACGGTAACCCGACAAGCGTCCTGTCTGCCGCCCGGACCGGCACACCACCGGAGTGAACCGGCGGCCCGGCCCCGCCGGGGACGCCCCCGGCGGGCTCCCGGCCCGCGCGCGACCGGGGCCCGGGGGCAAGAGGACGGCCCGTCAAGGCCACCGAACGAAGAATCGCAGGTGGCAGCCCTGACACCTGCGGTCCCAGAAGACGATGCCCACACGAACGTGACGTGAACCCGACCCCTCCGAACGGCGTTCTCAGCCCTCCACGGGAACCAGGAACCCCTGCTCCACGAGCAGCCGGATCGACTCCGGAGTGCGGTCGCGCAGCGACACCGCGTCCTCCCCGACGAGCTGCGCGATCGCGTCCAGAATCCGTCCCGCGCTGAGAGAGCCGTCACACACCCCGGCGAAGCCCGCGCCGACCGTGTCGACCTTGGTCGCCCGTCGCATTCCGCGGTTCTGCCTGAGGACGACGTGCTCCGGATCCTCCGCGCCGGGCATCCCGACCTGCTCCTGGACGACCTCGTCGGCCAGCCGGAAGCGGGCGGCGAGCAGTGCCGCGTCGTCATGCGAGCGCAGGAAGTCCTGTCGCTCGAAATGGGCCCGAACGGACGCACCGAGCGGCTGCTCGACCGGGTGCGGCCACTCCTCCGCCGTGACGGAAGGCAGCTCTGAGCCCGTTTTGCGCAGCGTGATCCAGCCAAATCCGACGGCCTTGGTGCCGCGGGCCGCGAATTCGTCCAGCCACGCGTCGTAGCGCGCCGCGTACGCCTCGGGGGCGGAGCGGTGGTCACCGCCGTCGCGCAGCCACAGCTCGGCGTACTGCGTGACGTCCTGCACCTCGCGCTGGACGATCCAGGCGTCGCACCCGCGCGGCACCCAGGACGACAGCCGGTCGCGCCAGTCCTCGCCCTCGACGTGCTGCCAGTTGGCGAGCAGCTGGCAGTAACCGCCGTCGTTGAGCCGCTCCCCCGCCTGCTGCACGAGCGTGCGGCAGAGGTCGTCGCCGCCCATCCCGCCGTCGCGATAGGTGAGCCGTGCGCCCGGGGAGATGACGAACGGGGGGTTGGAGACGATCAGGTCGTACGTGTCCTGCGCGACCGGCTCGAACAGCGAGCCTTCGCGCAGGTCGGCCTCGGGCGCGCCGGACAGGGCGAGCGTGAGCCGGGCGAAGTGCAGCGCCCGCGGGTTGAGGTCGGTCGCGGTGACCTTGGTGGCGTGCTGAGCGGCGTGCAGCGCCTGGATGCCGGAACCGGTGCCGAGGTCCAGGGCGCTCCCCACGGGCGTGCGCACGGTGATCCCGGCGAGCGTGGTGGACGCGCCGCCGACACCGAGGACCAGCTCCGAGCGCTCCACACCGGCGGGGCCCTGCGCGATCCCGCCGGCGCCGCCGACGGCACAGCCCAGGTCGGAGACGATCCACCAGTCCTGCCCCTCGGGGCCGCCGTAGGGGCGCACGTCGACGGTCGCCCGCACCTCGTCGCCGTCGCGCACGAGCCAGCCGCCGGCGAGGCAGTCGTCCACGGGCAGCGCGGCGGCGGCCCGGCCGTACGCGGCGGGGCGCTGCAGGAGGAAGAGCCGGACCAGCGTCTCCAGCGGCCCGTCCCCCCGCGTGGCGCGCAGCGCGGGCACGGTCTCGCTGCGCGCGAGAGCGGCGTAGGCGGGGGCGCCCAGCAGGTCGAGGAGGCCGTCGGCGGTGAAGGCGGCGGAGAGCAGGGCACCGCGCAGCCGGTCGGTGCGGGCGGGGTCGGCGAAGGGAAGGAGCGTACTCACGCACCCATTGTCGGGTGCGCCACCGACAAACGGGTGCGGCGGGGCGTTTCCCCTGCCCACCCGTTTGCCGGTGGCGCCGTGCTTACTGCTTCGCGCCGCGGATCACTTCGTACTGATCACTTCACGCTGATCACTTCGTGCCGGCCGAGGGCGACACGGACGTCTTCTGGCATCCGGGCTGCTTGGCCATCGACTTGCCCACGTCTCCCGACTGAAGCTTCTTCAGCGCGTCGTCACTCTGGCTGCTCAGCTTCCCGATGTCCCCGCCGATGCCCTTGAGCCCCTCGGCGAACTTCGCCTTGTCCCCGGTGTCCAGCCCGTCCATCCGCTTCTTCAGACCGGCGTACGCCGCGGAGAGGTCGTTGAGCGCCTTGACGGCGTTCTTCTGGCTGCTCTCGCCGTCCTTCACGGGCGGCGCGCCCGCGTTGTCCACGCCGCCGGCCAGCGCCTTGTACGCGTCGGCGTTGGCCTGGAAGGCCGCGGAGTCGGTCTGCTGGACCTTCTTGGAGTCCTCTTCGGTCTGGACGCCGGCGATCGAGTGGTTGGCGTCCTGGATCTTCTTGACCTGAGGCTGCATCTGGTCGCAGACCTTCTTGGCCCAGTCGTCGAGCTTCTTGTTGCCCCCGCCGCCCCCGCCGCAGCCGGTCAGCGCCAGGACGAGTGCCGCACCGCCGGACAGTGCAGCCACAAGCTTCTTGTTCACCGGATTGGTCCCTTCGATGGCTCCGGCCCCGGAACTTACACGTCCGGGCGGTGCCGCCTCCGGGCCAGGCGCCCCATACGCACCCTTTTAAAGCCATTTGCACCAAGAACGCCGTGGCGTTCGCCGCACCTTGATCCACTCGCCCGGGTGCGGCGGCGACCACGGCGCAGGGGCGGACGGCGTGCCTTCACGCACCGTCCGCCCGCCTCCGGAGTCCCGCCGGACCGGTCCGTCAGGAAACCACCGCCGGATCCGCGGGGTGCGCCGCGCGCTCCGCCTCGCCGTCGTCACCGTCCATCGCGACGCCGCGCCGCTTGGAGACGTAGACGGCACCGACGATGACCACGATGGCGAGCACCGCGATGCCGATCCGCAACCCCCTGTTGGCGTCGGCCCCGAAGGAGAACTTGACCACCGCCGGAGCGATCAGCAGCGCCACCAGGTTCATCACCTTCAGCAGCGGGTTGATCGCGGGCCCGGCGGTGTCCTTGAAGGGGTCGCCGACCGTGTCACCGATGACCGTCGCGGCATGCGCCTCGCTGCCCTTGCCGCCGTAATGGCCGTCCTCGACCAGCTTCTTGGCGTTGTCCCAGGCGCCGCCGGAGTTGGCCAGGAAGACGGCCATCAGCGTGCCGGTGCCGATGGCGCCCGCGAGGTACGAACCGAGCGCGCCGACGCCGAGCGAGAAGCCGACCGCGATCGGCGCCAGGACGGCCAGCAGCCCTGGCGTGGCGAGTTCGCGCAGCGCGTCCTTGGTGCAGATGTCCACGACGCGCCCGTACTCGGGCTTCTCGGAGTAGTCCATGATCCCGGGGTGCTCGCGGAACTGCCGCCGCACCTCGTAGACCACCGAGCCCGCCGACCGCGCCACGGCGTTGATGGCGAGCCCCGAGAAGAGGAAGACGACCGCGGCGCCCAGCACCAGGCCCACGAGGTTGTTGGGCTGTGAGATGTCCAGACTCAGGTTCATCTCCGTGGACTTCGCGTGGACGTCGTCGACCGCCGTCGCGATCGCGTCGCGGTACGAACCGAAGAGCGCCGACGCCGCGAGCACCGCCGTGGCGATGGCGATGCCCTTGGTGATCGCCTTGGTGGTGTTGCCCACGGCGTCGAGGTCGGTGAGCACCTGCGCGCCCGCGCCCTCGACGTCCCCGGACATCTCGGCGATGCCCTGGGCGTTGTCGGAGACCGGGCCGAAGGTGTCCATGGCGACGATGACACCGACGGTGGTGAGCAGACCCGTGCCCGCGAGGGCGACGGCGAACAGCGCGAGCATGATCGAGGTGCCGCCCAGCAGGAACGCGCCGTAGACGGCGAGCGCGATCAGCACCGCCGAATAGACCGCGGATTCCAGGCCGATGGAGATACCGGCGAGCACCACGGTCGCGGGACCGGTCAGCGAGCTCTTGCCGATGTCGCGTACGGGCCTGCGGCTCGTCTCCGTGAAATAGCCCGTGAGTTGCTGGATCAGCGCGGCGAGAACGATACCGATGGCCACCGCCACCAGGGCCAGCACCCGCGGGTCCCCCTTGTGCCCGCTGATGGCGGCGTCACCGATGCCCTTCAAATCCGCGTAGCTGGACGGCAGATAGACGAATACCGCCACCGTGACCAGCACCAGGGAGACGACCGCCGAGATGAAGAAGCCCCGGTTGATCGCGGTCATCCCGCTGCGGTCGGCGCGCCGCGGTGCCACGGCGAAAATGCCGATCATCGCGGTGAGCACCCCGATGGCGGGGACGAGCAACGGAAAGGCGAGGCCCGCGTCGCCGAACGCCGCCTTGCCGAGGATCAGCGCGGCGACCAGCGTCACGGCGTAGGACTCGAAGAGGTCGGCGGCCATGCCCGCGCAGTCGCCGACGTTGTCGCCCACATTGTCGGCGATGGTGGCGGCATTGCGCGGGTCGTCCTCCGGAATGCCCTTTTCCACCTTGCCGACCAGGTCGGCGCCGACGTCGGCGGCCTTGGTGAAGATGCCACCGCCGACCCTCATGAACATCGCGAGCAGCGCCGCGCCGAAACCGAAGCCCTCCAGCACCTTGGGCGCGTCCGACTTGTACGCCAGCACCACGCACGAGGCGCCCAGGAGGCCCAGCCCGACCGTGCACATGCCGACGACCCCGCCGGTACGGAAAGCGATCTTCATGGCCTTGTGCGAAACGGCCGTCAGATCCTTTTCGGGCTCGCCCTCGGCAGGCGTGGCCTCCCGCGCGGCGGCGGCGACCCGCACATTGCTGCGTACCGCGAGCCACATGCCGACATAGCCGGTGGCCGCGGAGAAGAGAGCACCGACCAGGAAAAAGGCCGAACGCCCGATGCGCTGCGACCAGTTGTCCGCCGGCAGGAGCATGAGCAGGAAGAACACGGCCACGGCGAAAATGCCGAGGGTCCGCAACTGGCGGGCGAGATAGGCATTCGCTCCTTCCTGCACCGCCGCCGCGATCTTTCTCATGCTGTCGGTACCCTCACGCGCCGCGAGGACCTGCCGTACGAGCACCACGGCGACCCCGAGCGCGGCCAGCGCCACAGCGCCGATCACCAGCACCAGCGTGCGGTTGCCCCGGGTCAGCTCGGCCGCGAGATTCTGAGTGAAGTCCACCTGTTCAGGGGTAAGAGGCCCCGCCATTCGTCCTCCTTGACGTTTGGCACATGGGCGCGCGACAGCACCGCGAACGCGGAACAGCCGCCACGCTCAGGCGTACTGAGCTCAAGATGGACGGATTGTAGGGAGCATGCCGAGATCAAAACAGAGCGCGGCAAACGGAATCGGCCTTACCACCGTGAAGATCGAGTGAATGATCGCGCGGAAAAGGATCTCGGCAGAAAGATCCCGAATACGCGGACGGAGATCCATAAAGGATGGATCGGGGTGGGGAGATCGGTAAGGGATCGGGAATAGACCCGCGGCTCATGCCGCACGGCGGAAATCCCTCCCCGGGCCCACGGCCCCGGACCGGCCCGGCAGGCGCTCCGGCCCTGCCCGCAAGCGGTCGCACGCCGAGCGTGGGGCCTCACGGGGCCCCTGGCGGTTACGCCGGATTCAGGGCGCTTCGCTACGGCATTACGGTGACGGCGGGCTACGACAGCACGTGTGCCGACGTCGTCGGCCAGCTCATACGGATCAGGCCGCCGCTGTCGTCGGCGGACACCTCGACGTCGTCGACCAGACCGCTGATCACGGCCAGACCCATGTCGTCCTCGCCGTCGGCCCCGCCGTCGTCCTGAGCGGGCACGGACGGGCTCGGGGTACCGCCGGCGCCCCGCGCGGCCGCGAGCGCGGCAGCGGGCGGCCTGGGGGCATCGTCCCCGACCTCGATGGAGAACTTCTTCTCGTCCTCGATCAGCACGACCCGGACGGGGCTGGTCACCCCGTTGTTCAGGTGCAGCCCGACCGCGCGGGAGCACGCCTCGCCCACGGCGAGACGGAGCTCGTCCAGCACGGCCTCGTCGACTCCGGCCCGGCGCGCCACCGCGGCCGCCACCAGCCGGGCGGTCCGGACATGCTCGGGAAGGGCACTGAAGAGCAGTTCGACGGTGGCCATGCCATCCCCCTCAGTCGTACGTGCCCCTTTCCCCTCTTCCGGAAAAGGGCGGACTCGCGGGGAGGGCCGGGCCGCTCAGGCCCGGATCCCCCCGCGTCGCAGTCTTCCTGCGGCGACCGTCAGTCGGTCGCCTGCACCGCGTCCTCGACCGAGGTGTGAATCGGGAACACCTTGGTGAGGCCGGTGATACGGAAAATCTTCAGAATGCGCTCCTGGTTGCAGACCAGGCGCAGCGAGCCCTCGTGGGCTCGCACCCGCTTGAGGCCGCCGACCAGCACGCCGAGCCCGGTGGAGTCGAGGAAGTCGACGCCCTCCATGTCCACGACGAGGTGATAGCTGCCGTCGTTGACAAGCTCGACCAACTGCTCACGCAGCTTGGGCGCGGTGTACACATCAATCTCGCCACCGACCCGGACAACCGTACGGTCGCCTACGGTCTCGGTCGACAGGGACAGGTCCACGGATCCTCCAGCACCTTGCATCGAGCGGTCGCCCCCCATGGATCGGCAGCCGCGATGGCATTCAATCACTTACCGGCAGGCGTGCACGACGCCTTGGCGCCATTGTCCGCCACGCCAGTGACACACTCGGTGTCAATGGCCAACGATCAACTCCCGCCGGAGGCGGGCGTACACCCCGCTCCCCGCACGGTCCTCGACAGGCTGACCGCCGGGGCCGACCGGGCTGCGCGCATCACTCATACGGAGCACTTGCCCCCGCGTCCGGGACGTCATGCCCCCTGGCCTGAGAAGATCCGGCCGGAAGTGGTCGATGCCATCCGGCTGGCCGGCATCGAGCGCCCTTGGGCTCACCAGGCTCTCACGGCCGAGCACGCCCTGCGCGGCGAGTCGGTGGTGGTGGCCACCGGAACGGCCTCCGGCAAGTCCCTCGCCTATCTGGCCCCCGTGCTGAGCGCCCTGCTGGACGGGGCGGAGGCCCCGAACGGCCGCGGCGCGACCGCCCTCTACCTCGCCCCCACCAAGGCCCTCGCCGCCGACCAGCGACGCGCCGTACGGGCCCTGGCCGAGCCCCTGGGCAAGAGCGTCCGTCCCGCCGTCTACGACGGCGACACCCCCGTGGAGGAGCGGGAGTGGGTGCGCCAGTACGCCAATTACGCGCTCACCAACCCCGACATGCTCCACCGCTCGATCCTGCCCGCCCACCCCAGGTGGTCCTCCTTCCTGCGCGCCCTGCGCTACGTCGTCGTCGACGAGTGCCACACCTACCGCGGCGTCTTCGGCTCGCACGTCGCCCAGGTGCTGCGCCGGCTCCGGCGTGTCTGCGCCCGCTACGGCTCGTATCCCGTCTTCCTCCTCGCCTCCGCCACCGCCTCGGACCCGGCCACCGCGGCGTCCAGGCTCACCGGGGTGCCCGTGGCGGAGATCACCGAGGACTCCTCCCCGCGCGGCGAACTGGTCTTCGCCCTCTGGGAGCCCCCGCTCACCGACTTCCACGGTGAGAAGGGCGCGCCCGTCCGCCGCACCGCCACCGCGGAGACCGCCGACCTCCTCACCGACCTCGTCGTCCAGGGCGTCCGCACCGTCGCGTTCGTCCGCTCACGGCGCGGCGCCGAGCTCATCTCCCTCATCGCCCAGGAACGCCTGGCCGCCGTCGACCGCTCCCTCCCCTCCCGCGTCGCCGCCTACCGGGGCGGCTACCTCCCCGAGGAGCGCCGCGCCATCGAGCGCGCCCTGCATTCCGGGGAACTGCTGGGCCTGTCGGCCACCACCGCCCTGGAACTCGGCGTCGACGTCGCCGGGCTCGACGCCGTCCTGCTCTCCGGCTATCCCGGCACCCGCGCCTCGCTGTGGCAGCAGGCCGGCCGCGCGGGCCGTACGGGCCGGGGCGCCCTCGCCGTGCTCGTCGCCCGCGACGATCCCCTGGACACCTATCTCGTGCACCACCCGGAGGCCCTCTTCCGGCAGCCGGTGGAATCCACCGTCCTCGACCCGGACAACCCCTACGTCCTCGCCCCGCATCTGTGCGCGGCGGCGGCCGAACTGCCGCTCACCGAGGCCGACCTCTCGCTCTTCGGCCCCGAGGCGCCGGGTCTGCTCACCCAGCTCGAAGGGCGCAAACTGCTCCGCCGCCGGGCCGCCGCCTGGCACTGGACGCGCCGCGAGCGGGCCGCCGACCTCACCGACATCCGAGGCGGGGGCGGCCGCCCCGTCCAGGTCGTGGAGGAGGGCACCGGGCGCCTGCTGGGCACGGTGGACGCCGCCGCCGCGCACGCCGCCGTCCACGAGGGCGCGGTCCACCTCCACCGGGGCCGGACCTATCTCGTCCGCCACCTCGACCTGGACGCCTCCGTCGCCCTCGTCGAGCAGGCTGACCCGCCCTATTCGACGACCGCCCGCGACACCACCGCCATCTCGATCCTGGAGACCAGCTCCGAGGTCCCCTGGGGAGACGCACGGCTCTGCTTCGGCTCGGTCGAGGTCACCAATCAGGTCGTCTCCTTCCTCCGCCGCCGGCTCATCACCGGCGAGGTCCTCGGTGAGTCCAAGCTGGACCTGCCGCCCCGCACCCTGCGCACCCGGGCCGTGTGGTGGACCGTCACCGAGGACCAGCTCGACGACGCCCGCGTCCACCCCGAGGCCCTGGGCGGTGCCCTGCACGCCGCGGAACACGCCTCCATCGGCATGCTCCCGCTCTTCGCCACCTGCGACCGCTGGGACATCGGGGGCGTCTCCGTCCCCCTCCACCCCGACACGCTCCTTCCCACCGTCTTCGTCTACGACGGCCACTCGGGCGGCGCCGGCTTCGCCGAGCGCGCCTTCCACACCGCCGCCGAGTGGCTCACCGCCACCCGCGAGGCGATCGCGGCCTGCGAGTGCGAATCCGGCTGCCCCTCCTGCGTCCAGTCCCCCAAGTGCGGCAACGGCAACGACCCCCTCGACAAGAAGGCCGCCATCCGCCTCCTCACCCACCTCCTCAAGGGCGCCCCACCGAAAGCGCCGGAGGATGCCTGACCAGAGCCCCTGACACCGCCTGACGGCCCTCCAGCCGGGCTTCGCTCACCTTGCGCCCGCCGGAACCGGCCGGAGGACGCGGCGGGAGCAGCGGAACGTCCTCAGTGACGTTGCGGCCGCTACGGGGCCGCCCTCCGGCACACCGCCGAGCGAACCACCGCGCCGAACTCCGGACGCGCCCTCCAGGCCCCGCCACCGAACCGCCGGAGGCGAAATCCGGCACCTTGAGCCGCCGGGCCGGGGCCAGTAGCCGACAGGTCGGGAACAGCCTGCGGTCAACCATCGCCCGCCGCAGGCCCGCTCCCCCGATTCAGCCCGCTCCGTCCCCATAAGCTCAGCTCAGCCACCGAGAAGCGGGCCTTGAGCACCCGGAACGGGCCGGAGCCGCAGGGCAATCCGTGCCGCCCTGCATACGCCTCCGAACGGCACCCGCCGAGCCGCAGACCACAAGACCCGCCCCAGCCGCCCACAGGCCGCACCACACCGCTCACGGCCAAGCAGCCGCACCTCCCATCGCCGGGCCCGCTCGTGAACGGACGCGCACCGCATACGGGCCCGCCCCCGCCTCGGCCGAGACTTCGGCGAACTCGCCGCTCACCGCGCAGCGCACCACCCGCGTGTGCTGGGCCGCCGCCACCCGCCGGGCGAGACCACACGCCGTCGGCTCGCCTTCGAGAGCGTGATCCGCGGCTGCCAGCACCGCCAGGTCCGCAGCTCCCCCGGCCCGGTGGCGGACCTCGATCGCCCGCGCCATGGCCAGGACCGTCGCGAACACCGCGCAGAACGCCGTGGCGGCCAGCGCGACCCACACCGTGGCCATGCCCCCGTCACCCCACGGTCTCTTCCGCAAGGGCCACCGCCTCTCCCTCGAGCCGGACCGCCAGGGGGCCAGGCCCGGCGGACCGGGCGTCCACCCGCACCCGGACCAGGTCCCCCTCTCTGGTCAGCGCCACCCGCGCGCCCTCCGGCGCGGCCGCCCTGGCCGTGGCGATCGCCGTCGACGACGGGTCGGACCGAGCCGCCGCCCGAGCCCCTGCCCGCGCCGCGTCCACGCACTGGATCTGCGCGGACGCGGCCATGAGCCCCCAGATCAGCGCCATGCCGAAGAGCATCAGAGCCGGCAGCGCCAACGCGGCTTCCGCGGTCACATAGCCGCCGTCAGAACGGCGCATGGAGCGCCTTCTGGATCAGCCCCTGCAAGGCCGCGCTGACCGCCCCGCTCGTGACCACCTTGTAGAGCACGGCGGCCAGGGCACAGGCCGCCAAGGTGCCGACGGCGTACTCGGCCGTGGACATCCCGGCCTCCCCGCCCGCCCCGGACCCCGCCCGCACCCGCGCTTCCCGCCATACGCGGAACCTCGACCACCACGACACCGTCAGTGCTGTCATTTCCACTTCCCCGCCTTCGTCTCACTCATCGTCAATTGCCTTTCAGGAGCCCGCTCGCGAGCCCGATCACCACGGGCACCACGCCGACCGTCAGGAATGCGGGCAGGAAGCACAGCCCCAGCGGGGCCGTCACCAGCACGCCCGCACGCCGGGCCCGTATGCCCGCCGCCCGGCTCCGCTCGGCGCGCAGGCGGCCCGCGAGCCGGGACATGGGCTCCACCGCGGGCACGCCGGTCGCCTGCGCACGCTCCAGGCAGCTCGCCAGAGCTCGTGCCTGAGGGAGGCTCCCGACCCGGCTCCAGGCCGTGACGGGCTCGCCGCCGAGCCGGACCTCCGCGGCCGCCTGGGCCAACCGCTCACCCACCGGCCCGCCGAGGGACGCGCCCACCGCCTCCGCCGCCTCTCTTGGCCCCGCCCCGGCGGCGAGACACGCGGCCAAAAGATCCGCGGCGAGCGGAAGCTGCTTCTCTACTTCTGCCTCTGACACAACCGAGGTAGCCGAGGCGGATGAGGCCGTCGAGACAGTCGATGCGGACGCCGACACCGAGGCCGATCCAGCCGAAATGGCCGAGAAAGCACCCCCTGAGACCTCGCCGGCCCCGCCCGCTCGCCGCCGGAACCGCCACATGCCGTACGCGGCGGCGAGTCCCAGCCCCCACCCGATGATCCCTCCGACGAGGATGGGACCGGCGGCAGCGGCCCCCGCCATCGGCAGCCAGCGACCGGCACCCGGAAGCCGCTCCGCCCGCAGCCGCAGCAATATCCGCGCCCATCCACTAGCCTCCGCCTCGGACCGGCCGAAGAGGGACGCGGCCCTCCTGCGCGCGCTCCGCCTCCCACGGACCGCCCCGAGAACCGCCGTCACGCCCGCGAGTGCGACGCAGAGCAGCGGCATCACCATCCACAGGCTGTGGATAACATTTCCGCTCACCTGACGCTCCTCCGCTCCGAGCTCCGCAGCGGACCCGCCCCCGCAGTCGGCACCCCGACCGCTGAGCGCACGATCCGCCCCGTCCAGGCGAGCCCCGTGCCCTCCAGCAAGCCACCGAGACACAGGCACCCCAGCCCCGCTGGCGTATGCAGCAGCACCCGCAGCGGCGCGGCCCCGAGCGCGCTGCCCATCAGCAGGGCCACGACCGGAAGCACGGCGAGCATCAAGGCGGTGGACCGGGTGCCTGCCAACTGGGCGTGCAGCTCCTCCCGTTGATCACGCTCCGCGCTCAACGCGGCCGCCACTCGCTCCAGCGCCGCCGCGAGCCCCGCACCCCCGTCGACCGCGACCTTCCAGCAGGCGGCCACGCCCTGCAGCCCCTCGGCCCCCGGCAGCCGCCCCACCGTGCGCAGCGCCTCCGGCACGTCCCCGCCGAATCGCGCCGCGGCCGGGACCACGCCCCAGTCCGACCCCAACTCCCGCGCGCCGACGGCCGACAGTGCCTCAGCGGGCTGCCGACCCGCCCTCAGCTCTCCCGCGACGGCCCCGCAGAGCTCGATCACCGCCGCTTCCCGCCGCTCCCGCTCCTCCCGCGACCGGCGCGCCCCGAGCCACCGCCTCACCAACGGCACGGCCGCCACCGCGGCCAACAGCGGCAACACCGACTGCCCCAGCAGCGCCACCACACCTCCGAGCGGGAGGCACACCAGCTCACGCCGCTCCAGCGCCAGCCGCCACAACCGGCCGCGCCACTCCTCGACCCAGTCGGGAAGCCTGAACCCGACGGGTCCGGTCACACCCCCACCGGCGAACAGCATCCTGGCCCGCCGCACTTCCTGGTCCGGCCGCATCAGCGACCAGGCCATGACCAGCGCCCCCAGTGCCGCGACCGGCCCGAGCACGGTGTGGGGCACCGCCGCGTGAACCGTCATGGCGCGCACCCCCCGCGCTCGCACAGCTCCGCCAGCCGATCCCAGCCCCGGGCCCGCTCGAAGCCCGCCGGACCACGGACAGCCGCCGGCACGGTCGTCACGAACCCCGCTCCGTCACGGTCGAGCACATGCACCTCGGCGATGCGTCGCAGCCCTCCTCGCACCCGAACGAGGTGGATCACCACGGCCAGCCCCGCCGCCAACTGGCTGTGCAGCGCCGCCCGATCGAGGCCGGCCGTGGACCCCAGGGCCTCCAAGCGGGCAGGCACGTCCGCCGCGGCGTTCGCGTGGACCGTGCCACACCCGCCCTCGTGCCCCGTGTTCAACGCCGCCAGCAGGTCGGTGACTTCGGGCCCTCGCACCTCACCGACCACCAGCCGGTCCGGCCGCATCCGCAGCGCCTGGCGCACCAGATCCCGAAGGGTGACCAGACCGATTCCCTCCTGGTTCGCGGGCCTCGTCTCCAACCGCACCACATGCGGATGGTCCGGCCGCAGCTCCGCGGAATCCTCCGCCAGCACGATCCGCTCGTCCGGGGCGACCAGCCCCAACAGTGTCGTCAGCAAAGTGGTCTTGCCACTGCCCGTTCCGCCACTGATCACGAAGGAGAGCCGCGCCTCCAGCACCGCCCGCAACAGCCGCTCGCCGCCCGGCGGAACGGTGCCCGCGGCCACCAGGTCGTCCAGGGTGAAGGCGCGCGGCCGCACCACCCGCAGCGAGAGACACGTCGAGCCCACCGCCACCGGAGGCAGCACGGCGTGCAGCCGCGTCCCGTCCGGGAGCCGGGCGTCCACCCACGGCCGGGCGTCGTCCAGCCGCCGGCCGGCGATCGCGGCGAGCCGCTGCGCGAGCCGGCGCACCGCCGCCGCGTCGGGAAAGGTCACCCCCGTGCGCTCAAGCCCGGAGCCCCGGTCGACCCAGACCTGATCGGGGGCGGTCACGAGCACATCGGTGACATCGGGCTCGGCGAGCAGCCGCTCCAGCGGGCCGGTGCCGACCAGCTCGGACCTCAACCGCTTGACGACACCGAGCACTTCGGCGTCCCCCAGCAGCCGCCCCTCGCTTCGCAGCGCCTCCGCCACCCGGGCCGGCGTCGGTTCCGTACCACTCTCGGCGAGCCTCAGCCGCACGGCGTCCAGCAGCTCGGCGCTCATGACGAGCCCCCGCTGCCGTCGGCAGTAAGCCGACCCCAGAACTCCGCACTGAACCGGGCGAGCGGTCCGCGATCGGCGCCCGGTGGCCGTCCGGCGGTCAACGCACCGGGCAGACCGGGGTCGAAGGGCAGCTCACCGGCGAGCGGCAGGCCCAGCAGGCGAGCGATCTCCTCGCCGTCGAGCCCGGCACCGCACGGGCCGCGCACGACCACCCTCAGGTCGTCGAGCATCATCCTGACCATGGACGCGACGCGTTGCGCCGCCACCACGGCGCGCAGTTCCGCGGGCACCACCAACAGCACCATGTCCAGCTGTCCGAGGGCCTCGACCGCGGCATCGTCGAGCCGTCGCGGCAGATCGACGACGACCGCACCGCCGCGCCTGCGCGCCGCGCCGAGCACGGCCCGCATCGCGTCGGGCGGCACGCTCGCGCACGTGCCCCTGTCCCAACTGAGCAGGCGCAGCGAATGCAGCTCGGGCAGCGCCTCCTCCAGCGCCTGGCCCGCCACCCGGCCCCGCGAGTCGGCGAAGGCGGGCCAGCGGAGCCCTTCCGCTTTCTCGCCTCCGAAGAGCACGTCCAGGCCGCCACCCAGAGGATCGGCGTCGACGAGCATGGTGCGCCGCTCCGAGCGGGCGGCGCCGACGGCGAGCGCGCAGGCCAGCGTGCTCGCTCCCGCACCGCCCCGGCCGCCGATCACCCCCACGGTCAGGGCGGGCTTCCCTTTCTCCTCCATGGCGTCGGCGATGCGGTCGACCAGCCATGCTTCGTTCTCCGGCAGCAGGGCCACGCCGCCGGCGCCGAGCTCCACGGCCCGCCGCCAGATGCCCGGGTCCTGCGGATCCCGGCCGACGAGCACGAGCCCCTCGCCCGGGGGCCCGGCGGCGGCGCTCCCGAGGCGGCTCGCGCAGTCGTCGCCGACCAGGACCAAGGGCGCCCGCTCCCAGACGCCTCTGCGCGCGGGCATCCCCTGCGCCACCTCGGGCACCGCCCCCGCCGCGGCGCACAGCCGCAGCAGGTCGTCGAGCAGCGCCTCGTCCTCCGCGACGATCAAGGGCCCGGCCCGGCCGCCCTCGGCGGCGCGGGGCCAATCGGATGCACTGGATCCGGCCACGATGTCCTCCCCGTCCCACTACGCGCTCTCGCTTCCACGTACATCGCGGAACAGCGCGGGGAATCACCGTGCCCGGAACTGGAAAATCATGTGGATCTTGGTTGAAAACTGTGGACGGCCGAGCCGTTGTGAATATCCCGGTCACCTATACCGGTGACTTCCGGAGAGCGGCCTGGCGATTACGCAGCGTGACGCGTATGAAGGAGGGGAGGGCGCGGCACCGCGAGGCCGAGAGAAGGGAGGAAGATCGGATAGGGACGCGCGAAATGCATCCGGACATGCGACGACCCCCGCCGGGGGGGAGAGCGGGGGTCGTCCCCACGGCCGACTCGGGGGGGGGAGGAGTCGGGCCGGGTTAGACACGGTCGCGAACGATCCGTGACTTCCATGGTGTACCCGAGAGCCTTCTCAGGCAAACCCACACGCCTCAGCTTACGCCGAATGGAGGGCCCCTATGCTCGGCACCGTGGAAAACCACTCGCTGCCCAGGACCGCCGCGTTCTTTGATCTGGACAAGACGGTCATTGCCAAGTCGAGCACGCTCACCTTCAGCAAGTCGTTCTACCAAGGTGGCTTGATCAACCGACGCGCCGTCCTGCGCACCGCATACGCGCAGTTCGTCTTCCTCGCCGGCGGTGCCGATCACGACCAGATGGAGCGGATGCGGGAGTATCTCTCCGCGCTCTGCCGGGGCTGGAATGTCCAGCAGGTCCGTGAGCTCGTCGCGGAGACTCTGCATGAACTCATCGACCCGATCATTTACGACGAGGCCGCCTCTCTCATCGAAGCACACCACACCGCCGGCCGCGATGTGGTGATTGTGAGCACCTCCGGCGCCGAGGTCGTCGAACCCATCGGTGAACTCCTCGGCGCGGACCGCGTGGTCGCCACCCGGATGGTCGTCGAGGACGGCGTCTTCACCGGCGAAGTGGAGTACTACGCCTATGGCCCGACCAAGGCCGAGGCCATCAGGGAGCTCGCGGAGTCCGAGGGATACGATCTCGCGCGCTGCTATGCGTACAGCGACTCGGTGACCGATATCCCGATGCTGGAATCGGTGGGTCACCCGCACGCGGTGAATCCGGACCGCGCGTTGCGCCGGGAGGCGGCCGCCCGCGACTGGCCGGTGCTCTCCTTCAACCGACCGGTGCGGCTCAAGCAGCGGGTCCCCTCGCTGTCCCTGCCCTCCCGCCCCGCCCTGGTCACGGCCGCCGCGGTCGGCGCTGCCGTGGCCACCGCGAGCCTGGTCTGGCTCGCCAGTCGGCGCCGCTCACCCAGTGCCCGCATTGCCCGCCTTTGAAGGCAAAAGCAAAGAACTGCCGCTTGGACTTCCGCTTCGGGGGCGACAGGAGTAGAAAGGAATCAACGGCCCGCGAGACCAGGGACATCCGAGAGGAAGCCCTTCACGCACCACGGCCCCACGGACCGAGCATGAACGTCGGGCACCCACGCGACGCCGACCCGTCGATTACGGGCCAGCCGCACCAGGGGCGAGCGAAGTCTCGACCTGATGGGCAAACACCGTGCACGCATGGTAACCCGGCGAACATGCCAGCGGCGGTACCGGACTTGACCGGTACCGCCGCAACCCTGTCAGCCGGATTTCCCGGCCCCGCCCCCTTGCTGGACGCGGCTCCCAACGCGGGATGACCGCTGACCGAGGATCGCGCTCTCCCAGGCCGGTCGGGGCTCCATGTGTCAGGCGGCTCCGCGCTGGAGTGCCTCGCACACGGCCGTGCTCTCGCGTACGCCCAGCTCCGTGGCGCGGGCGCAGTGGATGATCCAGGCCGCCACTCCCTCGGGCGTGCCGGACACATAGCCTTCGAGCGCCGCCACATAGGCCGCCCGGCCCAGTTCGGCGTGGCCCACCTCCGCGGGGCAGATCGACTTGGGGTCGAGCCCGCTGCCGACGAGTACGATCCGCTCAGCGGTCCGCGCCACCAGCCCGTTGCACGACCCGAAGGGGCGCAGCGCCAGCAGTTCCCCGTGCACCACGGCGGCCGTCACCAGCGCGGGCGCCTCGCTGCCCGCGAGCAGCAGCCCGGCCAGCCCATCGAGCCGGCCGGACACCTCGGCGGCGCTCGGGAGCTCCAGCTCGATCAGCGGCTCGTCGACCGGCTCACCCTCCAGCCGGGGCCGCCCCACCGTCTCGTCCGGCCGGTTGCCACCCGCCGCCACCAGGTGCAGCCTGGCCAGCACCCGCAGCGGCGACTGCCGCCACACGCTCAGCAGTTGGCCCGCCTCGGCGGTGAGCCTCAGCGCCGCGCCCACCGTGCGGGGCTCGCCCTCGACGCTGAAGTCGGTGCGCCGGCGCACCTCTTCCAGCGCCCAGTCGGCGCCGGAGAGCGCCGCGGAGCCACGCGCTCCGCGCAGCGCGGCCTCGGAGGCGATCTCATTGCTGCGACGGCGCATCACGCGGTGGCCGTAGACGCGGTCCACCGCCTTGCGCACGGAGTCCACGGAGTCGGCAACGCCAGGGAGCGAACCCAGGGCCGCGAGCGGATCGGCAGTCGTACTCATGGGTAAAACAGTACGCACTTTGGCTTCACACCCCTCGAAGGAGTGGTCTTCTTCACGCGCGGTTCTCACTTTCCGCGGCCATCGCCCTACGCTTGGTGAACATGAAGATCGCTTTCGTAGGCAAGGGCGGCAGCGGCAAGACCACGCTGTCCTCACTGTTCATCCGCCATCTCGCAGCGGACGGCGCACCCCTGCTGGCGGTGGACGCCGATATCAACCAGCACCTCGGCGCCGCGCTCGGGCTGGACGACGAGGAGGCCGCCGCGCTGCCCGCGATGGGCGCCCAGCTCCCTTTGATCAAGGACTATCTGCGGGGGAGCAACCCCCGGATCGCCTCCGCCGCCACGATGATCAAGACGACTCCGCCCGGCGAGGGCTCGCGGCTGCTGCGGGTGGACGAGGAGAACCCCGTCTACGCGACCTGCGCCCGCACGGTCCCGCTCGACGACGGCGCGTCGGTCCGGCTGATGGCCACCGGCCCGTTCACCGAGTCAGATCTCGGGGTCGCCTGCTACCACTCCAAGGTCGGCGCGGTCGAGCTGTGCCTCAATCACCTTGTCGACGGGCCCGGCGAGTACGTCGTTGTCGACATGACGGCGGGCAGCGACTCGTTCGCGTCCGGGATGTTCACCCGGTTCGACATGACCTTCCTGGTGGCCGAGCCCACCCGCAAGGGGGTCTCGGTCTACCGCCAGTACAAGGAGTACGCACAGGACTTCGGCGTCTCCCTGAAGGTCGTCGGCAACAAGGTGCAGGGCACCGACGACCTCGACTTCCTGCGCGCGGAGGTCGGCGACGACCTGCTGGTGACAGTCGGCCACTCGGACTGGGTGCGGGCCATGGAGAAGGGCCGGCCGCCCCGCTTCGGTCTGCTGGAGGAGTCCAACCGGGCGGCGCTGCGGACGCTGCGCGAGACGGCCGACAGCGCCTACGAACAGCGTGACTGGCAGCGCTATACGCGGCAGATGGTGCACTTCCACCTCAAGAATGCGGAGAGCTGGGGCAACGCGAAGACGGGCGCCGATCTCGCCGCCCAGGTCGACCCTTCCTTCGTTCTCGACGAGCGGCGGGCGGCCACCACGGCCCAGCCCGCCTGAGCGGCACCCCGAGGGGTCCGAAAAGAATCGGTGGGGAAACAACCGCAGCAGACTCGCACAAGCAACACCCCCTGCACAGAACCAAATCGAAGAACAACGGGCAGATAAAGACAGCCATTCACTCGATAGGAGGAATTGCCTCTTCTTCGATCTTTCAGCCTTCCCTCCACCTTTACTCTCCATTACGATTCGTTTACCGAGTGTTGATACACCCCGCCATCGCAGCCGCTCCCGCCGCTGCACGCCGTGACCACGGCCGCGCCCTCCTCGCGGCCGCGCCGCCCCGACGAAGACGGGAACGCCCATGCAGCCTCAGTCGACGAATACGACGGACATGTCGAGACCGGCCGACACGTCCGGCTCCGTAAGCAGCGGAGAGCGCCATTCCGGCAAGCGCCTCTGGCGGCGGGATCTCCTCGCCTCCATGGTCGTCTTCCTGATCTCCGTCCCGCTCTCCCTGGGCATCGCCCTGGCCACCGGCGCGCCCCTCCAGGCGGGTCTGGTCGCGGCGGCGGCCGGCGGCATCGTCGCGGGCCTGCTGGGCGGTGCCCCGCTTCAGGTCAGCGGTGCCGCCACGGGGCTCGTCGTGGTGACCGCGGAGCTCGTCCAGAGGTACGGGTGGCGGACCACCTGCGCGATCACCGCTCTCGCGGGCCTGGCCCAACTGGCGCTCGGCACCGCCCGGGTGGCCCGCGCCGCGCTCGCCGTGAGCCCTGCCATCGTGCACGGGCTGCTCGCGGGCATCGGCGTCAGCATCGCGCTCGGACAGGCCCACGTGGTCCTGGGCGGCAGCCCGTACGGCTCCGCCGCGGCCAATCTCGCCGCGCTTCCCCCGGTGCTGACGGATCCGCACCCGGCGGCCCTGCTCGTCGGCGCGATCACGCTGACCGTGCTGGTCGCCTGGCCCCGGCTGCCGGGGCGGATCGGCCGTGGACTGCGCGCGGTCCCGGCCCCGGTGGCGGCGGTGACCGTGGCCACCGCCGCCGCCACCGGGCTCGTCCTGCCCCGCGTCTCGCTGCCCCGCTGGGAGCTCCAGGCCCTGCCGGCTCTTCCGGAGGGGCCGGTGCTCGGGGTGTTCGCGGCCGTCCTGACGGTCACGCTCGTCGCGAGCATGGAGTCCCTGCTGTCCGCCGTGGCCGTCGACCGGCTGCGGTCAGAGCGGCCGGACGCGCCGGCCGACCCTGCCGCGCTGGACCGGGAGCTCATCGGGCAAGGGGCGGCGAACGTGGTCTCCGGGCTGCTCGGCGGGCTGCCGATCGCCGGCGGCGCGCTGCGCGGCTCCGCGAATGTCCGGGCGGGCGCCGCCACCCGCACGTCCACGGTCCTGCAAGGCGTGTGGGTGGTGCTCTGCGCGGGGCTGCTCACCTCCGTGCTGGAGCTGATCCCCCTCGCCGCGCTCGGCGCACTGGTCATGGCCGCCGGAGTCCGGATGGTGAGCTTCGCGCACATCAAGCATGTGCGGCGGCAGCGGGATTTCCCGATGTACGTGGCCACGCTGGGGTCGGTGGTGCTGCTCGGCGTGCTGCAGGGGCTCACGATCGGGCTCGTGGTCGCCGGCTTCCTCTCCCTGCGGCGGCTCGCGCACACCCGCGTCACCGTCGAGCCCCGGGGCGACGATCATCTGGTGCTCGTCAGCGGGCAGTTGACGTTCCTGGCCGTGCCGCGGCTGACCCGGGCGCTGGCGCACGTGCCCACCGGCGCGAGCGTGGTGGTCGAGCTGGGAGGCTCCTTCATGGATCACGCGGCCTACGACGCCTTGCAGTCATGGACCGATACCCATCGCGCACACGGCGGCCGGGTCACGCTCCGGGGGCGCGGCGGTCAGACCGTCGCCGAGCCCTCCAGCGCCCATGTGTGCCGCCCGTGGACCCCCTGGCGCAACCACCACTGCACCCGTCCCGGCACGGACGCCTCCGCCCAGCATGCCGGAGGCGGGCGGCAACTGCTCGGCGGGGTCACCGCCTTCCAGCGCCACACGGCCCCCCTGGTGCGGGACGAGCTGGCCCGGCTCGCCCTCGAAGGACAGCGCCCCACCCAGCTGTTCCTCACCTGCGCCGACTCCCGGCTGGTGACGAGCATGATCACCTCCAGCGGTCCGGGCGATCTGTTCACCGTGCGCAATGTCGGCAATCTGATGCCTCCTCCCGGTTCCGACGGCACCTGCGATTCGGTCGGCGCCGCCGTGGAGTACGCGGTGGAGGTGCTGGAGGTCGGCACCATCACCGTCTGCGGGCACTCCGGATGCGGGGCGATGCAGGCCCTGCTCGACGCCGCGGACCAGGGGCCGGGCGCCCAGCAGACCTCGCTCACCCGCTGGCTGCGGCACGGCCGTCCGAGCCTGGCCCGGATGCAGCGGATCGGCCGGCTCGGCCGCGGCGAGGTGGCGCTGGCCGACCGCCCCGTGGCGGACGACGCCGAACGCCTCGCGCTCGTCAACGTGATGCAGCAGCTCGACCATCTGATGGCCCACGTGTGCGTCGCCCGGCGCGTGGCGGAAGGAATGCTTCAGCTACAGGGGATGTATTTCCACGTCGCCGAGGCGCAGGCGTATGTGCTGGACCCGCGCTCGCGCACCTTCAAGGCCGTACGACCGGAGGTCCTCGACGCCGTCTGAGGGGCGGTCGGCCGCGGAACGGCCACCCCTGTCGCCCCGGGGCCGACGTACCCCCGCCACCCCCGCATCACCCGCCTGACCTCGAACAACCCCTTCGCGCAAAGGTCTAAACCAGTTTTTCCCGACAACCCTTGTCAGAGTGCACCCCGGGCTGATGAGCTATGGCCCGGGACGCAACGGGCAGCCTGGGAAAGGGAGATGTCGTGAGCAACGAAAGCCTGGCCAACCTCTTGAAGGAGGAGCGCCGCTTCGCACCGCCTGCCGACCTGGCCGCGAACGCCAATGTCACCGCGGAGGCGTACGAGCAGGCGCGGGCTGACCGGCTGGGCTTCTGGGCCACGCAGGCCCGGCGGCTGAGCTGGGAGACCGAGCCGACCGAGGTCCTGGACTGGTCGAACCCGCCGTTCGCCAAGTGGTTCGCCGACGGCCGGCTCAACGTGGCGTACAACTGCGTGGACCGCCATGTGGAGAACGGCCTGGGCGACCGGGTCGCCATCCACTTCGAGGGCGAGCCGGGCGACACCCGCACCATCACCTACGCCGAGCTCCAGCGCGAGGTCTCCAAGGCCGCCAACGCCCTGACGGAGCTGGGTGTCCAGGCGGGCGACCGGGTCGCGATCTATCTGCCGATGATCCCCGAGGCCGTCATCTCGATGCTCGCCTGCGCCCGGATCGGCGCCCCGCACTCGCTCGTCTTCGGCGGCTTCTCCGCGGACGCCCTCGCGACCCGCATCAACGACGCCGACGCCCGCGTCGTCATCACCGCCGACGGCGGCTACCGGCGCGGCAAGCCGTCCGCGCTCAAGCCCGCCGTGGACGAGGCCCTGACCCGCCCCGGCACCGAGAACGTCCGCAGCGTCCTCGTCGTCCGGCGCACCGGCCAGGAGGACATCGCCTTCACCTCAGGCCGCGACGTGTGGTGGCACGACCTCGTCGAGCGCCAGTCGGACCAGCACACCCCGCAGGCGTTCGACGCCGAGCACCCGCTGTTCATCCTCTACACCTCCGGCACCACGGGGAAGCCCAAGGGCATCCTGCACACCACCGGCGGCTACCTCACCCAGACCTCGTACACCCACCACGCCGTCTTCGACCTCAAGCCGGAGACCGACGTCTTCTGGTGCACGGCCGACGTCGGCTGGGTCACCGGCCACTCGTACATCGTCTACGGCCCCTTGAGCAACGGCGCGACCGAAGTGCTCTACGAGGGCACGCCCGACAGCCCCCACCAGGGCCGCTGGTGGGAGATCGTCCAGAAGTACGGCGTCACGATCCTCTACACCGCGCCGACCGCGATCCGCGCCGCCATGAAGTGGGGCGACGACATCCCCGCCAAGTTCGACCTGTCCAGCCTGCGCGTCCTCGGCTCGGTCGGCGAGCCCATCAACCCCGAGGCGTGGGTCTGGTACCGCAAGCACATCGGCGCCGACCGGACCCCCGTGGTCGACACCTGGTGGCAGACCGAGACCGGCAGCATCATGATCAGCCCGCTGCCCGGCGTCACCGCCACCAAGCCCGGCTCCGCCCAGGTGCCGCTCCCCGGCATCGCGGCCACCGTCGTGGACGACGACGCCCGCGAGGTGCCCGACGGCCACGGCGGCTACCTCGTCCTGACCGAGCCCTGGCCCTCCATGCTCCGCACCATCTGGGGCGACGACCAGCGCTACCTCGACACCTACTGGTCCCGCTTCGAGCACAGGTACTTCGCGGGCGACGGCGCGAAGAAGGACGACGACGGCGATGTCTGGCTGCTCGGGCGCGTCGACGACGTGATGCTGGTCTCCGGCCACAACATCTCCACCACCGAGGTCGAGTCCGCGCTGGTCTCGCACCCCAAGGTCGCCGAGGCGGCCGTCGTCGGCGCGGCCGACCCGCAGACCACCCAGGCCATCTGCGCCTTCGTGATCCTGCGCGGCAATGTGGACGCGACCGAGGAGGGCCTGGTCGAGGAGCTCCGGGCGCACGTCGCCAAGCAACTCGGCCCGATCGCCAAGCCCAAGCGCATCCTGCCCGTCGCCGAGTTGCCCAAGACCCGCTCCGGCAAGATCATGCGCCGCCTGCTGCGCGACGTGGCCGAGAACCGCACCCTCGGGGACGTCACCACGCTCACCGACTCCTCGGTCATGGACCTGATCCAGTCCCAGCTCCCGGCCGCGAGCAGCGAGGACTGAGGCGTCACACTGCCCCAGGGCAGCGAGCGAACACTTCGTACGAGTGAGGGGCACCCGGCACCACGCCGGGTGCCCCTCACTCTTTCGGGCTAAGGTAAGTATTCGTCGCGTCAAAAACGCGACAAGAATCATGGGCGCGCCGGGAAGTCTGGTCGGCACACAGCACACGTGTATCCAGTCGACCCCCAGGAGGTCCTCCGCCGTGGCCGCGCCCAAGAACCGCCGCTCCGTCTTTCTCGGCCGGCTGCCGCTGCCAGAGCGGAATTACCTCGCCGATGCCCTGCGTACCGAGACCGTGGGTGGCGTGCTACTGCTCGTCGCCGCCGTCGCCGCGCTGATCTGGGCGAACACCCCGCTGCGGGACAGCTATCAGTCGGTCAGCTCGTTCCACTTCGGTCCGGGCTCCCTCGGCCTGAATCTTTCGGTCCAGCACTGGGCCGCCGACGGCCTGCTGGCCGTCTTCTTCTTCGTCGCGGGCATCGAGCTCAAGCGCGAGCTGGTCGCGGGCGAGCTGCGCGATCCCAAGGCCGCGGTCCTCCCGGTCGTCGCCGCGGTCTGCGGCATGGCCGCGCCCGCGCTCGTCTACTTCACCGTGGTGTCGGCCGGCGACGGCTCGACGGCGGGCTGGGCCGTGCCCACCGCGACCGACATCGCCTTCGCGCTCGCCGTACTGGCCGTCATCGGCACCTCCCTGCCGTCGGCGCTGCGGGCGTTCCTGCTGACCCTCGCCGTCGTCGACGACCTCTTCGCGATCCTGATCATCGCGGTCTTCTTCACGCAGAAGCTGAACTTCGCGGCCCTCGGCTTCGCCGTGCTGGGCCTGGCCGTCTTCTGGCTGCTGCTCCACAAGGGCGTGCGCGGGTGGTACGTCTACGTCCCCCTGGGCATCGTCAACTGGGCGCTGATGTACAACAGCGGCGTCCACGCGACGATCGCGGGCGTCGCCATGGGGCTGATGCTGCGCTGCACGCGCCGTGAGGGCGAGGCGCACTCCCCCGGTGAGCACATCGAGCACCTCGTGCGCCCCCTGTCGGCGGGGCTCGCCGTGCCGCTGTTCGCGCTGTTCTCGGCGGGCGTCGCGATCTCCGGCGGCGCGCTGTCGGACGTCTTCACCCGGCCCGAGACCCTCGGCGTCGTCCTCGGCCTGGTCGCCGGCAAGGCGATCGGCGTCTTCGGCGGCACCTGGCTGGCGGCTCGTTTCACCAAGGCGGAGCTCAATCCCGACCTCAAGTGGCCGGACGTGCTGGCCGTCGCCTCGCTGGCGGGCATCGGCTTCACGGTCTCGCTGCTGATCGGCGAACTCGCCTTCAAGGACAACCAGCTGCTGACGGACGAGATCAAGGCGTCCGTGCTGGTCGGTTCGCTGATAGCCGCGGTAGTGGCGAGCGTGCTGCTCAAGCTGCGCGACAACAAGTACAGGAAACTGTGCGCCGCGGAGGAGCTCGACGAGGACCACGACGGCATCCCCGACATCTACGAGCAGGACAACCCCGCGTACCACCTCCGGATGGCCGCGATCCTGGAGGCGAAGGCGGCCGAGCACCGCAGGCTGGCCGAAGTCGCTGCCGGGCGCACCACCGGGGACGATGGTCCGGCATGATCTGAGTGTCTTCACATCCGCTGGAGACCCGCAGACGACGAGCTGATGACGATGAGGGAGCAGCCGATGAGCGCAGCCGACGACGGCGCGGCGACCGGTGTGAACGGTGCCGACGGCGCGAACCGCAGCCTCGGCCAGCTGATGGCGACGGCCACCACGGAGCTGTCCGCACTGGTGCACGACGAGATCGCGCTGGCCAAGGCCGAGCTGCGGCAGGACGCCAAGCGCGTCGGCATCGGCGGTGGCGCGATCGCCGCGGCCGGGACGCTGGCGCTGTTCTCGCTGCCCGTTCTGAGCTTCGCCGCCGCGTACGGCATCCACAACCTCGGCATGGGGCTCGCCTGGTCGTTCCTGATCGTCGGTGGCGCTTTCCTGCTGGTCGCGGCCCTTCTCGGGCTGCTGGCGGTGAACAGGTTCAAGAAGGTCAGCAAGCCTGAGAAGACCATTGCCTCCGCGAAGCAGACGGCTGCTGTCCTCGGCACCGTCAAGCCGCACCCACACCCGCTGGTCGACACGGGCCGCGCCGACGCATCTGTGACACGCTCGGCCGTATGACGGTGCCCGATACCTCCGCAGCGCCCGCGTCTCCCGACCCCGAGCCCACCCCCTCCGCCGGGCCTCCGGCGGCGCGGACGGGCCCGGCCCTGGTGGTCTCCGGGGCGTCGGTCGTACGTCCCGAGGGTCCCTGGACCCACCGGGATGTGGCGGCGAACGGCGCGCGGTTCCACATCGCCGAGATGGGCGAAGGGCCCCTGGTGCTGCTGCTGCACGGCTTCCCGCAGTTCTGGTGGACGTGGCGGCACCAGTTGCAGGCGCTCGCCGATGCCGGTTTCCGGGCGGTCGCGATGGACCTGCGCGGGGTGGGCGGCAGCGACCGCACGCCGCGCGGCTACGACCCGGCGAACCTCGCGCTCGACATCACCGGCGTGATCCGCTCGCTCGGGGAGCCGGACGCCGCGCTGGTGGGGCACGATCTGGGCGGCTATCTGGCGTGGACGGCGGCCGTGATGCGGCCGAAGCTGGTCCGCAGGCTCGCGGTCTCCTCGATGCCGCACCCCCGCCGCTGGCGTTCGGCGATGCTCTCCGACGTCAAGCAGAGCGCGGCCGGTTCGTACGTCTGGGGCTTCCAGCAGCCGTGGCTGCCGGAGCGGCGGCTGGTCGCGGACGACGCGGCACTGGTGGGACGGCTGGTGCGGGAGTGGTCGGGCCCCCGGCTGCCGGACGACGACGCTGTCGACACCTACCGGCGGGCCATGACGATCCCCTCCACGGCGCACTGCTCGATCGAGCCGTACCGCTGGATGGTGCGGTCGATGGCCCGCCCGGACGGTCTCCAGTTCAACCGCCGGATGAAGCGTCCGGTGCGGGTGCCGACGCTGCACCTGCACGGTTCCCTCGATCCGGTGATGCGTACGCGCAGCGCCGCGGGCTCCGGGGAGTACGTCGAGGCACCGTACCGCTGGCGGCTCTTCGACGGGCTCGGGCACTTCCCGCACGAGGAGGACCCGGCGGCGTTCTCCACGGAACTGGTCAACTGGCTCAAGGACCCCGAACCGGACCGCTGACCTCCGCAGCGGACCCGCGCCGCAGCCGCGGATCCCACCCGGCACGGGCCGCCGGAGCACCGCCACGCACATGGGAACGGCCGTTCCCCCGAACGGCCAATTGCCCGGCGCATAGGCCAATTGAGCGACCCCTGGGCGATTACCGACCTTTGGCCCCGGGCACAGAGCTCTGTATGGGCTGGACGCACGACTACCGTGACGCGACACAGGAGCGGGGCGCCGAGGGCGACTCCGCGGTGGCTGTGAGCGAGGTGACCGACAGGGCGCCGAGGGCGGAGCACCGGCCGGTGGCCGGACCGGATCCGCTCATCGGCATCCCGCGCATCATCCGCCGTCGCGCCCGGTGGGTGTCGGCGCGGCTGCGCCACCACCCGCGCGGCCGCTGAAGCGCCTCTCCCGCGCCCAGGTGATCCCCGGGCGCGAAAGGGCGCGAAGGGCCCTCAGGAGCCCGCACGGGCCCGTGCGCGGGCTCACAGGGCGCAGCTCTGGGTGTTCACCCGCTCGACCGCCTTACGGCCGCTGAGGACGTCAGGACGCACCTCGTCGGCCGTGAGGGCGTAGCCGGTGTCGGCGTCGTCGAGGGACTTGGCGAAGACCACGCCGTAGACCCGGCCGTCCGGGGTGAGCAAGGGGCCGCCGGAGTTGCCCTGGCGCACCGTGGTGTAGAGCGAGTAGACGTCACGGCGGACGTTGCCGCGGTGGTAGATGTCCGGGCCGTTGGCCTGGACCCGGCTGCGGACGCGGGCGGCGCGCACGTCGTACGAGCCGTTCTCGGGGAAGCCGACGACGATGGCGCTCCTGCCCGTCTCGGCGTCGTTCTCGGCGAACCGCAGGGCGGGCGCCTCCAACTGGGGCACGTCCAGGACGGCGATGTCGCGCTTCCAGTCGTAGAGGACGACCTTCGCCTCGTACTGCCGGCCCTGCCCGCCGACCTGGACGGTCGGCTCGTCCACGCCGCCGACGACGTGGGCATTGGTCATCACCCGGTGCCGGTCGAAGACGAACCCGGAGCCCTCAAGGACCTTGCCGCAGCTGGGGGCCGTGCCGACGACCTTGACGACGCTGCGCTGGGCGGAGGTGGCGACGGGGCTCTCGGCGAGCTGGGGGTCGGGCGCGGGCACCGAGGTGATGGGCTCGGTGGAGAAGGGCGCGAAGACCTGCGGGAAGCCGTTCTGCGCGAGGGCCGAGCTGAAGTCCGCGAACCAGGTGTTGGCCTGCGAGGGGACGACCCGGGCGACGCCGAGCAGCACCTTGGAGTTGCGCACCTCCTTGCCGAGCGTCGGCAGGGAGGTGCCGGCGAGGGCGGAGCCGATCAGCCACGCGACCAGCAGCATCGCCAGGACGTTGACGAGCGCGCCCCCGGTGGCGTCCAGCGCGCGGGCCGGGGACCAGGTGATGTGGCGGCGGAGCTTGTTGCCGAGGTGGGTCGTGGCGGCCTGGCCGATCGAGGCGCAGACGATGACGATGACGACAGCCGCGATGGCGGCGGCCGTGCCCGGGGTGGCGTCGTCCGTGGCGCTGCCCCAGATGACCGGCAGGACGTACACGGCGACCAGACCGCCGCCGAGGAAGCCGATCACGGACAGCACACCGACGACGAAGCCCTGGCGGTAGCCGACGACGGCGAACCACACGGCAGCGATCAGCAGCACGACATCCAGCACGTTCACCGGGAAATGCCTCGCAATGATGTTGTCGGTGGGTTCGGCGGCCCCGCGCCCGGGGGTGGGGCCGAGGTCACCGTCTCATGCCTGTCAGGCGTGCCGGTCCAGAGGTACCTGGCGGGCACGGTCCCAGGGGCGCTCCCAGCCGGAGTAGTGCAGGATCCGGTCGATCACCCCTGCGGTGAACCCCCATACGAGCGCTCCCTGGACCCGGAAGGCGGGCCCTATGTGGCCGCTGGGGTGCTTGGCCATCGCGCGGTTCACCGGGTCGGCCAGGTCGGCCACCGGCACCGCGAAGACCCGCGCGGTCTCCGCCTCGTCGACCGGCCCGACAGGGCTGGGCGCGCGCCACCAGCCGAGCACAGGGGTCACCACGAAATCGCTCACCGGGATGTAGAGCCGGGGCAGCACGCCGAAGACCTGCACTCCGGACGGGTCGAGCCCGGTCTCCTCCTCGGCCTCCCGCAGCGCGGCGCGGACCGGCCCGCCCTCGGCCGGGTCGCCGTCCTCCGGATCGAGCGCGCCGCCGGGGAACGACGGCTGCCCCGCGTGCGAGCGCAGCGTCCCCGCGCGCTCCAGGAGCAGCAGCTCCGGCCCCTTGGGGCCGTCGCCGAAGAGGACGAGCACGGCGGACTGCCTGCCGCCCGTGTCCGGCGGCAGGAAGCGGCTGAGCTGGTGCGGCTCGATGGTCTCCGAGGCGCGCGCCACCGGCTCGAGCCACTCGGGCAGCCCCTCGGCGGTGACGGCGGCTCCCCGGCCGTACGTGCTGGTCATGCGCTTCCCCTCGTGCGTGCGCTCATCGGCTCACTCCGTGCGTGCCCTCGGCACGCTCACTCGGCGCCCAGCGGACTGGCGGGCAGGCCCGGGTAGTCCGGCGGGGGCTTCAGCCGCTGGCCCGGCAGTCCGCCCTTCTCGTACTTCAGCAGCTTCCTGGCCTTCTCCGGGTCCGTCTCGCCCTCGCCGTACGACGGGCACAGCGGGGCGATCGGGCAGGCTCCGCAGGCCGGCTTGCGGGAGTGGCAGATGCGCCGCCCGTGGAAGACGACCCGGTGCGAGAGCATCGTCCACTCGCTCTTGGGGAAGAGGGCGCAGACGACGGCCTCGACCTTCTCGGGGTCCGTCTCGTCGGTCCACTTCCAGCGGCGGACGAGCCGGCCGAAGTGGGTGTCCACGGTGATGCCGGGCACCCCGAAGGCATTGCCCAGCACGACATTGGCGGTCTTCCGGCCGACGCCGGGCAGCGACACCAGATCCTCCAGCCGCCCCGGCACCTCACCGTCGAACCGGTCGCGCAGCGCCACCGAGAGCCCTATGAGGGACTTGGCCTTGGCCCGGAAGAAACCGGTCGGCCGGATCCGCTGCTCCAGCGCCTCGGGGTCGGCCGCGGCCATGTCCTCCGGCGTCGGATAGGCCGCGAAGAGCGCCGGGGTGGTCTGGTTGACCCTCAGGTCCGTGGTCTGCGCGGAGAGGACCGTGGCGACCAGCAGCTCGAAGGGATTCTCGAAGTCGAGCTCCGGGTGGGCGTACGGATAGACGTCGGCGAGCTCGCGGTTGATGCGGCGCGCGCGGCGGACGAGCGCGGTCCGGGACTCCGGCTCGGCGCGCTTCACCGGGGTGACGCTTTTTGTCACCGGGGCGACGTTTTTTGCAGGTGCGGCGGCGGCCTTCACCGTTCTGGCGGCGCGCTTCGCGGGCTTCTCACCACCTGACGGCGCGCCCGGCGTTTTGTTCTGCCTCGCGGCATTCGCCTGCTGTGCGGACGAACGTTCGCCCACAGCGGAATCGCGGCTCCCGGTCACCCTCCCGGCCCCCTTGCCCTGTGCTCTCACCGGCGTATTGGACACCCGGCCAGACTAGAGCCCAGCACTGACATCCGGCCCGTGCGCAGGAAAACCGCAGCCCAATCGGACCCCTGCCGTAGGGCTTCGGTCGACGATGCGCGACACTTGTGTTTGATCACACAGTTTTACCGACGGGCATCATGGGGACCACGGTCCTCTGTGCATGTCGACAAGGAGAGAACTCGTGGACGACGTTCTGCGGCGCGCCCCGCTTTTCGCGGCGCTCGATGACGAGCAGGCCGCTGAGCTGCGCGCCTCCATGGGCGAGGCCACCCTCGCGAGGGGCGACGCCCTGTTCCACGAAGGGGACCCCGGCGACCGCCTCTACGTGGTGACCGAGGGCAAGGTGAAGCTGCACCGCACCTCGCCCGACGGCCGCGAGAACATGCTCGCCGTCCTCGGTCCGGGTGAGCTCATCGGAGAGCTGTCGCTCTTCGACCCGGGGCCGCGCACCGCCACCGCCACCGCCCTCACCGAGGTCAAGCTGCTCGGCCTCGGCCACGGCGACCTCCAGCCCTGGCTCAACGCCCGCCCGGAGGTGGCCACGGCCCTGCTGCGCGCCGTCGCGCGCCGCCTGCGCCGCACCAACGACTCGATGTCGGACCTCGTCTTCTCCGACGTCCCCGGCCGTGTCGCCAAGGCGCTCCTGGACCTGTCCCGCCGGTTCGGCGTGCAGTCCGAGGAGGGCATCCACGTGGTGCACGACCTCACCCAGGAGGAGCTGGCCCAGCTGGTCGGCGCCTCCCGCGAGACGGTCAACAAGGCGCTCGCGGACTTCGCGGGCCGCGGCTGGCTCCGCCTGGAGGCCCGCGCGGTGATCCTCCTCGACGTGGAGCGGCTCGCCAAGCGGTCCCGCTGACGCGAAGGGGCGCACGCCCCCTGGCGCGTCCCTGAGGGGCCGCGCCCGCAGACGCGCCGAAGGCCCCCGCCACACGGCGGGGGCCTTCGGCGTGCGCCCACGCTTCACGAGCGCCCGTCAGATCAGTCCGTGCTCCCCCAGATAGTCCAGCTGCGCCCGTACGGAGAGCTCCGCCGCCGGCCACAGCGAGCGGTCGACGTCGGCGTAGACCGTGGCGACCACGTCCTCCGGCGTCCGGCAGCCGTTCTCGACGGCCGTCTCGACCTGGGCGAGCCGCTTCGCCCGGTGCACCAGATAGAAGTCGATGACGCCCTGGGCGTCGTCCAGCACCGGGCCGTGGCCGGGCAGCACCGTCTCCACGCCCTCCTCGACGGTCAGCGCGCGCAGCCTGCGCAGGGAGTCGAGGTAATCGCCGAGCCGCCCGTCCGGATGCGCGACGATCGTGGTGCCGCGGCCGAGGACCGTGTCTCCGGTGAGGAGCGCGCGGTCCGCCGGGAGGTGGAAGGCGAGCGAGTCCGCGGTGTGGCCCGGCGCCGGGACGACGTGCAGTTCGAGACCGCCGGTGGTGATCACATCGCCCACCCCGAGCCCCTCACCGCCCAGCCGCAGCGCCGGGTCCAGCGCCCGCACGCGCGTGCCCGTCAGCTCCGCGAAACGGCCCGCGCCGTCCGCGTGGTCGGGGTGGCCGTGCGTGAGCAGCGTCAGGGCGACGCGCTTGCCCGCCGCCTCGGCCGTGGCGACGACCGCGGCGAGGTGGGCCTCGTCCAGCGGACCGGGGTCGACCACGACCGCGAGGTCGGAGCCGGGCTCGGCGAGGATCCAGGTGTTGGTGCCGTCCAGCGTCATCACGGAGGGGTTGTCCGCGAGCACACAGGTCGCGCGGGCGGTCGCGGGGCCGCCGATGGCGCCGCCGCGCGGCCTGCCGGGAAGGTCGGCTGTCGTGGTCATGAGTCGGCTCCCAAAGCTCGCGGGGTTCCCGTGGGGGCACCGGACTCCGGCGGTCCCGGAGGGATGTGCTTGGTGAATTCCTCGTGCCCCGGCCAGCTCAGCACGATCTCCCCGGCGACGAGCCGGGCTCGCGCCAGAACAGGGGTGAGATCCCGCTCACCCGCCGCCGCCAGCACCTCCCGCACGCTGCCGTACGGGCGCAGCGCGCGCAGGGTGGCGATGGTGGGCGGCATCATCAGCAGCTCGCCCCGGTCGTAGCCGTCCGCCGCCGCGCCCGGGCGGATCCACTGGGTGCGGTCGGCCTCGGTGGAGGCATTGCGGGTGCGCTGTCCCTCGGGGAGCGCGGCCACGAAGAACCAGGTGTCGTAGCGGCGCGGTTCGAACTCCGGGGTGATCCAGTGCGCCCAGCCCCCGAGGAGGTCGCTGCGCAGCACCAGGCCGCGCCGGTCGAGGAAGTCGGCGAAGGACAGCTCACGGCTCACCAGGGCGGCGCGGTCGGCCTCCCAGTCGGCGCCGGTGGTGTCCGCGACGACCGTGTCGGGCGCCGGGCCCGCCAGCAGCACGCCCGCCTCCTCGAAGGTCTCCCGCACGGCCGCGCAGACGATGGCCTGGGCTCCGGTGGCGTCCACGCCGAGGCAACGTGCCCACTCCGCGCGCGACGGCCCGGCCCAGGGCACCTCACGCTCGTCACGCGGGTCGACGGAGCCGCCCGGATACGCGTACGCGCCTCCGGCGAAGGCCATGGAGGCGCGTCTGCGCAGCATGTGGACGGCGGGGCCGTCGGCTCCGTCACGGAGCAGCAGGACGGTCGCGGCGCGCCGGGGCGCGACGGGCCGGAGCTCGCCGCGGGCCAGCGCTCTGATCCGGTCCGGCCACTCCGGCGGGTACCACTGGCCGTTCGAAGTCGACATGGCCGGATGCTATGCGCTCATGCGCGGATGTTCGAGGGGTGGCCGGGCCGGTGCGCATCCCGCGCAGCGGCCCGTACGCGACCCTCGGGGTCAGTCCCCGACCTCCACCAGGATCTCGACCTCCACCGGGGCGTCCAGCGGCAGAACCGCCACGCCCACGGCCGAGCGGGCGTGCACGCCCTTCTCCCCCAGCACCTCGCCCAGGAGCTCGCTGGCGCCGTTGAGGACGCCCGGCTGGCCGGTGAAGTCCGGTGCGGAGGCGACGAAGCCCACGACCTTCACCACTCGGACGATCTTGTCGAGGTCGCCGACGACCGACTTCACCGCGGCGAGGGCGTTGAGCGCGCAGACCGCCGCCAGCTCCTTCGCCTGCTCGGCACTGACCTCGGCGCCGACCTTGCCGGTCAGCGGGATCGAGCCCTTGACCATCGGCAGCTGGCCGGCGGTGTGGACGTACGCGCCGGAGCGCACGGCCGGCTGATAGGCGGCCAGCGGCGGCACCACGTCGGGCAGCGTCAGACCCAGCTCGGCGAGCCTGGCCTCGACGGCACTCACGCCTTCTCCCGCTTGAGGTAGGCCACGAGCTGCTCGGGGTTGTTCGGGCCCGGGACGACCTGGACGAGCTCCCAGCCGTCCTCGCCCCAGGTGTCCAGGATCTGCTTGGTGGCGTGCACGAGGAGCGGCACGGTCGCGTATTCCCACTTCGTCATGGGCCCGACTGTAATGCCTGGCACCGACAGCCTCGTGCGTAGCCCGCGCGACGGTCTCGCGTCACCGGCTCAACGAGCGAGCACCGGGCCGGTGGTGGCCTCACGGAGTGCACGCTCCCCCATGGCGTGACGGGCCTCACCGTTCGAACCAGGCCATGTCGCCATCTGACGCCACACGGCCGTTGCGAAGGAATTAGGCTCCGAATCATGAGCAGGCTCCATGTCGTCAGCGGCAAGGGCGGAACCGGCAAGACCACGGTCGCCGCGGCACTCGCGCTTGCCCTCGCCGCCGAGGGCAAGCGGACCCTTCTGGTCGAAGTGGAGGGGCGGCAGGGCATCGCGCAGCTCTTCGAGACCGAGGCGTTGCCGTACGAGGAACGGAAGATCGCGGTGGCCCCCGGCGGGGGCGGCGAGGTCCACGCGCTCGCCATCGACGCCGAGCGGGCCCTCCTCGACTACCTCCAGATGTTCTACAAACTCGGCAGCGCCGGGCGGGCGCTCAAGAAGCTCGGCGCGATCGACTTCGCGACGACCATCGCACCGGGCCTGCGGGACGTCCTGCTGACCGGCAAGGCGTGCGAAGCGGTGCGCCGCAAGGACCGCGCGGGCCGTTACGTCTACGACCACGTGATCATGGACGCCCCGCCGACCGGCCGCATCACGCGCTTCCTCAACGTCAACGACGAGGTGGCGGGGCTGGCCCGGATCGGCCCGATCCACAATCAGGCGCAGGCCGTGATGCGCGTCCTCAAGTCCCCCGAGACGGCCGTGCACTTCGTGACGCTCCTGGAGGAGATGCCGGTCCAGGAGACGGTGGACGGCATCACCGAACTCCGCGCCGCGCAGCTGCCGGTGGGCAGCGTCGTCATCAACATGGTGCGCCCGGAGATCCTGGACGAGACCGCGGTGGAGGTCGCGGCGAACGGCCGCAGGGCCGACGTCGCCCGCACGCTGTCGCACGCCCTGGAGCGCACCGGTTTCGGCGGTGCACGCCACGCCGGCCTGGCCGAGCAGTTGGTCGACCCCCTGGTGGCACAGGCGCGCGAGCACACCGAGCGGCTCGCCCTGGAGCACCAGGGCCGTACGGAGATATCGGGCCTCCGCCTGCCCACCTACGAACTGGAACTGCTCGGCGACGGCGTCGACCTGGCGGGCCTCTACCGCATGGCGCGCGAACTGCGGAAGCAAGGAGTCTCCGAGTGAGCCTGGACGCGGCGTCCGTGCTGGACGTGGATCCTGTCCTCGACAACCCCCGCACCCGCATCGTGGTGTGCTGCGGCTCCGGTGGCGTCGGCAAGACGACGACCGCGGCGGCACTGGGCGTACGGGCCGCCGAGCGCGGCCGGAAGGTCGTCGTCCTCACCATCGACCCGGCCCGCAGGCTCGCGCAGTCCATGGGCATCGAGGAGCTCGACAACGTGCCGCGCCGGGTGCACGGAATCGACACTTCCGCGGGCGGCGAGCTGCACGCCATGATGCTCGACATGAAGCGGACCTTCGACGAGATAGTCGAAGCGCACGCCGACGGTGAGCGCGCCCGCGCCATCCTGGAGAACCCCTTCTACCAGTCCCTGTCGGCCGGTTTCGCGGGCACGCAGGAGTACATGGCCATGGAGAAGCTCGGCCAGCTCCGCGCGCGGGACGAGTGGGACCTGATCGTCGTGGACACCCCGCCGAGCCGCTCCGCACTGGACTTCCTGGACGCTCCCGGCCGCCTGGGGTCCTTCCTGGACGGGAAGTTCATCAAGGTGCTGATGGCCCCGGCGAAGATCGGCGGCCGCGCCGGGATGAAGTTCCTGGGCGTCGGCATGTCGGTGATGAGCGGCCCGCTCAACAAGCTGATGGGGGCGCAGCTCCTGCGAGACGTGCAGACGTTCGTGGCCGCCATGGACACGATGTTCGGCGGCTTCCGCACGCGCGCAGACGCGACCTACCGGCTGCTCCAGGCGCCGGGTACGGCCTTCCTGGTCGTCGCGGCCCCGGAGCGGGACGCACTGCGGGAGGCGGCGTATTTCATCGAGCGCCTGGCCGCCGAGCGGATGCCGCTGGCGGGGCTCGTCCTCAACCGCGTGCACGGCAGCGAGGCCGCCCGGCTTCCCGCGGACCGGGCGCTCGCCGCGGCGGAAGCGCTGCTCGACGGCTCGCTCGGCGCACCCGGTGAAGTCTTGGCGACGACCGCGATGGAAACATCGGAAAATCTTGATTGCGGCGGCATTGTGGATCGTGACAGCGGGCAAGCTGCCTCACGTACCGTTGATGCGCCGGGCGCCGACGCTCCCACGGCCCCGTCCACTCCCGAGAGCGGCCTCCCCCAGCCCGCCCCCTCAGGAAGCTCAGCGGCACAGGACTTCACCGCACAGGATTCCACCGCACGGCTCACCGCCGGTCTGCTGAGGCTGCATGCCGAGCGGATGCAGGTGCTCGCGCGCGAGCGCCGCACACGTGACCGCTTCACCGCGCTCCACCCCGAGGTCGCGGTGGCGGAAGTCGCCGCCCTGCCGGGTGATGTGCACGACCTGGCGGGCCTGCGCGCGATCGGCGAGCGACTCGCCTGCCAGACCGCGGGGGACACGACAGGACCGCACACGACCGCGTCGGACACAACTGCGGGGAGCGCACGGGAGGAACGCACGGAGGCGACCGGCTGAGTGCCGCGCCTTGCCCGCCGGGACAAAAGAGGATCGAAACTCCGACCGACGTGCCGAGGCCCCCGACTGACGGCGCCGTGGGTAATGCCGTCGGTGTCGGGGGGCTGACGCTCGGCGCCCTCAGCGGCTAGCCGACTGCCGCGTACGCGTCGTAGTCCTCGTCGCTCAGCGGCAGGATTCCCGCACCCCGCTCGTATTCCGTACGAGCGGTCTCCAGGAGCCTGCGCCACGAGGTGACGGTCGGCCGGCGCCTGAGCAGCGCACGCCGCTCCCGCTCGGTCATTCCGCCCCACACCCCGAACTCGACGCGGTTGTCCAGCGCGTCGGCCAGGCACTCGGTGCGCACCGGGCACCCGGTGCAGACCGCCTTGGCCCGGTTCTGTGCTGCGCCCTGAACGAATAGTTCATCCGGATCGGTAGTGCGGCAGGCTGCCTGCGCACTCCAGTCGGTTACCCAGCCCATGCTGGCGCCGTCCTCTCCCGAATTGAGGCTCCCCCACGGCGGCAGCGGCATATTCACCGTTGCCAGTTGAGGACGTTACGGAAGGCGGGCAGGGGACAACACCCCCTTCGGGCCCAATCTTGGATGGCCCGAACGGACTATGCGTAGACCGCAGATCACCCAACGGAGTGAGCTGGCGACATCAGCGACTTTCGCCGGTATATCGGGGCACTTCTCCCATGTCGCGATGGTCACCGAGTGACACAGGTGGCAATACGGACACGTCTCATCACTCACAAGAGTGAAGGCGTAGGTGATGCTGAAACGCATCGCAGTGACTGGCGTGAAACAGCGTAGGCGAACACACGGGCGTCTGTCCGCCGAATGAGAACGTAGGCTTCCCTTCATGGCTATGAAGCGTTCGGGCGAGGGCCCCAGCAGGGCCCAGCAGGCCGCCAGGTTCCTCGGTGTCAGCGTGCTCTCCGGAGCGGTTCTTGCGGGCCTGGTCCTGCCTGCCGTCGGCGCCTTCGGCCTCGCGGCGAAGGGTTCGGTGGAGGGGTTCGACGAGATCCCCGCCAGCCTCAAGACCCCTCCGCTCAGTCAGCGCACCACCATCCTCGACGCCCAGGGCGGCGAGATCGCGAAGGTGTACTCCCGCGACCGCACGGTCGTCCCGCTGAACGACATCTCGCCTTACATGCAGAAGGCGATCGTCGCCATCGAGGACGCGCGCTTCTACGAGCACGGCGCGGTCGACCTCAAGGGCGTCCTCCGCGCGCTCAACAAGAACGCGCAGACCGGCGGCGTCTCCGAAGGCGCCTCGACCCTCACTCAGCAGTACGTCAAGAACATCTTCATCGAGGAGGCCGGCGACGACCCCGACAAGGTCGCCGTCGCCACCCAGCAGACCCTCGGCCGCAAGGTCAAGGAGCTGAAGTACGCCATCCAGGTCGAGAAGGAGCTCGGCAAGAAGCGGATCCTCAACAACTACCTGAACATCACCTTCTTCGGGCAGCAGTCCTACGGCGTGGAGGCCGCCTCCCAGCGCTACTTCAGCAAGCCCGCCAAGGATCTCTCCCTGGACGAGGCCGCCCTGCTGGCCGGCATCGTGCAGTCGCCGAGCCGCTACGACCCGGTCAACGCCCCCAAGGAGGCGACCAAGCGGCGCAACACGGTCCTCCAGCGGATGGCCGAGCTCAAGGACATCACCCCGGCCGAGGCCGCCGCCGCACAGGCCAAGCCGCTGCAGCTGAAGGTCACCCGCCCCAAGAGCGGCTGCATCACCGCCGTCGACGGCGCCGGCTTCTTCTGCGACTACGTCCGCGAGACCTTCCTCCAGGACCCCGCCTTCGGCAAGACGAAGGAGGAGCGCGCCAAGCGCTGGAACGAGGGCGGCCTGACGATCCGTACGACGCTGGACCCGCAGACCCAGAAGTCCGTGCAGAAGTCGATCAGCGATCACGTCTATCAGAACGACTCGGTGGCCACCGCGGTATCGATCGTCGAGCCCGGCACCGGCAAGGTGCTCGGCATGGGGCAGTCCCGGCCGTACGGCTTCGGGGAGAACCAGACGCAGATCAACCTCTCCGCGGACCACGCGCAGGGCGGGTCGAACTACGGCTTCCAGACCGGCTCCACCTTCAAGCCGATCCTCGCGGCGGCCGCCCTGGAGGAGGGCATCTCGCCGAACAAGGTCTACTCCGCGCCGTACCAGATGCCCTACCCCGATTCCGTCGAGACCTGTGACGGCACCTGGCGCAACAGCGAGGGCGCGATGGTCAACAACGAGAACCGGAGCGAGGTCGGCCCGTACGGCATGCGGGAGGCGACCGCGAAGTCGGTGAACACCTACTTCATCCAGATGATCGGTGACACCGGCACCTGTCCGGTGACCAAGATGGCGTCGAAGCTGGGCCTGAAGCCCGCCTCCGGCAAGAAGATGGACCAGGTGCCGTCGATCGCGCTGGGCACCCAGGGCATGTCCCCGCTGAAGATGGCCGCCGCCTACGCAGCCTTCGCCAACGGCGGCACGTACTGCACCCCGGTCCTGATCAACTCGGCCACCGACCCGAACGGCAAGAGCATCAACGTCCCCAGGACGCAGTGCTCGCGCGCCATGTCCGAGGAGACCGCCAACACCGTCAACACCCTCCTCAAGGGCGTGGTCGAGGACGGCACCGGCAAGCAGGCCGGCCTGGACGGGCGCGACAGCGCGGGCAAGACCGGTACGACGGACAGCCGCCACGCCGCCTGGTTCGTCGGCTACACCCCGAACATGGCGGGTGCCGTGTGGGTCGGCGGTCCCGGCAAGGACGTCGAGATGGAGAACATCACCATCGGCGGCGTCTACCACGACAAGGTCTACGGCGGTGACACCCCGGGTCCCATCTGGCGCGACGCCATGACCGGCGCCCTGGACGGCAAGCCCGCGCCGACGTTCGACTCGGTGGGCACCATCAGTGACGCCGGTCCCCAGGGCAACGACAACGGCGGCAACGGCACCACCGGTGCGAACGCCGATGCCACCAAGGGCCACGGGCGGGGCAAGCACACCCCTCCGGGCGGCAGGGGCCACTGAGCCTCCGCGCATAGCGCACAGGGGCGCCCGGACCGTCATGGTCCGGGCGCCCCTGTGCGCTATGCGCGGGTGGTGGCCTACCGGCTCAGCCCGCAAGCAGGCGCTTCACCTCGGCCGCCACACGGCCGCCTTCGGCACGGCCGGCCACCTTCGGGTTCACGATCTTCATGACGGCGCCCATGGCGCGCGGGCCCTCCGCGCCGCCGGCCTTGGCCTCCGCCACGGCCTCCGAGACGATCGCGGCCAGCTCCTCGTCGGACAGCTGCTGGGGCAGGTACTCCGTGAGCACCTCGCCCTCCGCGCGCTCACGCTCCGCGGAGTCGGCGCGGCCACCCTTGTCGAACGCGTCGGCGGCCTCGCGGCGCTTCTTCGCCTCGCGCGCGATCACCTTCCGCACCTCGTCGTCGGAGAGCTCACGGGCGACCTTGCCCGCGGTCTCCTCGTAGGCGATCGCGGAAAGGGTGAGGCGAAGCGTGGAGGAGCGCAGTTCGTCACGCGCCTTGATGGCGTTCGTGAGGTCGTCGTGAAGCCTGGACTTGAGCGTGGTCATGCCGCAATCTTCGCACCCGGCCACGGCGGGCGCCCCGCATTAACGGCCGGTGCGGCGGCGAGGTGGCGATCCGGAGGCCGGTGCGGGAGTTGATGCGGGAGCGGTACGGAGGCGGTACGGGACCGGTGGGGGAGCCGGTGCGGGAGCAACTCCCGTACGAGCCCGGGTGATCGGCCTCGTGGAGTTATCCACAGGGGTGGACCGGGCCGACCACAACGGGCCCGCGTCTGCGACCATGGACGGCATGCGCGCTCGTTATGGAGTACCCCTGGGAATCACCGCCGTCGGCGCGGCAGGCCTCGCCTACGCCGCCGGCATCGAGGTCCGTTCCTTCCGGCTGCGACGGGTCACCGTGCCCGTGCTGCCGCCGGGGATGCGGCCACTGCGGGTGCTCCAGGTCTCCGACATCCACATGGTCGGCGGACAGCGCAAGAAACAGCGCTGGCTCCAGTCGCTGGCCGGCCTCCGCCCCGACTTCGTGATCAACACCGGTGACAACCTCTCCGACCCGGAGGGCGTCCCGGAGACGCTCGACGCGCTCGGCCCGCTGATGGAGTTCCCGGGCGCCTACGTCTTCGGGTCGAACGACTACTACGGCCCGAAGCTCCGCAACCCCGCCCGCTATCTGCTGGAGAAGGCCAGCGGCCGCCATGGGCTGAACGGCAACGCCCCGGCCGTCGGCGCGATCCACAACCCCTGGGAGCAGCTGCGCGACGGCTTCGACTCCGCGGGCTGGGTCAATCTCACCAACACCCGCGGCAGCCTCAAGATCGACGGCTATGACATCGCGCTCACCGGCCTCGACGACCCGCACATCAAGCGCGACCGCTACGCGGAGGTGACCGGCGGCCCCCGCGAGGACGCCGACTTCTCCCTGGCCGTCGTCCACGCCCCCTATCTGCGGGTGCTCGACGCCTTCACCGCCGACGGTTACCCCCTGATCCTCGCCGGACACACCCACGGCGGCCAGCTCTGCATCCCCTTCTACGGCGCGCTGGTCACCAACTGCGACATCGACACCCAGCGGGTCAAGGGCCTCTCCACCCACCGGGCCGGCGGCCAGAACTCCTACCTCCACGTCTCGGCGGGCTGCGGCACCAACCGCTACACCCCCGTCCGCTTCGCCTGTCCCCCGGAGGTCACTCTCCTCACCCTCACCCCCCGCGACGACCGCGACTGATCCAGGAGGGTTTCCGGCCGCCGCCCGTACCGTGGAGGGATGATCGACCCGACTTCCTCCACCACCCGGCTCGGGCGGCCCGGCGCCGCGGGCGTCCCCGCCTCGGCGGTCGTCCCCACCGGCCGCCGCCCCTTCGCGGCGGCCTTCCGCGCGCTCGTGGCCCTCGCCGCGTTCACCGGCATCGTGCTGGACATGATCGACTCGGACGACCTGGGCCGGCTGTTCAGCTACTTCACCGTGCAGTCCAACCTCCTGGTGGCCGTCACCTTCGCCTGGTCCGCCCACCGCGCCTGGAACGCGCGCCCGCCCCTCTCCCCACGGATCACGGGCGGCGCGCTGCTGTACATAGCGATCACCGGCCTCGTCTTCCACTTCGTGCTGTCGAACGACTCCAGCGGCTTCTCCATGACCAGCGAGCGCACGCCCCTCGAATCGGTCGCCAACCAGCTCCTCCACACCGTGACCCCGCTCGCGGCCGCCTTCGACTGGCTCGTCCTCACCGCCCCCGGCGGCTTCCTCCTGCGCCACGCCTGGCAGTGGCTGGCCTACCCCTTCCTCTACTTCCCCTTCGCCCTGGCCCGCGGCGCCCTCCTCGACCCCGGCACGGAGGGCCGCTACCCGTACCCCTTCCTGGACGTCGACCTCCACGGCTACGCGGGCGTGCTCGGCAACGCGGTCGTCTTCGGCCTGGCCTTCTACGTCCTGGCCCTCGCCCTGGTCCTCCTCGACCGCATACGCCCCCACCTGCGCGCTCCCCGGAATCGGATTTCGCCTCTGGGCTCCGGTCCGCTAAAGTAGAGCTCGTTGCGCCGGGGACCTGCAAAAACGGGTTCTGGAGCAGCGATCGGGGTGTAGCGCAGCTTGGCAGCGCGCTTCGTTCGGGACGAAGAGGTCGTGGGTTCAAATCCCGCCACCCCGACAGAGTAAGACCAGGTCAGGGGCCTGATCCGCTTAGCGGATCAGGCCCCTGAGTGGTTTCCGGCGTCTTCTGGGAGAAATCTGGGAGCCGTCTTCGCGATCCGGCTCCCAGAGGGGACAGAGACCTCTCCAGGCTCCCCGCAGCCAGAAGTGGCGGTTCCGGCGGGCGCGTCGCTTACCGAGGGCGTCGCTTGCCGAGGGCGTTGGTGAGCGCCCGGCACGGGCACCTGCGGCCTCGACGCGGTGTGACGCAGATCGCCGAGGGGCCGAGGTCCAGTGTCGATCAGCGGTAAGGCGGCGGGGCAGGAGGGTGATCGGGCCAGGGAACCGTGCCGGGCTCTCGCCCCCGCTGATGTGTACCGATTCTGGTCGCGACCGGTTCTTGTGCTGGTTCCGGGAGTGGCTTCGAAGGGAAGCCTCCGCGTGCCGGCCGGACATCGCGTCGAGGACGCAGGGAGCCTCCTCCCCCGGCCCTCGTCAGCCGACCTCGCCGGCACGTTGGTGCAGGACTTCGATGTCATGGGCCTCCTGCATCGTTCACTCGCCGAGCACTGCGTGAACCTGCTGGGTGTGGCAGCGGCCGGAGTCCTGCTCGCCACGCCCGGCGGCCAGTTGGTGCGTGCCGCAGCCCCGGACGAGCGCATCCGCCGCCTGGAACTGGCCGGCGCCTCCACCGGCGGCGCCCTGCAACAGCGGGCGGTGAGACGACAGATGACGGTGCCCGCGCGACCGCGGTTCGCCCTGGACAGCCGCGTCATCATCGAGCGAGCCAAGGGCGGCCTCGCGAGCCGTCGCGGCACAGGCACCGAGGACACCCTCGCCCTCAGGCGTCACCGAGGTTGCGCGCCATGCCTTGCAGGGCACGGCGGATGCCTCACTCCTGCCGCGGCGCCATCGGTCAGACGTCACCCCGCGCTCGGCCGTCGTCCAGCCTGCCTGGCCCCGTAAGGGACAGCTCCACTGACCCCTCCCGTGGGTGACCGACCACCTCCGCCCCTCAGCGCGCACAGGCCCAGCATGGCACCGCAAGGCGTGTTGAGGGCCTTGCCCGCACGAGACGACTTCCGTGCCAGGGCAGGCGATTTCAGGCTCGTAGCAGAGGCGCCCATGTCTCGACCACACAGCACCCCCGGCCGGGGACCACCGGGAAAGGGATGAACGGATCCCCCAGGGTGCCATCCGCACGTAAGGGTGTCTTCTGTCGGCATCGCTCGACGGACCCACCAGGCCGGATCGACGCGAGCGGGAGACGAGACCGAGCGCGCGTCCGGTGGCCCGGGGCACCGCGCCACCGTTCCTCCAGAGCCGTCCAGCGGCCCGCCCCCACGAGGGCGGCGCGAGAGCTCAAGAGACCCCCCTGCCCCCTCGTGCCCGGCCACCCGCCGAGCCTTCCGCGACCACCCCGCCGGACGCAGGGTCCGATAGGCTCGTTATGTGACGGCAGACCGATCTTCCTCGGACCACTACGCCATCGTCGCTGTCGCGTCGTCCGCCGGTGGCATCCAGGCGCTGACCGCGCTGCTGGGGAGCCTGGGCCCGGTTCTCCCGGTGCCCCTGCTGCTGGTCCAGCATCTCGACCCGCGGCACCGCACCGTGATCGCCGATGTTCTCTCCCGCCGCACCGAGCTCCCGGTCAAGCTCGCCGAGGACGGGGAGCACGCACAGGCCGGAACCGTCTACATCGCCCCTCCCGACCGGCATCTCCTCATCGGCCACGACGGCGTCATGACGCTGACCAGCACCGAGCTCGTCCACTTCGTGCGCCCCTCGGCCGACCTGCTCTTCGAGTCGGTCGCCGGGGCCTATGGGGCGCAGGCGATCGCCTGTGTGCTCACCGGCACCGGAAGTGACGGCTCGATGGGAGTGGACGCCGTGAAGTCGCGTGGCGGCACCGTGATCGCCCAGGACCCCCTGACCGCCGAGTTCAAGGGGATGCCGCAGGCCGCTGTGGCCACCGGAGCGGTCGACTTCGTGCTACCCCTTGCGGAGATCCCCGCGGTCATCCGGGGGCTTGTCGAGAACAAGGGCCAGTGATGAGCGAGCCACACGACGCCGCGACCGACGAAGACGCGCTCGAGGAACTGCTCGCCTTCATCAGGGACGCCCGGGGTTTCGACTTCACCGGGTACAAGCGCTCGACCCTGGGCCGGCGCATTCATAAACGCATGACCGACGTGGGCCTGCGCACCTACCCGGACTACCGGGATCTGCTGGAAACCAGCGCGGACGAATTCGACTCCCTCTTCAACACGATCCTGATCAATGTCACCTCCGTCTTCCGTGACCCGGACGCCTGGACCCTCCTCCAGCGCGAGGTGGTCCCCGAACTGCTCGCGGACCTCCCACCCGACCAGGAGATCAGGGTGTGGAGCGCGGGCTGTTCCAGCGGCGAGGAGGCATATTCGCTGGCCATCATGTTCGCGGAGGCGCTCGGTGTCGAGGAGTGCCTGCGCCGGGTCAAGATCTACGCTACGGACATCGACGAGGAAGCGCTTCGCGAGGCCCGCTCGGGTCTGTACCCGGTGAAGGTCCTGGAGCCCCTCCCGGTGGAGCTGCGCGAGAAGTATTTCGAGCAGAACGGCGCGCAGTTCAGCTTCCGCCCGGACCTGCGGCGCCGAGTGATCTTCGGACGTCACGACATCACCCGGGACGCCCCGATCTCGCGCCTCGATCTCCTGATCTGCCGCAACACGCTGATGTATTTCAACGTCGAGGCGCAGACCCAGATCATCGACCGCTTCCACTTCGCCCTGCGTCCCAACGCCTATCTTTTCCTGGGTAAGGCCGAGATGCTGCTGAACGACGCGGACCGGTTCGAAGTGATCAGCATGCGGCAGCGGATCTTCCGACGCCGCGCGGGCGACGCCGGGCTGCCCTACCACCCGGCACCCTTGAAGATCAGAGCCAATTCGGGCGTCGAACTGCACTCGGTGGCCCGCACCCGCCAGCTACGCGATCTGGTGCTCGACGCGAGCCCCGTCCCCGCGATCGCCATCGACGACGACGGGGTCGTCGTGGTGATCAACGGCCAGGCCAGGTCCCAGTTCTCCCTGACGGCCACCGATATCGGCCGCCCGTTCCAAGACCTCGAAATCTCCTACCGGCCTGTCGAACTGCGCTCCCTGATCGACCAGTCCATGCACGAGCGCCGGGCCCTGCGGGTCAACCGGGTCGAGCGCAGAACGGGTGAGGACGTGCAGTACTACGACATCCTCATTCAACCGTTGGCCGGGCCGAACGGCCTGCACATCGCCACCATGATCTCGTTCACCGACGTGACCGTGGCCACCCAGCTCAAGTCCGAGGTCAAGCGGGTGCGCGAAGATCTGGAAACAGCATACGAGGAACTCCAGTCCACGAACGAGGAGCTGGAGACGACAAATGAGGAACTCCAGTCCAGCATCGAGGAACTGGAGACGACGAATGAGGAACTCCAGTCCACGAACGAGGAATTGGAGACCACGAACGAGGAACTCCAGTCCGGAAACGAGGAACTGGACACCATGAACGACGAGATGCGCATCCGTACGGAGGAGCTGGACGAGGCCCGCGCCTTCTTGGAAGCCGTCCTGACCAGCATCGCGGCGGGGGTGGTGGTGCTGGACAGCGAGCTGAAGGTGAAGAGCTGGAACCGGGGCGCCGTGGACATGTGGGGGCTGCGGTCGGACGAGGTGATGGACGAGCAGTTCTTCAGGCTGGACTTCGGGCTGCCGACCGACGTGCTGAAACCCGTCGTCAACGAATGCCTGACCTCCCGCAAGCGCTCCGGACCGGTCGGCGTGCGGGCCCTGAGCCGCATCGGCCGGCCGATCACCTGCGATGTGTTCTGCTCGCCGTTCGACGGCCACAACGGAGGCGTCGTCCTGATGATGGAAGAGAGCCGGAACGACGGTTCCGACTGACCCGCCGCGGCGTACGCTACGAGCATGGACCCGAAGCGGCGCGAGGAGGCCATCGGCTTGGCCGGAGCCGCACGTCGTCGCGCGGCTCTGGCACGGGAGCGGGCCGAGCGGGCCGACGCGACCGCTGAACGCCACGAACTGCTGGCCGCGCAGCCCGGGCAGGAGTTCCACGCGGCCATCGCGGTGACGCACCGCAGATCGGCCGCGTGTCATCGCTCCTCGGCGCGGCTCCAAGAGGCGTTCGCCCTGCGCACGATGGAGTGGGCCGGGGGAAGCGGAGCGCGGCCCCGGTTCATGGCCAGTGTCGCGGAAGCGTACGGGACGAGCAGCGCCGCGCTCACCCTGGTCGATTCCGGCCGGAACCAGCTCGCGGTCGCGGTGTCGGACGAGCGGTCGGACACCGCGATGGACTTGGAGTTCGTGCTCGGCGAGGGGCCGGCCAGGGACGCGGTGTCCGACCGCTGCCTGATCCTCGAATCGGCACCGGTCATCGAGGCGCGCTGGCCCACCTACGGTCCGGCCATCACTGCCCGGGGGATCACCTCGGTGGCCGCCGTTCCGCTGGACACGGAGACCAGCTGCATCGGAGCGCTGACGGTCTTCTGCCCGCGTCCCGGTCTCACCGCCCCTGAGCACCTCACCGAGATCGCCGGTGCCCTCACCTGCATCGTGCTTCTCGGCCCCGAGCCCGATCCCGAGCTCTACGGCGGAACCGACCACAGGGACACCATGCAACAGGCGGTGGGCGTCCTGTCCGCACGGACCGGTCACCGGGTCGGCGACGCACTCGCTCTCATCAAGGCAAGAGCTTTCACCGATGGCGTGCCCACCGAGGTGATCGCCCGCCGGATCCTGCGCGCGGACCCGGAACTCACCTGGGAATAGAGAGGTGTCATGACACCGCAACAGCGCCTGGCCGAGGCATTCATAGCGTTGTCCGGCGGCACGACGGAGGGCGCGCTGGACATTCCCGTCACCCTCTCGGTCCTCGCGGACCGCACCCCTTCCCTGCTCGGAGCCCGTGCCGCGGCAGTGGTGTTCGCCGCCGAGCGGGACGAAGTGCTACAGGTGACGGGTTCCAGCCTCGAGGTGTACCGGCTGGAGTACGACGCGGCCGGCTGGCGCGAAGGCCCCGGTCACGACTGCCATCACCGTGACGCTCCGCCTGGCGGCCGGACGGCCCTCGACGGCCGTCCCGCCAGGCAGCGATGGCCGCACTACGCCCCGCGGGCACTGGAACTGGGATACACGAGCGTGGCGGCCCTGCCGCTGCGCGACCAGACCCGGACCAGCGGCGCGCTCGTCCTCCTGTCGGACCGGCAGAGCCCCTTGTTCCCCGCCGCGCTGGCACTCGCCCAGACGATGGCGGACTTCACCGCCGTCATCCTGCGCCGGGCACAGGAGGCCCACCGCAGCCAGACGCTGATCAGCGACTTGGAGCGCGCCCTGGCCACGCGCGTCATCGTCGAACAGGCCAAGGGCATCATCTCGACATGTCGCTCGCTGCCCATGGACGACGCCTTCGCGCTTCTGCGTAAGCACGCGCGCACCCATCAGCGACGGGTGCACGACGTGGCACGCGACATCGTCGAAGGGCGCGGCACCCCCGAACTGACCGGCCCCCCGCCGAAGCTCCCCCCACGGCAGAGCGGGTGCGCCTGCGAGCAGGAGGGCACCGAACGCACGCACCGGTGACTCAGGCACCTGGCAAGGCGGGCACAGAGCGCGGCTTCCCGCTGTCCGATGAGGCTGGGCGGCCATCGCCGACGCATGCCGACCGTGACATGCGCGCGCCGCGCTGAGACCGAGCCGTCGACGGGGCCCATGCGTTCGTCCATGAGGATCTTCTCGCTACCGACGTCCTCCATCGCCGAAAGTCCCTACCGCCCTGAGCCGGGATGCCCGGCGTCTCCGCGCAGCATTCCCGCCAGTCCCCCGCACAACCCCGGTGGCACGTCCGCACGCGCCCACCCCACGTTCGCCCGGACCTCCTCCGCACTGCGCATCCCCACCAGCACCGAGGTGACCGCCGGGTGTCGCGCGGTCCAGGCCAGGGCTGCCGCGGGGAGAGGGACCCCGTGGGCGGCGCAGAGACCGGCCAGGCCGTCGGCGCGGGCCCGGACCCACGGTGGCGCCGGGGCGTAGTCGTAGTGGGGGGTTCCGGTGGGGTCGGCCAGGATCCCGCTGTTGTAGACGCCCGCCGCCACCACCGCCACGCCGCGGCGTTCGCACAGGGGGAGGAGTTCGCGTCGCGCGCTGTCGTCCAGGAGGGTGCAGCGGCCCGCGCACAGGACGACGTCCAGGTCGGTCTCGGTGACGAAGCGGGACAGCATCGCCGTCTGGTTCATGCCGACGCCTATCGCGCCGACGACGCGGTCGTCACGGAGGCGCGCGAGTGTGGGGTACGCCTCGGTGACCGCTTGTTGCCAGTGTTCGTCCGGGTCGTGGATGTAGAGGACGTCGACGCGGTCGAGGCCGAGGCGGCGCAGGCTTTCGTCGACGCTGCGGAGCACGCCGTCGCGGCTGTAGTCGCGCACTCTGAGGCGGTCCGGGGCGCCGGTGAACTCCCTGCCGTCCGCTCCGGTGCCTTCCGTGAGCAGGCGGCCGACTTTCGTCGAGACGGTGAACTCGCCGCGGGACAGGCCGGACAGGGCCAGACCGAGTCGTTGTTCGGAGAGCCCGGCGCCGTAGTGCGGAGCGGTGTCGAAGTAGCGGAGGCCCGCGTCCCAGGCGGCGCGTACGGCGCGTACCGCCTGGTCCTCCGACACCGGCCGGAAGAGGCCGCCGAGTGCCGCCCCGCCGAAGCCCAGCCGGGTGACCGGGACGCCGGAGCGGCCGAGGACGGCGCGTGCGGTGGGGCCACCGGGGATGGCGGTGCTCATGCGTGCCTCCAGTGCCGTTCGATCTCTTCCAGGGAGCGGCCGGCCGTCTCGGGCACCCGCCGCACGACGTACCACGCGCCCGCCGCCGAGAGTGCGGCGAAGAGCAGGAAGACGGAACTGCCCATGGCGTCGAGGGTGTCCGGGAAGGCCAGGGAGAAGAGGAAGTTGCCGAGGTACTGCGCGAAGGTCACCACGCCCATGCCGATCGCCCGGGCGCGCAGGGGCAGTGCCTCGGGGCAGTACAGCCAGAAGACCGGGCCCAGGCCGAAGCCGAAGGCGAAGGTGTAGAGGAAGACGCACGCGACGGCGAGCGCGGTGGCGTCGGGGAAGAGTGCGAGCGCGACCATGGGTGGCGCCTGTGCGGCCAGGGAGAGCGTCAACAGCCTCACGCGGCCGGCCCGTTCGATGAAGGGCAGCGAGAGCGCGGTCGACAGGACGAGCGCGGCGCCGACGCCGTAGTTCGCCAGGGTGCCCGCCTCGGCCTCGCCGCCCCCGGCGGCGTGGCGGAAGATGACCGGCGCGTAGTACACCACCGCGTTGATCCCGGTGAAGACCTGGAAGAAGGTCAGCGTCAGGATGACGCGGAGGGCCGGGCGGTAGGTGGTGAGCAACTCGCGCGGGCCCGCGTGCTGCTCGGCGAGGCTGTCGCGGATCTCGGCCACTTCGGCGTCGGCGGCGCGGCCGCTGGGGCGCAGTCGGCGCAGCACGCGCCGGGCCTCGGCCTCGCGGCCGTGTGTCATCAGCCAGCGCGGCCCGGCGGGGCTCGCGACCATGCCGGCCAGGAAGACGACGGCGGGCAGCGCCCCGAGCCCCAGCATCCACCGCCAGGCGCCGGCCGCGGAGAGGGCGTCGTCGACGGAGTAGGCGAGCAGGATGCCGATGTTGACGGCGAGTTGGTACAGGGCGGTGATCCGGCCGCGCAGCTGTTTCGGCGCGAGCTCGCTGAGGTGGATGAGGCCGAACATGTTCGCCAGGCCGACGGCGAAGCCGAGTACGAACCGCGAGGCCATGAGCACGGCGGCGTCCGGTGCGACGCCGCAGCCGGCCGAGCCGGCGACGAAGATGCCGCCGGCCACGATCAGCAGTTGCCGTCTGTCCCAGCGCCGCGCGGCCAGTGCGCCGCCGACGATGGCCGGCAGCGCGCCGAGCAGGATCAGGCTGGTGACCAGGCCCTGCTCGGTGGAGCTCAGGCCGAAGCGCTCGGTCAGGGGGTCCAGGGCGCCGGAGATCGCCCCGGAGTCGTAGCCGTAGAGCACGCCGGACAGTCCCCCGAGCGCGGCCACCAGGTGCACCCGCTTCGGCACCGTGTCGCCCCGCCCGGCTTCCCGGGCCGCCGCTCCCGGGCCGAGCCTGATCTGTGCCACGGGACCCTCCTCGGTCTCATGGGGACGCGTCCACGGGGCCATTGGGGCAGATCCGGCGTGGATTTCCCAGACTGCCTCGGTTTCCAGCAGGCGATCAGCCACCCGGCCGGACGGGCCACCGGTCAGGTACGTACCACCGGTCACCCGGCGGACTACTGCGAAGGAACTACTCACCTCCCACCCCAGGGTGAGGCCCCCGGTGCCGCCCGCGCGAAAGGATTCGAACGTAAGTCGCCGCGGGTCCGGCAAGGGAAATCGCCGGGGCCGAAAAGGAAGGACGAAGGTCGTTGGCTGTGGACAGCGGGAGAACGGAAAGGGTGGTGGATTCCATGAACGTCGAGAAAAACGGGGGACGTTCAGGGGATTCGCCCGCCGGTGCCGTTGTGGTGATCCGCGAGCTGTCCAAGGAGTACGACGGTAAGAGAGCGGTCAGCGACGTCACCCTGGAAATCCGCCGGGGCGAGATATTCGGCTTGCTGGGACCGAACGGTGCCGGCAAGACGACGACGCTGGAATGCCTGACGGGACTTCGCCGCCCGACGTCCGGATCGGTCGAGGTGCTCGGCCACGATCCGGCGAAGGGGACGGAGGAACTGCGCCGGATGGTCGCGGTGCAGCCGCAGGAAGCCAATCTCTTCCCGCAGTTGACCGTGCGGGAGACCGTCGAACTCTGGGCCTCTTTCTATCCTTCCCCCGACGACATCGACGGTGTGCTTGAGCGCGTCGGCCTGACGGAATCAGCCTTCCGCCGGGTCAAGGCGCTGTCCGGGGGACAAGCACGCCGGCTCCTGCTCGCCGTCGCGGTCGTCGGCCGTCCCGACGTCCTCGTGCTGGACGAGCCGGCGGCGGGTCTCGACCCGCAGGCCAAGGAGCTGTTGTGGGCGGTGGTGCGGCAGCACCGGCGGAACGGGGGGACGGTGCTGCTCACCACCCACGACATGAACGAGGCCACGGAGCTGTGCGACCGCGTGGCCGTGCTCGTGGACGGCCGGGTGGCCGCGTGCGACACGCCGGCGCGGCTCGTCTCGGAGCTGACGACCACGAGCGCGGTCACCTTCACCACCGACTCCGGGACCGACCTCGGCGAGATCCGCGCCGTACCCGGTGTGACCTCGGTGGAGACGCGTCCCGAGGGGGCCGGGAAGGTGGCCGTCCGGGTCCGTACGACCGAGAGCGACGAGACCTTGCGGCGCATCGCCGCGGAGCCGAAATGGGCGGCGTCGGAGCTGGCGATCACCCGGGGCGGCATGGACGAGGTGTTCCGCACCCTCGCCACGAAGACCACGCGGACCGAGGAGCCGGGCGAATGATTCCCACACTCACTCCCGCCTTCACGCAATTGGTCAGGGCCAACAGCCGGGAGCTCTTCCGGGACGGCAAGACCATCTTCTTCGTCCTGCTCTTCCCGCTGCTTTTCGTCGCCATGTTCATCGGTATCGGCCTGCTCAACACGGGCGGCTCGTACAAGATGGCCGTGACGCCCGCGAGGAATCAGCAGGAGATCGTCCGTGAACTGTCGCACTCCAGCGGGTTCAAGGCCGAGCCGTGGCACAGGAAGAGCCTTCCGGAGAACGGCGATCTGGCCGGTTACGACGCGATCGTCCATCCGTCGGCCACGGCGGGTGACCGCGCGCTGGTGGTCGTCGACTCCGCGAAGTTCGGTGCGCTGAAGGGCATCCGTTCGGCGCTCGGGCACAGCGGGATCTCCGCCTCGAAGGTGGATTTCCGGACCCCGGACGGCGGAAAGCCCTTCGACCCGATCAGGATTTCCCTGCCCACCGCGCTGCTGATGGCGCTGATGTCCATGGCCTTCTTCGGCACGGCGACCCCGCTGATCGCGCTGCGGGCCCGCGGCACCCTGCGCCTGCTGGGCACGACCCCGCTGCGCAGGCGGACCTTCGTGCTGGCCCAGGCGCCGGTGCGGCTGGCCCTGGTCGCGGTGCAGCTGGTGGTGCTGGGGGCGATCGCGGTCGGGCTCGGGTTCCTGCCCGCGGTGGACGCCGCGCGCGTGCTCGGCACGGGGTTTCTCGGCGCCGTGATGCTCTTCGCCTTCGGGTATCTGGTCGCCGCCCGCATGCGCAACGCCGAGGTGGCGAACGGGCTGCTGGCCGTGCTGATGCCGCTGGTCCTGTTCGCCAGCGGGCTGTTCCTGCCGCTGGACCTCCTGCCCTCGGTGGTGCGGGACGTCTCCAAGGCACTGCCCACCACCTATCTGGTGGACGCGCTGACGCATGACTTGACCGGTGCCCCTTCCACGTACGGCCTCACCCTCGACTGGCTGGTCCTGCTGGCCGGGGCGGTGCTCTTCGGCGGGCTCGCCGCCCGCCTCTTCAGCTGGGACCAGGGAGAAGAACGATGACCACATCCTCGCTACAGTCCGGCCTGGGCCGGCTCACCGATCTGGACGCCCTGGTGGGGCCCTACGGTCTGGTCAGCCGCACGCAGCGGCTACCCAACCACCCGGGTGACGCCCGCTTCCCGATCTTCACCGCCTCGCTCGGCGACATCGCGCACGTGTCGGAGAACGTCGCCGTCTCCGTACGGGGACAGGGCGCGCGCGGTGACATGGACGGCGCGGGCGGCGCGCCGGACCCCGAGCGGGCCGCCCGGCTGAGCGTGGCCGAGGCCCTGGAGCGCTACTCCACCTGCGTCGAGCAGCCCGAGTGGACCATCTGGGCCACCGCCGAGGAACTGGGCGAAGAGGCGCTGGACCTGCGGAAGTTCCCCCGCTGCTCGCCGACGGAGCTCGCGCACCCCAAGGCGCTGACCGTCGACATCGACACCCGGGCGCCGATGCGCTGGGTGCGGGGCTGGTCGCTCACCCGGCGCGAGCCGAAGTGGGTGCCCGCGGTCCAGACGTGGATGCACATCTCACCGCTCTCCGCCGGCGAGCGCGCCTGGAACCCCATCTCCACCGGGTGCGCCACGCACACGGACCTCGGCCAGGCGCTCGTCAACGCGCTGTGCGAGGTGGTGGAGCGGGACTCCATCGCGCTCACCTGGTACCAGAAACTCGCCCTGCCGCGCATTGAGTTCGACCAGGTGCCGGACGCGCTGGCGCCGTTCCTGGAGAAGTCGCGCAAGAGCCTGGTGGAGACGGTCTTCTTCGACGCCACCACCGACCTGGGCATCCCGACGATCTACTCGATCGACCTGTCCCCGGACAACGAGGTGCTGGGGCAGATGGTGATGTGCAACACCAGCCTCGACCCGGCCGACTCGGTCGCGAAGATCGTCCGCGAGTCCGCGTCGTCCCGCATCGCCATGCAGGCGCGGCGGGAGATGCCGGAGTCCGTCGACGACTTCCAGCACGTCTTCCACGGCGCGTCCTACATGGGCCGGCCGGACCGGCGGTCCGACTTCGACTTCCTGCTGGACAGCCCCGCGCGCCGGGCGTTCAGCGAGATGCCTGCCATGACCACCGGGGAGAGCGGGCGCGACCTCGCGCTGCTCGTCGATCTGCTCGACCGCGCGGGCTACGAGGCCGTCGCCGTGGAGTGCACCACGGACGAGGCGCGCGACGTGGGCTTCCGTGTGGTGCGGGTGGTCGTACCGGAGCTGATGCCGCTCTCCTTCACCCACCGGGCCCGCTATCTGGCCCACCCGCGGCTCTACGACGCGCCGCGCCGGATGGGCCACCCGGTGCGCCAGGAGGCGGAGATCAACCCGCTGCCGCAGCCGTTCGCCTGAGCCCGGGCGCCAAGACCTGACACGTTTCGGAGAAATGGACTTCCATGACCAAGGTGCATGTGCTCGCAGTCGGTGACTTCGGTGTCGCCGTCGCGGAGCGGCTCCGCCGGGAACACGACGGCGTCGTGGTCACCACGGACCGGGACGGCCATCTGCGGTACCCCGCCGGCTGGCCGCGGGCGGACGTCCGCGTCCTGGTCTCCTGGCGCGAGGTCCCGCACCTGGCGGACGTCCTCGACGCCCGGTCGGCCGACTGGCGGACGCCGTGGTTCCCCATCGTGGCCGAGCACCCGCGGCTGCGGATCGGCCCGCTGGTCGTACCGGGCGCCGGTGCCTGCTACCGCTGCTTCGGCAAGCGCCGCAAGCAGCACGAGCGGGACAGCGCGATCACCTCGGCCCTGCACGCGCACTACGACGCCACGCCCGCGGCCGGGCCGGAGGGCTTCCTCCCGCAGCACGTGGCGCTGGCCGCGGGCTCCGCGCGCGATCTGCTGCACCGCCTGGAGGACGACGGCGGACAGCGGGACGCGGGGACCGTACGCCACTGGCACCTGCTGGAACAGCTCATCACCAGCGCGCGGGTCGTCGGCGTCCACGGCTGTGACCGCTGCCGGACCCGCGCGGGGGCGGGCCCGGACGGTTCCAGCTGGCAGGACCTGGCCGACGACCTGGCCCCGTGGCTACCCGCCACGAAGCCGTCCGCGCCGGGCACGTCCACCCCGGTGGCCGCGCCCTCGATCCCCGCCCGTCAGTGAGGTAAAGGCCATGGCCGACAGCAAACTCATCTCAGCCCAGGACATGCGCCGCGCCGTCGCGACGGATCCGCAGTTCACCGCGCCGGTCCGGCCGGCGCTCTGCCGGGGTCTGGTGCTGCTCCCCATCGAGGGCGGGCTGCTCGTCGAGGGCTCCCCCACCCGTCAGATCCTGCGTGGCACGGCCACCCGGGATCTCATCCCCAAGCTGCTGCCCCTCCTGGACGGCACCCGCGGCCAGGAGGAGATCGCCGAGGCCGCCGGGGTGCCGGTGGAGCACGTGGCCCAGGTGGTCGCGCTGCTGTACACCTGCGGGCTGCTGGAGGAGGGCGACCCCTCCGGCACGCACCCTGCCGACGACGCCGAGGCCGGGAGCGGCGCGGCGCACGCCGCCCGCTACTGGTCGCGCAGCCTCGACTCCACGCGCGTCAACCGCAACACCGCCGAGGTGCTGGACCGGCTGCGTGAGACACGCGTGACGGTCGTCGGTGACACCGAGTTCGGCACGCGGGTGGCCGAACTGCTCCTCTCCGCGGGCATGGCGCGGGCGGCGCGGGCCGACCTCTCGTCGTTCCCCTCCGCCGACCGGCCCGACCTGGTGATCGCGCTCACCGAGGACTCGTCGGCGAACCTGCACGGCGTCGCCGAGTGGTGCGCGGAGCACGATGTTCCGCTGATCCCGGCCCGGTTGACCGACGGCATGCTCGACGTGGGCCCCTACGTCGACACGAAGTTCACCGTCTCGTTCGCGGACGCGGAGCGGCAGCGGGTCACGGCACCGGCGCCCGCCGAGCGGTCGTATCTGCCCGACCCGGCGGTCCGGCGCGCCCTGGCCGCCTCCCTCGTCGCCAACCAGGTGACCACGGTCGTCGGCAGGGTGGGCTCCGCGCCGGTGCTGCGCGGGCTGCTCCGGGCCGACCTGGTCGAGTGGACCCAGACCGTCCATGTCGTCGCCCAGGTGCCGGACGTCACGGACGCGCGATCGACGCTGACCGAGGCGGGCGTGCCGCTCGCCCTGGCCTTCGAGGCGTCGGTCGGCTTCCCGCCGCGCAAGCTGCTCAACCCGCGCGACCACCAGGCCCATTACAAGCCGGGCAACATCGCGCTCCAGCACGACAGCAAGCGCTGGCCGAGCGCGCGGACGCTGGAGCTGCCCCGCGAAGGCGCCTTCCCGTACACGCCGTTGGGCATGGACGCGCCGGAACCGGCGGCGGCCGTCGACCTCGCCCGGCTCTCGTCGGTGCTGCTGCGGGGTGCCGGGCTGCGCGACGAGGCCGAGCCGACCCGCCAGGTGCAGCGGTGGAACCCCACCGGTGGCAACCTCGGCTCGGTGCAACTGCACGTCGTCGCCAACGGCGTGGCCGGGCTCGAGGACGGCACCTGGGGCTATCTGACGCACTCCCACGGCCTGGCCCGGCTCTCGGGTGCCACGGACGCGGGAACGGGGCACACGGGGCAGCCTGTGGCCGTCGTGCTCACCGGGGCGCTGGCGCGGGTCGCCTCGAAGTATTCGGGGTTCGCCTGGCGCGTCGTCCACCTCGACGCGGGCGTGGCCATCGCGCAGATGAGCCACGTGGCCCGCTCCCTGGGCCTCGACGCGCGGCCCCTCGACCGCTGGGACGACCTCCACCTGGCCGGCCTGCTCGACCTCGACCTCGACGCCGAACCCGTCACCGGTGTCCTGCTGCTGCGGCCCTCCGCCGCGAAGGAGTCCTGATCATGGAGACGACGCGCGTCGGCGAACCGAACGACCGCCGGATCGACCTGCTGCCCGACCACGGCGACGTGCTCAGGGAGCTCCAGTCCCGCAGCCGTCTGACCGCCGAGGACCTGCTGGAGGCCGCCCCGGCCGCCGACCCCGCGCTGCGGGAGCCGCTGGCCCCGGCCGACGCGGCCGAGGCGCACGGCATCAGCGCCGTGAGCGCCCCGCCGGCCCTGGTGGCCCTGGAGACCGCGCTGCGCCGCCGCAAGTCCGTACGGGCCTACGACGGCGAGCCGGTGCCGGTCGAGCTGCTCGCCTCTGTCGTACGGCAGGCGGCCGACTTCGACCGGTCGGCCTGGCCGGACCACGAGGGCGGTGCGGGGCTGGAGTTCCTCGTCGCGGCCCGCTCGGTGGCCGGCCTGCCGCAGGGGCTGTACCTCCACTCCGCCGACCGGGGCGACTTCACCCCGCTCGCCGAACTGCCGGACGGATCGGCGGCCGCCGATCTCGTCCTCCAGCTCGAATACGCGGACGCGCCCGCCATCGTGATCGTGTGCGGGCCGCTGGCGGCGTCGCTCGACCGGCACGGCGAGCACGGGCACCGGCTGCTGCTGACGCGGGCCGGCGCGGCTGCCCAGACGGCTTGGCTGGCGGCTCTGTCGCATGGTCTCTCCGGCAGCATCTTCGCCGGGTTCCTGGCGGCGGCGCTCAAGCCGTTGGTCGCGGTGGACGGTTATCGGAACGTGCAGTTGCTGGCGTTTTCGCTGGGGTACGAGGCCCGCTGACGCGGGGGCGGATCTCAAGCGCGGCCCGGTCGGTACCCGCGGCGCTTTGTTGCCCTCTCCCGCCCCTCCGCGGCTGCCTCTGATGTGCGGCTCCGCCGCGCGGGGTGCGTGGACGCCCGCATCAAGCTCGACCTCCGGCACCACGTGCGGCTCCGCCGCGCGGGGGCGCGTGCCCCCGGCCCCCGGTTGCGGGTCGGTCGGCGCCTGCGGCGGGCTTCTTCCCCCACCCCGCCCCTTCCCGAAATTGGGGGCAAGCCCCCAGGCCCCCTCGTCCGGGTGCCCGATTCAGCCCGTCCGGCCCTTGAGAGCGCGCCCGCGGGCGGCAACGGACCCGCAGGCCGGGGCCTGGGCGGAGCCCCTACACGGCGGATCCGCACATCAGATGCAGCCGGCAAGGGGCGGGGCCGGGGAACGAGCGCGCCGCAGGCGCAGGCAACCCGCATCGCGTCACACACCCGCACCACCACAGACTCCGTGCCCTCACCGAGGACACGGCTTCACGCGAGGACACCCGTCCTCCCATCCGAAGGAACACGAACATGCTCGCTCAGAACACCGAGCCGATGACCCTCGACCTCTTCGCCGAGGACACCTCCCTCGTCGTCGACACCCTGCCCAACGAGGCCGCGCTCGCCTCCGTCGCCACGGTCGGCTCGCTGGGCTGCCTGACCTGCCCCGGCTCGACCTTCATGACCAGCGGTACCGCCAGCTCGCAGGGCTGAGCCGGGCCGCGGGAAACAACCGACCCTCCTGAAAGGAGCACTCCATGCGTGAGATCGACCAGATCGATCTGTTCGCCGAGGACGCCGCCGGCCTGACGGCGGAGGTCCTCGACGACGCGGCCCTGCTGGGGACGTGGGGTTCATTCGGCACGTTCACCAGCTTCGCCTGCCCGGCGTCGAGCGCGGCGACCAGCGCCAGTGCCTCGTCCGCCGGCTGACCGAACGACTACCGGAGAGAAGGACTCACCATGAACGACCAGACGCAGGTCGACCTCTTCGCCGAGGACTTCGGCGCGCTCCAGGTCGAGCAGCTGAACGAGACCGTGCTGCTCGGCACGTGGACCTCGACCAGCTCCCTCGGCTCGGCGGGTTCGACCGCCTCCACCGCGAGCACCGCTTCCTGCACCAGCTGAGGCCCCGCGCCTTCCGGAAAGGATCTTCACCATGCTTCGCACCGACTCGGTGACCACCGACGCGTTCGCGATCGACCTCAGCGTCGAGGACATGACCGTCGAGCAGCTCGACGAGGCGGCCCTGCTGGGCACCGCCGGCAGCTTCGGCACGGGCGCCTGCGCCAGCTGCCCGGCCGCCTGCTTCACCAGCGCCGGCTCGTTCTCCTCGGCGGGCTGATCACTCAGGCCGCCGCACCGCTCATGAGCTGAGGCCATGAGCAACGCCGCCGGGTCGGCAATGTGCAAGATTGCCGACCCGGCGGCGCCACCCGTCAGTATTCCCCAGGAGGTCAGCCATGCGACTCCCCGCAGCGGCCACCACCCGTACGAAAGCCGCGCCCGGTGACGCGGGTGCGCGGCACAGTGCGCAGGCGCCCGAGGACACCGCCTGGCTCGACACCGCGCCGCTCGCCCTGAAGGACTCCATCGAGCAGATGGACGGCATCGACGGGCGCCCCCTGCTCTTCGACACGGAGACCGGGCAGTACGTCGCCCTGTCCCGCGCCGGAACGGCCATCCTGACCCTCCTCGACGACGCTCCCACGGCCCGCGAGGTGGTCCGCCGGGTGACGGCCTCCTCCTCCGCGGACCCGGACCGCATCGAGACCTCCGTCGTGCGTTTCCTCGGGGAGCTGCGGCAGGCGGGCGTGCTGACCCTCGCGCCTCAGGGGCAGAACCGCAGACAGCGGCTGATGAAGCACTCGCTGCGCCAGCGCATGCCGAGGTTCGCCCTCACGCGCTCCGTGCACGTCCTGCTGGAGCCCGTCGCCCGCCTCCTGCGGAGGCTGCCGGTCGCGGCGGTCGTCACCTGCTGGCTGCTGCTGGTGGCCGCGGGCGCGGGCGCGGTCTGCGTGGCCCTCGCGGAACGCGGTGTACCGCACCTGTCCTCCTGGGCGTGGCTGGCCATGCTGCTGCTCGCCGCGCAGATCGCCGTCCACGAGCTCGGGCACGCCCTGGTCTGCCAGTACCTGCGGGTGCCGGTGCGCGAAGCGGGCATCACGCTGATGCTCTACGTCATGCCGGTCGCGTACGTCGACCGGACGGACGCCTACCGTGTGCGCAGCCGTGCCCCCCGTGTGCTCATCGCCCTGGCCGGCCCGCTCAGCGACGCCATCTGGGCGGGCGCGACCGCCGTGGTGCTGCTGTCCACGCACGGCGCCGTGGCCGATGTGGCCGGCGCGCTGCTCTACTCCCAGCTCTTCCTGATGATGATCAATCTCAATCCCCTGCTGCCGTCGGACGGTTACCAGGCGCTGGAGTCGGCCATGGGTTCCGTCAATCTGCGCGGCCGTTCCTTCGCCTATCTGACGCACCTGGTCACCCGCGTGCCCCTGCCCAGTCACCTGCTCGCCGCCTCCCGCGCGAAGCGGGCCGGCTATCTGACCTTCGGCGGACTGTGCCTGGCGTACGGGGTGTTCATGGTCGGCGCGGTGCTGCTCTCCTGGTGGCACATCATCGAGGCGGTGCGGGGAGCATGACGACCGCCCCGTCCCTCACCTCTGCGGACAAGCCTGCGGACAAGCTCGCCTCTGTGGACGCACTCGCCCCCGCGGACGATCTGATCCCCTCCCTGTCGCCCTTCACCCTGCACCGGGTCAACGGCCTGCCGGTCGAAGCGCTCGATGTGGCGCTGCGGGAGACCTCCGCCTCCCTCGCCGCCGAGACCGGCCTGGAAGCGGAGCTCCGCTCTGTCGCGGGCCCGCTGGCCGACGCCCTGCACGCGGTGGTCCCCTCCCTGGACGGCGCTCCCGGCGTGCGCCGCACCGTCCTGGCACTGCGCCGCGCCGTCCACAACGGCCGCCCGTACGTCCTCACCGGCGACCAGGCGCGCGAGGTGGACGCCGTCCTGGATCCGGAGGCCCGCGAGCTCACGCGCCGCTGGCTGGACCGGATGCACCGCCTCACGGAGGCCCGGACCGAGACGGACGCCGCGTACGCCCGGGAGACCGCCGCCGCCACCGAGCGGCTGCGCGAGCTGCTCACCCACCGGGGCCTGTCCCAGGGGCTCGCGCACGCCGCCCCCGGGCTGCTGCGCCATCTGACCCGCAAGCCGCTGCACCCGCACGGCAAGGCATCCCGCGCGGTCTTCGGCTACGCGTCCCGCGCGGCGCTCAAGACGAGCCCCTTCTCCCGGCTGACGGCGGTCGCGCTCGACGGCGGTACGGCCGACGGCCGCGCGCTGACCTACATCTCCCAGCAGCACGTCCGTTCCTGGCTCGACCTGCTCTGCCGGGACGAGCGGCTCGCCGCGGCCTTCGAGGCCGAGCCCAACGACGCGGTCCGTTACGTCGCCGGGCGTCCGTACATCATGGTGCCGTCCTACAACCCGAAGGCCGAACTCGCCTGGCGCTCGGACACCCTGGCCGACGCGAGCCTCTACGCGCCGCTCGTGGAGGAGGTGTCCTCCTGGCCGCGCATGCGGGTCACCGAGTGCCTCGAAAGGCTCGGCGGGAAGGATCCCTTCGCCGCCTATGTGCGGCTGCTGGACACCGGCCTGCTGCGTATCGTCACCCCCTGGGTGAACGCGGAGGAGCGCCCGCTGTCGGCCCTGGCCCGGGCGCTCGACCGCCTGGACGCCCCGGAGGCCGCCCGGACCGCCGCCCTGCTGCGTGAGGTGGAGGCGGAGACGCACGCCCTCCACGAACTCTCAGGGCCGGAGCGGCTGTCCGTCGTCGACCGGCTGGAGACCGTCACGCGGACCACCGACGACGCGGCGCTCCCGATGGCCCCGTTCGCCGCCTACGAGGACGCGGCCTCCGACATCCCCGTGGAACTTCCCGGAGGGCACGTCGGCAGCGATCTGGCCGAGCTGGGCCGGACCGTGCGCCCCTACATCTTCCGCTCCTACCTCTACGACTGGCTGGTCGAGGAGTTCGTGCGGCGGTACGGCGAGGGCGGCCGGTGTGACGACGTCGTGCGGTTCCTGTGGGAGGTGGCCGCGGATCCCGCCCATGGGCAGCGGCTGTCGCACGCGCTGATGGCGGACTACCGGGCGATCGGCACGCCCACCGAGCGCGCCTGGCTGCCGGTCGGCCGGAGCAGCGCGCCTCCGACAACGGCCGTGCTGTACCAGCTCGCGGCCGAGTCGGCCGACGATGTGCGGGCGGGACGGTACAAGCTGGTCGTCAACCAATACAACCCTGGAATGGGTGGTTTGGTCGCACGCTTCCGCAAACTGCTGAAGGCGGACCGGCCCGGTGAAACGGACCTGACCGAGGGCCTGCGCACCTGGATCGGCGACTCCTTCCCCGAAGCCGAGCCGCTCCAGGTCACGTTGAGCGGTGACGTCAACGGCATGCACTACGCCGCCGCCGGCGTGCTGCCGCCGTTCCACTGGCCCGGCGAGCCCGGTTCCGAAGGCGTGGCACCCGACGGCGCGCCCGTCGCCCTCCACCATGACGCGGAGACCGGCACCCTGGAGATGACGGGAGCGCTCGGCCAGGCCGTCGCGCCCGTGTACCTCGGTGTCGTCCCGTCCCATCTGGTCTCCGGTGTCGCCCGGTTGCTGCTCTGCCTGGCCGATCCGTGGGTCAACGGCTCCCGGCTGTGCTGCACCCGCAGCCCGCTGGACACGGACCCGCCGCTTCCGGACGGTGCGGTGGAGGAGCTCCCCGGTGACGAACGGGGCCGGCTCGTACTGGGCCGCCGCGCCTGGCGCTTCGCGCCGGGGCAGATGCCGCGCCCGGAACCCGGCGAGGGAGCCGAGGAGTTCTTCCGCCGGGTGCACCGCTGGCGCACCGGCCACGGCATGCCGGACGAGGTCTTCCTGTCCCTCAGCGGTTCACCCTCGGTGTCGTCGGCGGCCGTCCGCAAGCCGCTGTGGCTGTCGTTCCGCAGCCCGCACGCCGTCTGGGCCGCGGTCCACCACACCCGGGATCTCGACCCGGCCACCAGCGTACGGCTGGCCGAGGCTCTGCCGGGGCCGACCGGGCACTGGATACGGGACGACGACGGCATGCGGCACGCCACCGAGCATGTGTCGCTGCTGCGCTGGGACCGGCCGCGCCCGGGACGGGAGAACGACGGCGGGCACGGCCCCGCTCCCTACGCACGGCTGGAGCAGCGATGACAGCGATGACCAGGTCGCCACGACCCGCCACGCCGGACTCGGCAGCGGACGCCGGAGGTTGGTGGTACGCGCGCCTGTATCCCGGCGGCCTGGAGCGGCTGGACGCGTCCGTCGACCGGCTGCTGCCGCCGCTCGTGGACCTCGCCGCGGAGTCCGGCGCGGACCGGTGGTTCTTCATCCGCTACACCGACTGGGACGGCCCCCACCTGAGAGTGCGCTTCCACGGCGGCCGCGACCTGCTGGACGCCCTGCACCGCCGCCTTCCGTCCCTGCGGGCCGACTGCGTCCGGCTGGGGCGCGAGAGCGCGCCGGAGTACGACCCGCTGTTCGCGATGGACCTGCGCCCCTTCCGGGGGCGCCGGGACGGGGCGGAGGTGGGGCTCTACGAGCCCGAGGACGACAAGTACGGCGGGAGCGTGGGCACCCGGCTCGCCGAGGAGGTCTTCGAGCACTCCAGCGATCTGGCGCGGTGGGCCAACGCCTGCCCGCGACTGCCCGACCGCGCGGCGCTCGCGGTGCTGCTGCTGCGCGGGGCGGGCGAGGCGCTGCTGCTCGCCAGCGCCGTCGGTGAGGAGGGCGCGATCGGCCCCGCGCAGTTCTGGCCACGGCACCTGCAGTGGTGGACGCAGGACGCCGGGAGCCAGGCCCCGGGTCTGCGTGATCTGCTCCGGCGCGGCGCGGAGCGCGACGACCGGGGGCTGCGGCAGCGGGCGGAGGTCCTCGACGCCGACCCCGTGGTGCGGCGGTGGACGGATTCCTGGACCGCGGTGCTGACGACGTATCTGAGCCGCACCCGCCGTCATCAAGTGCCGCGCACGACCGGCCATCTCGTTTTCCACCAGGCACATATGATGCTCAACCGGCTCGGCATCCTGCCTCGTGAAGAGGCGATGCTGGGAATCATCGCGGCGTCGATGCGGAATGAAACGGCCCTCGCCGGGCAGGGCTGACGGTAGCCCGGTGACAAGGAACAGCACGACGGCGGCAGCCGGAGGACGGAGAACTCACATGGAACAGCAGGCGTCGGCAAACGGGGGTTCCCCGCTGGTCCTCATCGCCGCCCTGGCCGGAGTCGCGGCGGCGGTCGGCGCGGTCGTCTTCCAGGAGACCGCGCCGCGCGCGGTGCTCATAGCCCTCTCCGTCGTACTCTTCGCCACGGCCGGAAATGCCTGGCGGAGCCGGAAGAACCGGAGCGCCGGAGCGTAGTCGGCCACCGGGAGAACGCCGGGGCCGGATGCGGTGCGCACAGCACGGCATCCGGCCCTTTCACGCTCACGGCATACGGCCCTTTTCGCACGCCTGGAAGCGTCAGGCGTCAGGCGGTCAAAGAGAGTTCCTGGGTCAGCAGGGCTATCTCGATCCTGCTCTTCAGTCCCAGCTTCGCCAGGATGCGGCTCACATGGGTCTTCACGGTGTTCTCCGCCACCTGCATCCGGCGGGCGATCTGCACATTGGACAGGCCCTTGCTCAGATAGCACGCGACTTCCTGTTCCCGCCGGGTCAGCGATCCCAGGCCGGGCAGTCCGACGGCCGGCGAGGTCTCCGGCGGTTTCACCGACACGGCGTGCACAAAGGAACGGACCACGGTGGGATCGATGAATCCCTGGCCGCTCGCCACCAGGTGTACGGCCTGCACGAGTTGGGCCGGGGTGGCGTCCTTGAGCATGAATCCGACGGCGCCCGCCTGAAGGGCCCGCCTGACGTGTGCCGCCAGCCCCAGCGCCGTCAGCACCAGGACGTCGCACCCCCGCTCCACGATGCGCCGGGTCGCCTCGATCCCTCCGGCCGTCGCCAGATAGGCGTCCAGCACGACGAGATCCGGATTGAGCGCCTCGCTCATTCCCACGGCCTGCTCGCCGGTCCGCGCCTCCCCCAGCACCTCGATGTCCGGATCCCCCTCCAGGACGCTCACGACCCCCGCGCGCATCGCGTCCTGACCATCGGCGACCACCAGTCGTACCACCACAAATCCCCCCAACGGAACCCGCGCCCCGTCCGCCGTCACACGGCGGGGCGGCGCCCCTCTCAGCGGCCACGAGCCCCACCGCTCTAGACTCATATGCAAGTGCGCCGATCCACGACATTCACCTGAGTGGAACTCCCGGCGGAGCTTAGCCCGGCGGTCGGGGCGATTCAACTGTGGTGAGAACGGCGGAGTCCATGTACGTTTACACGGGTGGAGAAGAGGGCGATGCCGTGGGAGGCGTCATGAGCGAGCGGGCGAGCCGTAGCCTGGCCGACAAGCTCAATCACCTTTTCGCCAGTGTGAAGCCAAGAGGGGGCCAGGAGTACAGCAACGAGCATGTGGCCGAGGCCATTCGCGCGGGCGGCGTCACGATCTCGCAGAGCTACATCTGGCAGCTCCGCAAGGACAAGAAGCAGAACCCGACCCTCAAGCATGTGCAGGCCCTCGCGGACTTCTTCGGCGTACCCGCCGCGTATTTCTTCGACGACGAGGTGACGAGCCGCGTCGAGAAGCAATTGGAGCTTCTCAAGGCCGCGCAGGAGCGCCGGGAAGAGGATGCCGCCGGCCAAGACGTGAAGCTGATGGCAATGAGGGCCGGTGAACTGTCCCAGGAGCGCCGCCAACAGGTCATGGATCTGCTGGACGTCGTCTACCGGCTGGAACAAGCGGAACGCCGGGGAGGAATGGACTCCCCCGGCTGAGGAGTGAACGTGAGAGAGCGGGAGCTACGGCGCCGTTGCAAGCGCGAGCTTCGCGCCCTGGACATCCAGCCGCCTTTGGATGTGGCGCAGTTGTGCGAACTCCTCGGTGAGCGGCGGCAGCGGCCCATTCGCCTGGTGCCCTACTCGCTGCCGATGCCCGGCCCGTTCGGGGTCTGGATCGCCACCGCGTCCGCGGATTACATCCTGTATCAGCAGGAGACCAGCAAGATCCATCAGGATCACATCATCCTGCACGAGGTGGGCCACATTCTCGCCGACCACCACAGCGACGACGCGGACGACGAATTCTGGCGGCAGATGGCCCCGGACATGTGCCTGGGCACCATCAAGCGGGCCCTGCGCCGTACGTCCTACGACGAGCAGCACGAGCGCGAGGCCGAGCTGGTCGCCACCATCATCCTGGAATGGGCCTCCGTCCTGGACCGCGTGACCCCCAGAGCGCCGAGCGACCCGTCCCTGCGCCGGGTGCAGTCGGCCCTCGGAGACCGGCAGGGGTGGCTGTGATCGCCTCCGCCGTCATCGTCGGCATCGTCCTCGTCACCGCCCTGTGCTGGAAGACCTTCCAGCTGTCGAAGGCGCCGCACGACCACGCCCTGCGCGCCGTCACGCTGTGCCTCGCGTGCGCGACCGTCGCCTTCCCCTTCGGCCTCCCGGCGACCGCCCACGCCTTCGACGCCGTCACACTCGCCGGCGCCGCCAAGCTCGTGCAGAACGTGCTGCTGCTCAGCACGGTCTACTGCCTGATGTGCTTCTACCTCTACTCGGCGACGGACAGCGACCGGGGCCGCAGGCGCGCCCGGTGGGAGCTGATCCCCCTGTCGGCCACGATCGTCGTGATCACCCTGCTGACCGTGCTCACCCCGAACCACGCGACCGGGCACGTCTACGCCAGCGCGGACATGCGGGTCACGCACGTCGCCCTCTTCTATCTGGTGGCCGGTCTCTATCTGGCCTACGCGCTGGCCTCCGCCTTCGCCTGGACCCTGCGCTACGCCCGCGCCTCGGTGCGGCCCCTTGCCACCGGGCTGTGGCTGGCCGCCGGGGCGATGGCCGGCATGGTGCTCTCCAGCGCCGCGCGGGCGGCGTTCATCCTGGTGCGCTGGCTCGGCGGGGACGTGCCGCGGCCGCTGTCCCGGAGTGTCGCACTGCTCCTCGCGCTCTCCATCCCGGTGTTCGTCATCGGTGTGACCTACCCCGGCATCGCCACCCGCCTCGCGGCGTTCCGCGTCTGGTGGCAACATCGCCGCAACTACCACCGGCTGCGGCCGCTCTGGCTGCTGCTGCACAAGGCGTATCCGCAGGACGCGCTCGGCCGCGTCCCCACCAACCTCTGGCGGGACGCGCTGCGCGTCCGCAGCGTCCACCGGAGCCACTACCGCAGGGTGATCGAGTGCCGCGACGGCCTGGTGCGGATCAGCCCGTACCTCGCCCGCCTCGGCCTCGCCGACGCCGCCCCGGGCAGCGTCTCGCCGGAGGAACTCGCGGAGAAGCTGCGGCTGGCGCTGCGGGCCTACGACCCGGACGACCAGTCGGCCCAGAAGGCCATCCCCGTGGCGATGCCGGACGGCGACGGGCTCGATGCCGACGTCCGGCAGCTGGTGGCCCTGTCGGACGCGCTGAGAGCCGCGTGAGCCCGGTCCGACTCCCGTGTCGGCGGACAGAGATGAAGCAAGCGATCCCGTACGGAAATGGTGGCGTGATGGACCTCTTGGTCATGGCAGGACGGGTGCTGACAGAGCCCGGCGGCGGCTGCGTGGAGGACGGCGCGGTGTTCGTCCAGGGCGACAGGATCGCCGCGGTGGGCCCCCGGGCCGAGGTCGAGGCGGCCGTCCCGGAGGACGTGCGGCGGATTTCGCTGCCGGACGCCACGGTGCTGCCCGGGCTCATCGACTGCCATGTGCACCTCGCCTTCGACGCGAGCGACGACCCGGTCGGCGCCCTCCAGGAGAGCGACGAGGCCGGTCTGCTCCTGGGCATGGCCAAGCGGGCCGGGCAGTTGGTGCGCAGCGGTGTCACCACGGCGCGCGACCTCGGCGACCGCGGCGCGCTCGCGATGCGGCTGCGGGACGCGATCGCCCGGGGCGACGTGCCCGGCCCGCGCGTGCTCGCCGCCGGGCGGCCGCTGACCGTGCCGGGCGGGCACTGCTGGTTCCTCGGCGGCGAGGTCGAGGGCGAGGAGGCCATCCGCGCGATGGTGCGCCGCAACGCGGCCGACGGCGCCGACGTCATCAAGGTCATGGCCACGGGCGGCGGGCTGACCAAGGGCGGGCACGCGACCTGGGAGTCGCAGTTCACCGAGGAAGAGCTCCGCGTCGTGGTGGCGGAGGCCCGCGCCCTCGGCCTGCCGGTCGCCGCGCACGCGCACGGCACGGAGGGGATCGCCGCGGCGGTGGCCGCCGGGGTGAACACCATCGAGCACTGCACATGGATGACGGAGGGCGGTTTCGACGCCCGTGAGGACGTCGTCGCCGACATCGCCGCCAAGGGGATCCAGGTGTGCCCGGCGGCGAGCCCCAACTGGCGGGCGTTCGCCGAGCGGTTCGGTTACGAGCGGGCCGACGTGCTGTTCGCGCGCGTGCGCTGGATGGCCGAGCAGGGGGTGTCCCTGATCGCCGGTACGGACGCGGGCGTGCCGCGCGCGGAGTTCGACAACCTGGTGGGCAGCCTGGAGTTCTTCCGCTACCTGGGCTTCCCGGAGGCGCGGATCATCGACATGGCGACCGTCGACGCCGCGCGCGCCCTGGGCATCGCGGAGGAGACCGGGCGACTGGCCGCGGGGCACCGCGCCGACCTCCTCGTCGTCGGCGGCAACCCGCTGGACGATCTGGAGGCCCTGCGCGATGTCCGCCTCGTGCTGGCCGGGGGCCGGCCGCACGTCCCGGAGAGCGCTCTGACCCGGCTCGCCGGAGCGGACCGGGCGTAGACGGAAGGAGGGCCGGAGCGGTGTACCGCTCCGGCCCTCCTCACACACAGCGCGCGGCTACTTGACCGAGCCGCTCCAGGCGGCTTCCTTGTAGGCCACCACGGCCGGTTCGACACTGACCTCCATGCGGGCGCCGGCCTTCTTCTCGGGCACCAGGTAGAGGTAGGTGCCGCTCACCGACGTGCCCGCGTGCGGGCGGCCGGTGATGCCCTGGCTGAAGCCGATGCCGTTGCGGGTGTCGAAGGTGCGCTCCAGGCCCGCGCCGTCGCCGTCGCGCGCCTTGACCGAGGTGAGGTCGAGGTCCACGGTCTTGTCCGTGCCGTTCTCGACGGTCACCTCGACCTTGTAGGCGACGTACCCCTCCTTGGCGCTGTACCCGCTGAGTTCGGTCTTCTCCGGCTGCGCGACCGTGACCTTGAGGCCGTTCGCGTAGCGGGCCGTCTTGCCGAAGTCGAGGGTCTGGGCGTCCGGCTTCGTCAGGCCGTCGTCCTCGTCCTCCTCCTCGGACGGCGTAGGCTCCACGCCGGCGGACGTATCGCGGTCCCGGGCATCTTCGTCGATCCCCTTCTTGACCTCGCCGACGAGGAAGACGGTCAGCACCAGGCCGACGACGGACAGGGCGATGCCGACACCGCCGAGCGCGGTGCCCACGATCGCCATCGGCTTGTTCGACGCCAGGCCGTTGCGCGCGCGGTTCCAGCCGACGATGCCGAACACGACGGCCAGGACGGCCAGGATCGCCGTGAGCCAGAAGAGGAAGAAGACGAACCCGGTCGTCACCGCGATGCAGCCGAGCACCAGCGCCGTGATCCCGGCGCCGTTGCTGGGCAGCACGGGCGGCGGCGGGGGGAAGCCGAGCGGCGGAGCGGGCGGCAGGCCCCAGTGCGGCGGCGGTACGTGCATGCCGGGTGCCGGGGCCGGCCGCGCCCCGAACGGCGACTGGGGCTGCATGCCGGGCGGGGGCACCTGCGCGCCGGGGAACGGCGGGACCTGCGGTCCGGGCGCCGGGGGAGCCTGGATCCCGGCCGCCGGAGCCGTCTGCTCTCCGGCCGGAGCCTGCTCCGTGGCGGAGGAAGGCCGCTCCGTCGCGGGCGAGGCCGGCTCCGTCAGGGACGAAGCCGGCTCCGCGCCGGACGGCAGGGGCTCCTTCGCGAGCGACGGCTCCGTACCGAGCGGAGGCTCTGTGCCGAACGACGGCTCAGTCCCGGGCGACGGCTCCGTCCCGGACGGCAAGGGCTCGGTCCCGGGCGACGGCTCTGTCCCGGACGGCAAGGGCTCGGTCCCGGGCGACGGCTCTGTCCCGGACTGCGGCGGAGGAGTGGACGACGGGGTGGTCATGCACGCGGCTTTCTGGGGCAGGGTGGGTGGTCGGGGTGGTACGGATGCCCGGGACAGTGCGAATGATCTTGTCACCTTTGTCAAACTTTTAGGCAAACCTTGACGAAGAGTATCCCGCGCGCCGGACGACACGGCCGCCTGGAGGCCACCGACTGTCCCCGATATCGCGCTGGTTACGCTTCTGATCCACTTGGGCACTCTGTGTGTCATGAGCGATGCGTGGACGCGGACACCCGTCACGCCGGACGGGCGCCTGGGCACACCGGCGGAGCACCCGGGGCGGCGCGACCGGGAATACCTGGCACGGCGGGCGGCGCTGGCGCGACCGGCCCGCGGGCACCGGGTGGGCGACCCCTCGCCCCACGTGGCGTACACCGAGAGCGAGCACGCGACCTGGCGCACGGTCCACGCGGCGCTGGCCGACGCCCACCGCCTGTACGCGCACCGCGCGATCCTGGCCGCCGCCGAGGGCGCTCCCATCCCCGCGGACCACATCCCCCAGCACGAGGAAGTGAGCGCCGAACTGCGGCGCTTGACCGGGTTCGCGTTCACGCTCGCCGGGGGCTTCGTGGACAACCGGCGCTTCCTCGGCTCGATGGCGAGCGGATACTTCCACGCCGTACAGTTCGTGCGCCATCCGTCGATACCGCTGTACACGCCCGAACCGGACGTGATCCACGACGTGTTCGGGCACGGCATCCACCTGGCGTCACCCCGCTTCGCCGAGCTCTACCGCCTCTTCGGACGCGCGGCCCTGCGGGTGCGCACGCGCCGGGCCCTGGACCTGATCAGCCGGGTGTACTGGTTCACGCTGGAGTCCGGCGTGATGGCCGATGGCGCGGAGACCAAGGCGTACGGCGCGGCGCTGCTCTCCTCCTCCGGCGAGCTCGCGCAACTGGGCCGCTGCGAGATCCGCGAGCTGGACCCGTCCGACATGGTGCGGACGCACTACCGCGTCTCGGGATACCAGCCGGTGCTCTTCCGCGCGCGGTCGCCGGAGCACCTCGCCGATGTGCTCGCGGAGTTCCTGGAGGACTTCGACGACGACGAAGGCTCGCGGCTGGCCGTCCACGCGAGCCGCGGCGACCGCTCCTGACCCCTGGTGAGCTGGGCGATACCCCTGGCCGACGGCCTTATCGAGGGCTGGAGTTCCGTACTGATGGGGCGCTTCGGGGAGACCGCCGAGGCCCCTCGGCCGCGAAAGTTATCCACAGGCTGTGGCACCCCGCGACACGATGTCGGACCCGCGGCGCAGAATGGGGCCATGACTGAGAGCAACGGGGCCGAGCTGACCAGCGGGACCACGCAGGCCGAGGGGGGCACGACGGACGAGGCGGCGACGCGAGCGGCCATGCCGGACTGGGAGAAGCGCTTCCGGGCGCCGCGGCTCGGGCTGCCGCAGTGGGCGGAGGACGCCCCGGACCGCTCGCTGTTCGTCTCGAACGTGACGGGCACCTTCGAGCTGTACGCCTGGGATCGCGCGACGGGCGAGCAGCGCCAGGTGACCGACCGGCCGAACGGCACGACGGGCGGCGTGCTGTCGCCGGACGGCGAATGGATCTGGTGGTTCTCCGATTCGGACGGCGACGAGTTCGGCGTCTGGATGCGCCAGCCCTTCCACGGCGGGGCCGACGAGCCGGCCGCGCCCGGCCTCGCCCCGTCCTATCCCGGCGGCCTGGCCCTGGGCCGGGACGGCACCGCGGTCGTCGGCCGGTCCACGGACAAGGGAGGCTCGACAGTCCATGTGGCGCGCCCCGGTGCGGAGCCCGTCGAGATCTATCACCACGAGGAGTCCGCGGGCGTCGGTGACCTCTCCCACGACGGCACCCTGATCGCCATCGAGCACACCGAGCACGGCGACGCCATGCACTCGGCGATCCGCATCGTGCGCACCGACGGCACCACCATCGCCGAGCTGGACGACACCCGCGGCGGCACGGAGGAGCTCGGGCTCGCGGTCATGGGCTTCGCCCCGGTCGACGGCGACTCCCGGCTGCTGATCGGGCACCAGCGGCGCGGCCGCTGGGAGCCGATGCTGTGGAACGCGGCGACGGGCGAGGAGACCACCCTGGCCCTCGATCTGCCCGGCGACCTGCACGCCGACTGGTATCCGGACGGCTCCGCGCTGCTCGTCGAGCACAGCTTCCAGGCACGCAGCGAGCTGTGGCGGTACGGGCTGGCCGACGGCACTCTCAGCCGGCTCGACACCCCTGAGGGCACCGTCTCCGGAGCGCTGCCGCGGCCGGACGGCACGGTGGAGTTCCTGTGGTCCTCGGCGGCGACGCCGCCCGCCGTCCGGTCCACGAGTGGTCAGCTCGTGCTGGAGCCGCCGCGCGTGCCGGGCGGCATCGGCCGCGCCCCGCACTCGGTCCCCGTCAGTGACGCCTGGGTGGAGGGGCCGGGCGGCAAGGTGCACGCCCTGGTGCAGAAGCCGGAGGGCGAGGGCCCCTTCCCGACGGTCTTCGACATCCACGGCGGCCCGACGTGGCACGACAGCGACGAGTTCGCCGCGGGCCCCGCGGCCTGGGTCGACCACGGCTTCGCGGTGGTCCGGGTCAACTACCGCGGTTCGACCGGCTACGGCCGCGCCTGGACGGACGCCCTCAAGCACCGGGTGGGCCTGATCGAGCTGGAGGACATCGCGGCGGTGCGGGAGTGGGCCGTGGCCTCCGGCCTCGCGGACCCCGATCGGCTGGTCCTCTCGGGCGGCTCGTGGGGCGGCTATCTGACCCTGCTGGGCCTGGGCACCCAGCCGGACGCCTGGGCGCTCGGCCTGGCGGCCGTGCCCGTCGCCGACTATGTGACGGCCTATCACGACGAGATGGAGGCGCTGAAGGCTCTGGACCGCACGCTGCTGGGCGGCACCCCGGAGGAGGTGCCGGAGCGCTATGCGGCGTCGTCACCGCTGACATACGTCGACGACGTGCGCGCGCCGGTCTACATCTCGGCCGGCATGAACGACCCGCGCTGCCCGATCCGGCAGATCGAGAACTACGTCGACCGGCTGAAGGAGCGCTCCCACCCCCTGGAGGTGTACCGCTACGACGCGGGCCACGGCTCACTGGTGGTGGAGGAGCGGGTCAAGCAGCTCCGGCTGGAGATCGCTTTTGCGGAGCGTCACCTGGGCCGCCGTCCGGACCGCTCAAAGGCGTAGGGCCGTCGCCGCCCGTGGGGCCGTCGCCGCCGGCAGGGCCGGCCGGTCCCGCGGGCTCGTCCGGGGCGATGCCGAGCGCGAGGTCCCGGGCGGCCTCCACCTCGCGGCGGAAGAGCCGGAACCACATGAAGACGACGAAGCCGGCGAAGACGAACCACTCACCGGTGTAGCCGAGGTTCTGGAAGGACTTGAGGTCCAGACCGCTGCCGGGCGCGGCGGCCGCGGGCACGGGCGTCATCGCCCCCTGGGCCTTTGGCGTCGTGATCCACGCGTCGTAGACCTCGTACGGCACGAGGTTGACCAGCGTGGCCGCGCTGATGATGCCGACCTGTCCCTTGGGCAGGCCACTGTCCGCCCGTACGCCCATGGAACCGGGGGTCTCCGCGGACTGGAGGGCGCCGGTGACGGTGACATGACCGGCCGGCGGGGCGGGGACGGCGGCGGCGTCCGACCGGGAGTCCGGGTCGCCGGGCAGCCAGCCGCGCACGACGGGCAGGGCCTTGCCGCCGTCGGTGCGCAGCAGGGTGAGGACGTAGAAGCCCTTGCGCTCGTTCAGTTCCCGGTCGGGGACGAGCAACTGGTGCCCGGCGTCGTAGCGCCCGCTGGCGACGGCCTGGCGGCCGGAGGTCACGGTGCTGACCGGCAGCAGGTCGGCCAGTGGCTCGGCCGCCGCGGATCGGGCGTCATCGGCCTGCGTCTGCGCCGCGCGGTGCGAGTCGACACGGGATTCGAAGCGGCCGAGCTGCCAGCTGCCCATGAAGAGGCAGAAGGGGATGGACAGCACGGCGAAGGCGTTGATCCCCCACCAGCGGGAAGTCAGCAGGAACCGATACACACCCCCACGGTACGGGCAGGGCGCCCGCTCCCGGCCAGCGCCCCCGGATCCGGGGCCGGGCCGGAGCCCTCGCTACGGCGCCGTGGCCAGGGGGCCCGTGCGGTAGACCGTGCCCGCGCAGGCGTCGTTGATCTTCGTGTCCGCTATCGCCGGTTCGCCGACGTCCGGAGTGTGGCTGAGCACCACGCTCGGCGGGGGCGGCGGCGGAGGCGGGTCGGAGACCGAGGGCTTGTTCCCCTCGGCGGCGGCGCCCGCCGACGTCGAGGGCACCGCGCTGCCACCGCCCGGGGTGGGCGTGGCCCCGCCCGTGTTCTTCGCGCAGCCGGTGGGGCCGCCGTCGGGGGCCGGGATCCAGGCGAACCTCACCTCGTACGCCTGGCCGGGCTGGAGGATGACCTCGCTGGGCTCCGCGGTCGGGTTGGGCAGCCCGGTCGCGGCGTCGCCCGGCGTGTGGTCCACGACGGAGACACGCGCGCTGTCGGCGCTGCCGCGCGCGCTGGCGGCGACGGTGCCCGGCCCCGCCACCGTACAGACGGAGCGGGAGATGTTGACGACGCGGAAGGCGCCGTAGACCCGGCCGTCCTTGTCGGCGGCGCCGACCGTGCCGGAGCCCTTGCCCAGTTGGTCGCGGTCGCACGTGGGCGAGACCGCCGCGAAGGTGTTCGCGGGGTCGGGGACGATGCCGCTCGGGGAGCCGGACGGCTTGATCTCGTTGTCCGGCTTGTTGCCCTCGGGCTTGCGGCCGTCGTCCGGCTGCCGGTCCTTGCCCGCGGGGGCGTCCGGCCGGGACCGCCCGCTGCCCTCGACAACGCCGTCGCTCAGGCCCTCGTCGGTCTCCGGCTGGGCGTTGTGCGCGCTGGCGGTGTTGGCGTGGCGTTCGTCGGTGGTGGTGCCGGTGTCCGCGACGTGCAGGAGCGCGGGCAGCGCCGTGCCGCCGAGGATCACTGCGGCCGCGAGGCCGACGAGCGCCTGGCGGCGTCGCGTGCGCCGGGCGGGCACGGCGCGGCGCAGCTGCTCCAGCGCGTCGGCGGAGGGCTCGATGTCGCCCACCGCGCCGCGCAGCAGCCGCCGCAGGGCCTGTTCGTCGAGTGACTCGGGGGAGTCGCCTCCGGGCACCCCGGCCGGGCCCGGCTCGCGCTCGGGCGCTCCGGGGGGCGTCGGCCACCCGCCGCGGCCCTCGCCCGGGCCGCCGTCGCCGGAACCGCCGGGGGCCGGGCCCTCGCCGTGCGGGGGGCCACCGGGAAACTGCTGGTTCATGCCGGAGCCTCCATGGCGACACGGAGGGCCGCGATGCCCCGGGAGCCGTATGCCTTGACCGACCCGAGCGAGAGGCCCAGGGTCTCGGCGACCTGGGCCTCGGTCATGTCGGCGAAATAGCGGAGGACGAGCACCTCACGCTGGCGGCGCTGCAGTCCGCGCATCGCGGTGATCAATTGGTCTCGCTCCAGCTGTTCGTACGCGCCCTCTTCGGCGCTCGCCATGTCGGGCATCGGCTTGGAGAGCAGCTTCAGCCCGAGGATGCGGCGACGCAGCGCCGATCTGGACAGATTGACGACAGTCTGCCTCAAATAGGCGAGGGTCTTCTCCGGCTCCCGGACGCGGTTGCGCGCGGAGTGCACCCGGATGAACGCCTCCTGCACCACGTCCTCGCAGGACGCGGTGTCGTCGAGGAGCAGCGCCGCCAGGCCGAGCAGCGACCGGTAATGGGCGCGGTAGGTCTCGGTGAGGTGGTCGACTGTGGTGCCCGCTGCCATCGCCTCGTCAGCGTCCCCGCGCTGGGGCGGCAGCTGGGTGGTGGGGGTGGCCGGCCAGGGAGCGATCACCGGCATACCGCCCGGCGTGCGCGGACGCGGACGCACTGCACTGCTGCGCCGCGGGGCGGTTGCGATGCTGATGACCTCTGCCACGCCTGTTGGACACGCTTCCCCCCGTCAGGGTTGTACGCGCGGGGCAGCCCGTCCGACGGAACACCGCTCGACGACGCGTCATATGCCCTCATGCGTACCAGCTCTTCCTCGATGCCCCGATTTTGGTGCCACCCCGAGAGACGGCATCAAAGACGCTCCCCGCCCCGCCGGCGGTTGCGGTGCGGGGCCGTGGCCACACCGTCGGACAGGGTGTGAATAGTCGAACACACCATCTGCCCAGCTCAAGAGGTCCGGACCAACGACTTGATCACAGGACCTTCACGAGTCCTCCCGGTCAGGGGACGGTCAGCTCGGCCGCCACGACCTCCGCGATCTGGGCGGTGTTGAGCGCCGCTCCCTTGCGCAGGTTGTCACCGCAGACGAAGAGCTCCAGGGCCTTCGGGTCGTCCAGCGAGCGCCGCACGCGGCCCACCCAGGTCGGATCCGTGCCCACCGCGTCCGCGGGGGTGGGGAACTCCCCCTCGGCCGGGTCGTCCACGAGCACCACGCCCGGCGCGTTGGCCAGGATCTCGTGCGCCTGCTCCACGGTCACGTCCCTCTCGAAGCGCGCGTGCACGACCAGCGAGTGCGTGGTGAGCACCGGTACGCGTACACAGGTCGCGCTGACCCGCAGCTCCGGCAGCCCCAGGATCTTCCGCGACTCGTCACGGACCTTCAGCTCCTCGGACGACCAGCCGGCCTCCCGCAGGGAACCCGCCCAGGGCACCACGTTCAGCGCCAGCGGCGCCGGGAACGGCCCCAGGTCGTCACCGACCGCCCGCCGCACATCACCCGGCTGCCCGCCCAGATCCGTGCCCGCGACCGCGGCCAGCTGGGCCCGCAGCGCCTCCACACCGGCCTGTCCAGCGCCCGAGGCCGCCTGGTACGAGGAGACGATCAGCTCGCTCAGCCCGAACTCGGCGTGCAGCGCGCCCACCGCGACGATCATCGACAGCGTGGTGCAGTTGGGGTTGGAGACGATCCCGCGCGGCCGCAGGAGCGCCGCCTGCGCGTTGACCTCGGGCACCACCAGCGGCACGTCCGGATCCATCCGGAACGCCCCGGAGTTGTCCACGACGACCGCGCCCTTGGCCACGGCCACCGGCGCCCACCGCGCGGCCACCTCGTCCGGCACGTCGAACATCGCGACGTCGACGCCCTCGAACACCTCCTCGCTCAGCGCGAGGACCTCGGTCTCCACGCCCCGGACGGTCAGCTTCCGGCCCGCCGAGCGGGCGGACGCGACGAGACGGACCTCGCCCCACACGTCCGCGCGCTGCGACAGGATGCCGAGCAGCACCGTCCCGACGGCGCCCGTGGCGCCGACGACGGCGAGGGTCGGCCTACGGCCCGTACCCCCCGAGGGAATACGGGCCGCGGGGCCGGTGCCGGTCATCGACCGGTGCCTCCGTAGACGACGGCCTCGTCGCTCTCGGTGTCCAGGCCGAAGGCGGTGTGCACGGCGCGCACGGCCTCGTTCACGTCGTCGGCACGCGTGACCACCGAGATACGGATCTCGGAGGTCGAGATGAGCTCGATGTTCACCCCCGCGTTCGACAGCGACTCGAAGAACGTCGCGGTGACCCCGGGGTTCGTCTTCATCCCCGCGCCGACCAGCGAGATCTTGGCGATCTGGTCGTCGTAGCGCAGCGAGTCGAAACCGACCCGGTCCTTCGTCCGCTCCAGCGCCTCGATCGCCTTGCGGCCCTCGGTCTTCGGCAGGGTGAAGGAGATGTCGGTCAGACCCGTGGACGCCGCCGAGACGTTCTGCACGACCATGTCGATGTTGATCTCGGCATCCGCGATCGCCCGGAAGATCGTCGCCGCCTCGCCCGGCTTGTCCGGCACCCCGACGACCGTGACCTTGGCCTCGGAGGTGTCATGGGCAACACCCGAAATGATCGCCTGCTCCATCGGCTGGTCCCCTCGCGGTTCGTTGCTGACCCAGGTGCCCTGGAGCCCCGAGAAGGACGAGCGCACGTGGATCGGGATGTTGTAACGGCGTGCGTACTCCACGCACCGGTGCAGCAGCACCTTGGACCCGGAGCTCGCCAGCTCCAGCATGTCCTCGAACGAGATCCACTCGATCTTCCGGGCCTTCTTCACGACCCGCGGGTCCGCGGTGAAGACACCGTCCACATCGGTGTAGATCTCGCACACCTCGGCGTTCAGCGCGGCGGCCAGCGCCACGGCGGTGGTGTCACTGCCACCCCGGCCCAGGGTCGTGATGTCCTTCTTGTCCTGGGACACACCCTGGAAGCCCGCCACGATCGCGATATTGCCCGCGTCGACGGACTGCTGGATCCGCCCCGGCGTGACATCGATGATCCGCGCTTTGTTGTGGACCGAGTCGGTGATGACCCCGGCCTGGCTGCCGGTGAACGACTGCGCCTCGTGACCGAGGTTTTTGATCGCCATCGCCAGCAGCGCCATGGAGATGCGCTCCCCGGCGGTCAGCAGCATGTCGAACTCGCGCCCGGCAGGGATCGGGGAAACCTGCCCGGCGAGATCGATCAACTCGTCCGTCGTGTCACCCATCGCGGAAACCACGACAACCACACGGTTGCCGTTCTTCTTGGCTTCCACGATTCGCTTGGCGACCCGCTTGATGCCCTCGGCATCGGCAACGGAGGAGCCTCCGTACTTCTGCACGACAAGGCCCACGTGCGCTCCTCGCAGCTATGTGTAATGCGGTCGGCTCAGTCTAACGAGCGACTGCTTTCGGCCATGCGGATACCGCATGCTGAGACGGTTTCGCCCTCGGCGGTCCCCCTGCCCGCCGTGTCCGCTCCCACGCTCGAAGGTAACCCAGCTCACACCCCCCGCGCCGCCCGGGCCCAGGCCGGGGCGAGGGATGATCCACAAAAAGGCCGGGGGAAAATACCCGCATGATGATCAAGCACTTCTGCTCCGCGCTGCGGAACATGCGCATGCTGCTGAGCTCGCGGTGAGCGCCGAGCGCCCGCCCGCCCCCGCGAGGGCCCGTACAGGGCGGCGGTCGACCCTGGTCGCGGCGGTGGCCGGCGCGGTCTGCGCGATCGCCTCGGCGTATCTGCTGCTGGTCACCGTGCCCGGCGCGCGGGCCGAGGCGCGGCACTTCCGTGCCGCCGCCTCCTGCCGGGCCGACGCGGTGTCGAAGAAGTGCCTGCGGCCGGAGACGGCCACCGTGGACGGGACCGAGACGGTGACCTCGGGCAGTTCGACGCAGTGGTGGCTCTCGGTCACCCAGGACGACGGCACCGCACACCGCATCCGGATGGCCGGACGGCCCCGCGTCGCCCACAAGGTCAAGCCCGGTGACCGGGTGACCGTCACCTACTGGCACCACAAGAGCCGCTATGTCGACTTCCGCAACATGCGGGAGGCCACGCACGACGACCCGCGGAACGGCTACCGCCTGCCGTACGCGCTCGCCCTGGCGCTGCTGCCCGCGGCCGCGGGCTCCCTCTGGGCGGCCTACTGCTTCGGCCGGCGCTCCACGGACTCGCCGCGGCCTTCGCCCCGGCAGCTCGCGGTCCCGTCGGCGGCGGCCCTCCTCGCCGCCCTGCTGGGCGCCGCGTCACCGTGGTACGTCCACGGCGTGGGGAAACCCCTGCTGATCACGGGCGTGGCCACCGTGCCCCTGGCGGCCTGGGCCGCCCTCACCCTCGTCCGCCACCGCAAGCGGGCGGACGAGGCGAACGCGCTCGTACCGTCCGGCGGCTGACCGCCGGGATCCGGGCGTCTCAGGAGCGGTGGAGCCCCAGCGGGCCCCCTATTTCCGCCGCCATCACCCGCCCGGCCTCCTCGGCCAGCTGCTCCTCGGTGGCCGCCGCGTCCGTGTCCAGGCCGTCCAGCTCGTCCAGCGGCTGGTCCAGGCGCACGTGCGCGACCAGCGACTGCAGCGCCCGGAGCGACGCGGAGGCCGTGGGTCCCCAGTTGGAGAGGTAGGAGAACTGCCACCACCACAGCGCCTCGCTCACCCGGCCGTCGCGGTAGTGGGCCATGCCGTGCCGCAGGTCGGTGATGATGTCGGCGAGGTCGTCGGAGATCCGGCAGGCGACGGGCGCGGTGCGCGGGACATACGGGTCGAAGACCTCGGAGTAGACGTCCACGGGGTCCAGCAGCCGGGCGAACCGCTCGCGCAGCTCGTCCACGTCCGGCTCCGGGCCGACATCCGGCTCGTAGCGCTCGTCGGGGAGGAAGTCCTCGTGCGCGCCGAGCCGGCCGCCGGTGAGGAGGAGCTGGGAGACCTCCAGCAGCAGGAAGGGCACGGCGCTGTCCGGCTCGTCACCGCGCGACACCTCGGCCACGGCGACGATGAAGCTCTCGATCGAATCCGCGATCTGGACGGCGAAATCGTCGGGATCGCGCTTGGCGTCATGCAGCGTTGCGTCAGACATCGAGAAGTCGTCTCCCTTCGAAGGCACGCCCGAGCGTGACCTCGTCGGCGTATTCGAGATCGCCACCCACAGGCAGACCACTGGCCAGCCGCGTGACCTTCAAACCCATGGGCTTCACCATGCGCGCGAGGTACGTGGCGGTGGCCTCCCCCTCCAGATTGGGGTCCGTGGCGAGAATCAGCTCGGTGACGGTGCCGTCCGCGAGCCGCGTGAGCAGCTCACGGATGCGCAGGTCATCGGGGCCGACGCCCTCGATGGGGCTGATGGCCCCGCCGAGCACGTGATAGCGACCGCGGAACTCACGGGTCCGCTCGATCGCGACGACATCCTTGGACTCCTCCACGACACAGATCACCGCGGGGTCGCGGCGCGAGTCCTGGCAGACCCGGCACCGCTCCTCCTGGGCGACATTGCCGCAGACGGCACAGAAGCGGACCTTCGCCTTGACCTCGGTCAGGGCGTGCGCGAGCCGGCGGACGTCGGCCGGCTCGGCCTGGAGGATGTGGAAGGCGATCCGCTGCGCGCTCTTGGGACCGACACCGGGCAGCCTGCCCAGCTCGTCGATGAGGTCCTGGACCACGCCTTCGTACACGGATCGAACACTCCTTCTGCTTCTGCGGTTGTCTTCCGGCCGGCGGTTTCCGGGCCGGCGGTTTCCGGTGCTAGAACGGCAGACCGGGCAGGCCACCGCCCAGACCGGCGGTCAGCGGGCCGAGCTTCTCCTGCTGGAGCTGCTGGGCGGCCGCGTTGGCGTCGCGGACGGCGGCGACGACGAGATCGGCGAGCGTCTCGGCGTTCTCCTCGGCGGTCCCCGCCTCGGGGTCCACGGCCTTGGGGTCGATGACCAGGTTCTGCAGCTCACCGGCGCCGGTGACGGTGGCCTTCACGAGACCGCCGCCCGCGGTGCCCTCGACGGGCGTGCGCGCGAGCTCCTCCTGGGCCGCGGCGAGATCCTGCTGCATCTTCTGGGCCTGCTGGAGCAGCTGCTGCATGTTGGGCTGGCCACCACCGGGGATCACGGTTTCGCTCCTGGCTGTCGACGTCAAACCTTCGGTAGCCCGAGCCTACGTGTTCGCCGCTGCCTGCGCCCTATGGTCTACAGCTACGCATCCTGTTCGATCCGCTGCTTGACCGCCGGCGGGGCGTGAGCGGGCCCGCCGCGCGCCCCCGAGGCCGGAACCATGAGGGCGCCCCGCCGCCCGTACCTACTCGTTGGCGATCTCCTCGATCACCGTCGCGCCCAGCTCGCGGACGATCAGGTCGTGGCCGGTCAGCGCGGAGTCGACCAGATCCGGGTCGTCCTCCTCCGGCATGTCGTCCTCCGGCGCGACCGGCGGGGGCTCCGGCTCCCGGTGGACCGGCGCCGCCGGGGGCGGGCCCTGGCGCTGCTCCCGCGCGGGAGGCGCCGCGGGGGCCTGCGGGGGCCGCGCCGCGAAGCCCGGGGAGGCGGGGGGCGCGGCCGCGGGGCCGCCCTGGCCGCCGCCGGAACCGTGCGTACCCGCGTAATTCACGACCGGAGCGCCACCGCCCCCGCCACCGCCGGGCGAGACGACGAGCTCGACCTTCCACTGCACACTGAGCGCGTCGGTGATCGCCTGCCGCAGGACCTCTTCACTGCCGCTGTTGGCGAAGCTGTCCCGCGCGCCGGCGTTCGCGAAGCCGATCTGGAGGGTCGTCCCGTCGAAGCCGACGACGTCCGCGTTCTGGCTGAGCACGATCCACGTGAAACGGCGGCGGTTCTTGACCGCCTCCAGGATCTGCGGCCACATCTGCCGCACCTGGCTCGCGTCCCCGGAGGGCTGCGCCGGCGGGGCGGCCTGCTGGGGACCGCCGTACGAGGCCGGAGCGGGCGCCGCGGGGGCCCCCTGGCCGGGAGCGGCGGCGGACGGCCACGCGCCGACGCTGCCCTGGCTGCTTCCCTGGCCGGTGCCCTGGCCGGGAGCGGCGGCCGAGGGCCAGGCGCCGGCGGTCCGCGCGGCGGGGGCCGCGGCCGGGGCGCTCTGCTGCTGGGGTGCCGCGCCGGGCGCGGCCGCGGAGGGCCAGGCTCCGGTGGGCGCGCTCGGCTGAGCGGGGGCGGGGGCGGGCTGGGCCGGAGCTTGGGGGGGCTGGGCGGCGGGCGGGGGTGTCACAGGAGCAGCAGGGGCCGCAGGAGCCACAGGAGCGCCTCCGGAGACCGCCGCGCGCGCGGCCGCAGGCCCGGAGAGCCCCGGGACGGGCGCCCCGCCGTGGGCCTCGAGCCCGGGGACGTACCCCGCGGGGGCGCCCCCGCCCGTGAAGCCGCCCGCGAGCGCCCCGCGCTCCAGCTTTTCGAGCCGGGCCCGCACCGAGCGCTCGTCCTCGTACGCCGCGGGGAGCAGCACACGCGCGCAGATCAGCTCCAGCTGGAGCCGCGGCGAGGTCGCGCCGCGCATCTCCGTCAGCCCCTCGTTGACCAGGTCGGCGGCACGGCTGAGCTCCGCGGCGCCGAAGACGGACGCCTGCGCCTGCATGCGCTCCACGACATCCGCCGGGGCGTCGATGAGCCCCTTCTCCCTGGCATCGGGCACCGCGGCGAGGATCACCAGGTCACGCAGCCGCTCCAGCAGGTCGGCGACGAAGCGGCGGGGGTCGTTGCCGCCCTCGATGACGCGGTCGACGACCTCGAAGGCAGCGGCGCCGTCGCCCGCCGCGAAGGCGTCGATGACGGAGTCGAGCAGCGAGCCCTCCGTATAACCGAGGAGGGACGTCGCCATGGCGTATGTCACACCGTCCTCGGCGGCACCGGCGAGCAGCTGGTCCATCACGGACATCGAGTCACGCACGGACCCCGCGCCCGCCCGGACGACCAGCGGCAGCACGCCGTCCTCGACGGGGATCTCCTCCCGGCCGCACACCTCGCCGAGATACTCGCGCAGCGTGCCCGGGGGCACGAGGCGGAACGGATAGTGGTGCGTACGCGACCGGATCGTCCCGATGACCTTCTCGGGCTCCGTGGTCGCGAAGATGAACTTCAGGTGCTCCGGAGGCTCCTCCACCACCTTCAGCAGGGCGTTGAAGCCCGCCGAGGTGACCATGTGGGCCTCGTCGATGATGTAGATCTTGTACCGGCTGGAGGCGGGGCCGAAGAACGCCTTCTCCCGCAGCTCACGGGCGTCGTCCACGCCACCGTGGGAGGCGGCGTCGATCTCGATCACGTCGATCGAACCTCTGCCGTTGCGCGCGAGGTCCTGACAGGACTGGCACTCACCGCAGGGCGTGGGCGTGGGGCCCTGCTCGCAGTTCAGACAGCGGGCGAGGATGCGCGCGCTGGTCGTCTTGCCACAGCCGCGCGGCCCGCTGAACAGATATGCGTGATTGACCCTGTTGTTCCGCAGCGCCTGCTGCAACGGGGTGGTGACATGCTCCTGCCCGATGACCTCTGCGAAGGACTCGGGGCGGTAGCGGCGGTAAAGCGCGAGGGACGACACACCTACGACGATATCGGGCCCCACTGACAAGTGGTCTCGATCACAGGGACCGCCCGCCCGGGGCAGCCCCGGGAAACACAAGGGCCCCCCACGCACCCGCCAGAGCCCACTTACCCTTGCTGCCTTCCGGCCCTGGGGGAGTTCGGTGAGATAGCGCCACGTGAGGGGCTTGCCCCCCAGCCTAGCCGATCCCCACCCCTGCTCGTGCCCCCTCCCCCACCTCACCCCCACCCCGGCAGAACGTGTTCGCGAGCACCCCTCCACGTCTTGTATTGTTTGCGGCGGAGGATTCGCCTAGAGGCCTAGGGCGCACGCTTGGAAAGCGTGTTGGGGGCAACCCCTCACGAGTTCGAATCTCGTATCCTCCGCCAGTGCCTCACCGGGCACTTGAAGGCCCCGACCGGGAAACCGGCCGGGGCCTTCTGCTTGTCTGGTTGCAGTTTTGGTTGCAGTTGGCCAGGAGACGGGCCGACTGCCGGCCCTGATCACACAAGCTCTAGTCTCGCCCCCCGTGACCGACCTCCCCCTCTCCCCGCACCTCCGCGCGACCGCGGACGCCTACGACAGCGTTGCCGTCCGCTACGCGAATTTCGTCCGCAACGGACTCGCCCCTCTTCCGCTGGACCGCGCCGTGCTCGCCGCCTTCGCCGAGTTCGTACAGGCCACTGGGGGCGGTCCCGTCGCCGAGCTGGGCTGCGGCCCCGGATACGTGACCGCACACCTGCGGGACCTGGGCCTGGACGCCTTCGGCGTCGACTTGTCCCCGGCCATGATCACCCAGGCCCGCGAGGCATACCCGGGCCTGCGGTTCGAGGTCGGCTCCATGGACGCGCTGGACATGGTCGACGGCGCACTGGGCGGCATCGTCTCCTGGTATTCGGTGATCCACACCCCGCCGGAGGTAATGGCCTCGTATTTCGCCGAGTTCTCGCGTGTGCTGGCCCCGGGCGGGCACCTGCTGCTCGCCTTCTTCGACTCCGAGGGCGAGCCGGTGACGGCCTTCGACCACAAGGTGGCGACCGCCTACCGATGGCCGATCGATGGCCTCGCCGCACTGGCCGACGAGGCCGGTTTCGCCGAAGTCGGCCGGATGCTGCGCGAGCCCCGCGAGGAGGAGCGGTACCGCCGGGGCCACCTGCTCATGCGCCGGCAGTAACCGGGCGGATCGTGCGGCTGCGGAGGGCGCACGGACTGCTTCACGCGCTGGGGAAGCAGCCGATGAGCCCGCCCTGGCAGGCTCATCGGATACCGGGCACTGGTGCCGCGCTCTCATCGCCTTCATCCTGGGACGGCTGCGCCCGACCCCGCGGGAAGGGACGTGTTGGCGTGTGCGCATCGATGGTGCTGCGAAGCCTGCGGGCCGCCGTGTTCGCCACGGTGTGCGTGACGCTCGCAGCCGCCGGGCACAGCATCGCCTGCCGGCAAACGCCCTCCGCGTGGGCCCAGGGCGTCGGCTTCGCAGCCGTCTTCGCCCTGAGCTGCCTGATGGGCGGACGTGAACGGTCACTGGCGGGGATCGTCGGCACCATGGGCATCGTCCAGGTCGCACTTCACATGCTCTTCGACGCCGCCCCGGGGGCCCCGGGAACAACCATGGCGCAGGTGCCGGGCATGTCAGGCATGTCACATCCGGCCATGGCGCTCGTGCACCACGGTGAGAGCGGCCGGGCGATCGTGGCGCATGCTGCGGCGGCGTTGGTTGCCGCTTGGTGGCTGCGCTGCGGTGAGGCAGCCATCTGGTCGCTGTTGCGCCAGGTCGCCACGGTCATCCCCGGGCTCGTGGCCTGGTGGCATGCCATCGCGGGGCTGCCGGCACCTCCGTCGGGCGCCCCGGTCCGGCGGCGCGACGGCGAGGAGAGGCGGACGGGGCAGTTCCTGCTGCGTCACGCGGTGATCCGTCGGGGTCCGCCAGTGGTGGCGGCGCCGGCCGAGTGAGCCGTCCGCGGTACGGCTCTCGGCCGCCACCGGGCTGATCGCCTGCGTGGCGACGCCCCTCGATCACGCTCACCTTCACCGGTGGACCGCCGTGTCCGCCGGTCCGTCCCGTACGGAGCCTTCGCATGCCTGCGACATCCATATCCCCAGTCATCCGGCGCGGACTGCGCCGCGCCACCATGGTCGGCGCACTGGCCACGGCCGGTGTGCTGGCGAGCGCCGGTGCGGCGTTCGCGCACGTCACCGTCCACCCGGACAGCTACCCCCAGGGCACCTCCGACGGCACCCTCACCTTCCGGGTGCCCAACGAGGAGGACAAGGCCAGCACCACCAAGGTCGACATCACCCTGCCCGCCGACCGCCCCATCCCGTCCGTCCTGGTCACGCCCGCGGCAGGCTGGACGGCCCAGGTGAAGACGACCAAGCTCGCCACCCCGATCAAGACCGACGACGGCAACATCACCGACGCCGTCTCCGAGATCGTCTGGACCGGCGGCAAGATCGACCCGGGCCAGTACCAGGACTTCACCATCGCCTTCGGGCAACTGCCCACCGGCACGAACCAGTTGGTGTTCAAGGCGCTGCAGACCTACTCGGACGGCAACATCGTCCGGTGGATCGAAGAACAACGGCCCGGCCAGCCGGAACCGGAGCACCCGGCCCCGACCCTGAAGCTCACCGCAGCAGCTTCAGACGACAAGAAGGGCGACAAGAGCAGTACAGCAGAGGGGAATTCATCGGCAGCTTCGGCGAAGGCCGACGACTCCACCGCCCGGATCCTGGGCATCGCCGGACTGATCCTCGGCGCGCTTGGACTGATCGCGGGCGGGCTCGGCCTGGCCCGCGCCCGCACCGGCAGGCAGTAGCCCCGGACACAAGCCGTCCCGCCAGGAATGGCCTGGCGGGACGGCGGCGCTCGGCGATACGACGCCGGCATCTGTCTCGTTGTGGCCCTCGGCACAGCAGTCAGAGCTCGGCTAATCGCCGCACTGGCAGGGGCCGCCGGACTGGCATCCGCAGGTGCAGTCCGGACCGCAGTTGCAGCCTGAACCGCATGTCGAGGACGGCGTGTTAACAGTCATGGTCAGCGCTCCTCCTTCGCTCGTACGGCCTTCCCATCGAGCGAACACCCGGCCGGTTCACGGCCGCAAGAGGGTGGACGCGGATATCGGCCGAGGGAAGGGCGCCTCCTGCCGCATGGCGTGTTTCCAGCCGACCTGTGGCAACTTTCATGAATCCCCGGCGCGCTTAACAACGGAAGAGCAAGATCTCCCGTCGGAAAGATCTGATCATGCGGGGGAGAAGGAAGGCTTTGCCATGCTGACCAGCGCGCACACTTCCCATGTGAACCACACCCACCAGCACGGTGCGGGGTGCGGCCACGTGGCGGTACCGCACAGCGACCACGTCGACTACGTCCACGACGGGCACCTGCACCGCATACACGAGGACCACACCGACGAGTGTGAGACCGCCGGCCACACCGTCCACCAGGACCACACCCACCAGCACGGTGCGGGGTGCGGCCACGTCGCCGTGCCGCACGGCGACCACATGGACTACATCCACGACGGGCACCGGCACGCCCAGCACGACGGGCACTGGGACGACCACTGACCTTCAGGCTGTCGGCGGTGTCTGCGCCTGATCGGCCTTCCGGCCGCAGTTCGGGCAGACGCCGGGCGATCCGGTCCAGCCATTTCTCCACGGGGCCGAATTCGACGGGCAGGCTGAGGCCGCACTCGGTACACAGCAGGTAGTGGCGATGGTCGGGGCCGAGGCCATAACGGAAGAGCCGCTCGCCGTTGGTGTCGCGCACAACGTCCGCGCGGCCGGCCCCGGCACAGGTCGCTGCCGAAGGCGAGCGCGGCCATGGCGCCGGTGAAGGCGACATGGCTGAGCGCGTCGGCGGTGAAGACCTGAGCACGCAGCACGAGGAAGTAGCCGACCAGCCCGCAGGCGGCTGCGATCAACGTTCCGCCCAGCAGGGCGTGCTGGAGCAGTACGGCGAGGCCCCGACCGCCGCAGACGCGGGGGCCTCGCCGCACCCAGGTCAGGCTGCGGGGCTCGGCGTGCCCCACAGCAGCCCGCCCACCTTGTGGGCGGTGTCCTGGAGGACCCGGCCGGTCAGGTGCTGGTAACGGCGGCGCATCCGGGCCGACTTACCCGGTTCCCAGCCCATGATGGCGTCGACGATCGCGTCGGGGACGCCGAGGATGAGCAGGACCGTGGCTGCCGTGTGGCGGGCGTCGTGGAGTCGGCCGTCGCGGACTCCGGCCGCCTTCAACAGGTCCTTCCACTTGTGGTAGTCGGTGTTGGGGTTGAGGGGCTCGCCGGTGGGCGAGGTGAAGACGTATCCCTTCTCCACCCACAGATCGCGGGCCAGACGGCGTTCGCGATCCTGCTCTTCCTTGTGCCGACGCAGCAGCTTCATCAGCTCCTCCGGTACGCCGATAGGCCGCTTGCCCGCCCTGGACTTGGTGTCCTTGGTCTCACGCCGGATGTTGACCTTCTGCGGGCAGTAACCGGGCTTGCGCCCGCAGCGGTTGCCGCAGCCGTGCTGGTACCGAGGGCGGAGCCGACCGCGGCTGACCCGGATCACTCCGGCCTCCCAGTCGACGTCCGTCCACTGAAGACCGAGCACCTCGCCCTGGCGGAGGCCGAGAGCCAGGGCGATGACCCAGCGCGCGGTGTTGCGGTGCCGTTCGGCCTCCAGGAGGATCCGCTGGACTTCCTCGACCGAGTACGGCTCGACCTCTTCCTCTTCGAGGCGGGGCGCCTTGGCGACAGTGGCGGGGTTGACCGTGATGTGGCGACGGCGTACGGCCTCGTTCAGCGCCGCCCGCACGGTCCGGTGGGCCTGGTGGGCCGTACCGGACGAACTCCCGTTGTCCTGCATCTTCTTGTAGAAGCGTTCCAGGTGCTCGGGCTCCAGCTTCGTCAGCCGGTGGGCGCCGAGGCCGGGGATGAGGTGGTGGTAGACCGCGACGCGGTAGCCGTCGATGGTGTTCTCGGAGACGTGCAGGGCTGCGATGTTCTCCACCCAGTGGGTCAGCCAGGTCGTGACCGTCCAGACCTGACCGGCCTTGCGAACGGTGCCGGCATCGCGCTGCCGCTCCAGTTCGCGGACCTTCTTGGTCACCTCCGCGCGAGTCTTGCTGGTGACGTGGCGGCGGTCGGGCCTGCCGTCGTCCTTGACACCGACGGTCACGTAGCCGTGCCAACGGCCGTCCTTCGCCTGGTGGATGGAGGAAGCACCATTGGGCTGGCGGGACTTGTTCGACATGTCGCCGCCCTCAGGCCGCAGCCGCGAGGTCGCCGGCACTCAGGCGCCGGGCGAGGAACTCGTTCACCGCCTCTGCGGGTATTCGGCGGAGACTGCCGATCTTGACCGAGGCGATCTCGCCGGAGGTCACGTACTCGTACAGCTTGGTCCGGCCGATGCCGATACGCCGGGCGGCCTCGGCGACGGTCAGGCCGACCAGCGTGGGGTCACCATGGGACCCGTCCCGCTCGGACATGAGCACGCGGAGATCCTCCTCCGCGACACCGAGGAGATGGGCGATCTGGGAAACGGGCAGGTCGTTCTTGGGCAAGGGTGTTCCTCATCCCGGCAGGCCACGAAGGGGCGGCAACCCCGGGCATGCCGTACTGGTCGTTCAGGGATGGGCGTTGATGTGGTGCCTGGCGTCCGGTGTTCGTAGCACCGGGCGGCAGAGAACCGATTACTCGGCGTCGGGCTTGGCAGGAGCCTCGTCGCCGATCAGACGCCTGTGCGAGTGAGGCACGTCGCGGTGGCGCATGAAGTCGCCGCCGGAGGCGCCGGAGACCTCGTAGCCGAGCAAGGCCCTGACCATGTCCTCCTGGTCGGGGTGGGCCTTGATGTACTCCTCGATCTCGTCGCGGGCGCGGTCCATGGGCTCACGCGCGGCCCGCCACTCCTTCCAGCGCTCGACGTACTCGCCGACGAGCCTGCGCACTTGAGCGTTGGAGACGTGGCCCGGCGGGCCGGTCAGGTCGTCGAGGGGGATATCGAAGACCTTGCTGAACCCCAGGGCCTCGTCGAGGTTGACCCTCCGGCGGGGCTTGCCGCTCTCGATGCGCCAGATCGCGGACTGGTTCACCGGGTGGCCGACCTCGGCCATGCGCTCGGCCAGCTTCTGCGTGCTCCAGCCGCGGATCTCGCGCTCGAGCTTGATGCGCTCGGCCACGTTGTTCTCCGGCAGGGGCCGCTCGGGGCCGACGCGGGCGGCACCGTCGTCGCTGCTCACTGCTCGCACCTCCTCCGGCATGCCTCGCTCCGGACCACCGTGGCCCGGGGTGAACAGCTAACTCCATTTCGGAGCCGAACGCAACTCATTCGGGAGCGCATCAGATGGGGTAGTGTGGTCCCGTCCGGGGCTGAACGGCGTCGGACATGCAGAAACCCCCGGTGCTACGAACACCGGGGGCTCCGAAGAAGAAAACCTCACGACCGCCCATCCCTGAACGATCCAGACCGGCCTGGCCGGGGTTGCCGCCCCATATGGCCTGCCGGTGAGGAGTTTCCTTGGCACAGCCTACGGCCCAGCCACCGGAGATACCATCCCGGCAGGCTGCAGGGCCCGTACCGACCTCCGACCTCACCCTCCAGCCTCCGCACGACGCGGACGCCGAGCAGGCCGTCCTCGGCGCCTGCATGCACGGCCCCGCCGTGATCGACGAGATCCGGCCCATGCTGGTCGCGGCGGACTTCTACCGGCCGCACCACGAGACGATCTGGCGGGCCCTGCTCGCCCTGCGCGGCGAGGACAAACCGACCGACCCGATCGCCGTAAGCCACTACCTCACGTGCCGAGGCGACATCAACCGGGTCGGTGGCGTGGCCTACATCCACCAGCTCTACTGCGCCCCGCCCTCCGTCAGCGGCACCGCCTACTACGCCGGCATCGTCAGCCGGACCGCCGCCCTGCGCCGCCTGCGCGAACACAGCATCCGCGCCGTGCAGCGCACCCAGGAGCCGGGTGCCGACCCCGACGAGATCCGCTCCGCCATAGAGGCGGACCTGGGCACCGAGCGCGAGCGCGCACTCGCCTCCGGCACCGGGCGGCTCTCGCGCCACATCGCCGACGGCTGGCGGTTCGTGACGGAGGCCGGCGCCGACAAGGAACCGCTGTGGGGCACCCGCGAGAAGACCGCGTGGGCCTCCGGCGAGAGCCTGATGATCGTCGGCGCCCCCGGCGTCGGCAAGACCACCCTGGCCCACCAGGTCATTCTCGCCCGCATCGGCCTTCAGGACACCGTCCTCGACATGCCGGTCGCGCCCAGCAAGCGGGTGCTCTACCTGGCCATGGACCGCCCGCAGCAGATCGCCCGCGCCATGTTCCGCCGCATCCAGCCGGAGCACGAGACCATCCTGCGGGAACGGCTGGTGGTCTGGCAGGGCCCCCTGCCCGCCACCCTCGACAAGGAGCCCGACCTCCTGGCCGACCTCGCCGCAGCCCACGGGGCCGACACCATCGTGATCGACAGCCTCAAGGACGCCGTGAGCACCCTGGTCGACGACGCCCTCGCCGTGGCCTTCCAGAACGCCCGGATGCGCGCCCTGCGCAACGGAGTTGAGGTCATGGAGCTGCACCACCAGCGCAAAGCCCTGGCCGACGCACCGAAGGACCAGCGGCCGGCACTCGACCGCGTCTACGGCTCCACCTGGATCACCTCTGGAGCGGGCAGCGTCCTGTTCCTCACCGGCGAGGCAGGTGACCCGGCGGTCACCCTGCACCACCTGAAGATGCCCACCGGTGAGATCGGCCCACTGCAGCTGATCCACGACCACGCGCGCGGCACCACCACCGTCGACCCTGCCCTGGACCCGGTCACCATCCTGCGCGCCAGCCCCAACGGCCTGAGCGTGCGTGACCTCGCCAAGGCCCTGACCCGCCAGGCGGCCCCCGACCGGGCTGCCGTCGAGAAGGCGCGCCGCAGCCTGGACCAGCTCGTCGAGGCGGGGCTGGCCACCAAGACCCAAGGCACCGCAGGCGGCAGCGGCGGCGGGCAACAAGCCCTCTACCGCGCCTCCGCACGCCACATCGCCGCCATCGGCTGACCCGCCACGCGGGCGGCCGGAGCGTACACGGGACCGTACACGCGCCCCTCACGGCGTCACGGCCCGAAAACCGTTCACGCCGCTCACGCTCGCGACAAAACCGCAGGTCAGACGATCACGCGACCGCACACGGCGTACACGCGCCCAGCGTTCACGCGCGAGCCCCCCTTTAGAAGGGGGCTCGCGTGTACGCCCCCTCCGTGAACGCCCCCGCCAGCACCCCAGAAACTTCCTCGGAGCACCACCCCGTGACGACCCTCGCCCCCACCCACCGGGCCACCGGCTGGGACCGCGCCGCCATCACCGTCCTCGGCGCCGCCGGATGCGCACTGTCCTACGACGCCCTCCAGCAGATGGCCACCGCCATCCACGTCCGAGGCTTCCTGACCTACCTCTTCCCGCTCGTGATCGACGGGTTCATCGCCTACGGCGTCCGCGCCCTGCTCGTCCTGCGCACCGCCTCCTTCAGCGCCCGCCTCTACGTGTGGACGCTCTTCGGCACCGCCACCACGGCCAGCATCTGGGCCAACGCCCTGCACGCCATACGCCTCAACCAGCAGGCCACACCCACCGGTTTGCACCTCGGCGATGCGACCGTCGGCGTCCTCTCGACCCTGGCCCCGCTCGCGCTCGCCGGAGCCGTCCACCTCCACATCCTCATCGCACGCCACACCACCACCGAGGCGCCCAGCACCACCGCCGGCCCGGTCCAGCCACTGCGCCAGCAGGAGGCCGACGAACCTCCCGCAGGTGAAGCGGACGAGGATGAGGACGAACCCCAGGGCCAGGGTGAGCTGTTCAGCGGCGACCTCCCGCCCATCCGCTCGCGCCGCGTAGGCCGGCCCCCGAGTGCCGGGCTGGAGGAGCTGGTCGACCTGGCCCGGCCCGTATTCGTCGAGCACACGAATCCCACCCGGAATACGGTCCGCCAGACCATCCGGTCAGCGGGACACCGCATCGCCGAAGACCGGCTGACCCAGGTCATGACCGCCCTGCGCACGGAATTCCGGGACCGCGTCCCCGCCCACACCAGCGGCTGACCGGAACTCTTTCCAGGTCACCGCCACCTGCCCGGAATCCGGTCACGCCACCGCAAGGGGGCGGATCCGCACCGCCGGCCGACCACCCAGGACACGGTCCGCCCCTGCCGGGCCCGCATCAGCCTCCCCCACAGCCCGTTCACCAGGCGACCAACCCCGGGTTTCATACCCGCCTGGGTCGCACTGCACGGGACTGCCGCCGCCAACACCACACGGAGCACGTCGACATGCACGACCCGCACCTCGAAATCGCCAGTGGTCAGCAGGAGATGTCCACCACCCCAGACAAAGACGCAGCAAGTTGGTGCTTTGTGCACTCCACCGTCGGTGGAGTGCACAAAGGGACCTCCGCCCCAGGGGTGGCGGAGGCCGACCGGCGCCAGGGGGCACTGGCCGGAGAGGCTGGGACCGAGGGCGGTCCGCAGCCCCAGCAGGGCGAGCATTCCTGCCACGCCCCCTCGTGCGAGCAGACAAAGCGGCGCATCCGCCGACGTCCTTACCAGCGCGGCAGGCGCCTCCACGGCCGTACCGCCCGGTTCAACGACGAGGAACTCGCGCTAATCACCGCTGGCGCGAACGCCGCCGGCATCACCGTCGCCGCCTTCCTCGCCCACGCCGCCCTGGCCGCCGCCCGTGACCTCGACCGCACCGCAGCCGAAATCGCGAGCCGACGCGAGATCGTCGTCGAGCTGTTCGCCGCGCGGCGGCACCTCAGCCACATCGGCAACAACCTCAACCAAGTGGCCAAAGCATTGAACTCCGGCGCCGAGGCCCCGCACGCCAATACCGTCGTTGAGGCTGTACGCCGCGCCGTCGCACGCGTCGACGCGGCCGCCCAGCACCTCATTGAACGCTAGCGGAGGGCTGCAGCGATGCGACTCCGCAGACATTCGTCAGCGACGGTCTCGATGTCACGCCAGGCCGCGTCGGTGACCTCTTCCGCCTGGAGTTGGTGGACGTCGGCCGTGGTCCGGAAGAGAAACCGGAAGTCGATGTGCTGATGGTCCGGCTCGCCCTTGGCGTCATTGGCCGGGATGGGGTGGACGTCGATGTGTACAGGACGGTCCGTCACAGCGGTGACCGCTTCGGCCGGGATACCGGTCTCCTCCGTGAGCTCGCGCAGGGCCGCGTCGAGGAGGGTGCCGTCCAGGGCTTCGAGATGGCCGCCGGGCAGAAGCCACTTATCGAGGGCCAAGTGGTGAATATGCAGGATGCTGCCGCCGGGGCGGGCGAGGATGGCGCCGGCGGTGGCGTGGCCACGGAATTCCTTGCGGCTGGCCAGGTCGGCCCCGTCGTCCAGGAGGGCGAGGACGGGCGCGAGGGCGGGCTTCTCGTCGGGGTGCTCGTCGAGGAAGCCGTTGACGGTGGTGCGGATGTGGTCTGCCGTGATGGGCAAGTCGATCACCTGTTGAAGTAGGAGAGCCAGGTCGCCGCGATCGCGGCACGGTCGTCCGCGCCGACTTCATGGAGCCCGGGGGCTAAGTCGGCGCGGGTGAGCATCCTGATCGCGGCCAGGATCTCGGCTTGGACCAGGAAGATGAAGGGTCCGACGCTCGCGCCGTGGAGGAAGTTGACGGCGTCCCCGCCATTGGCGAGGTAGAAGTAGTGGCCGGTGGTCTGGTAGCGGGTGACGTGCTCGCCGACCATCGTGCGGGTGTAGACGTCCGGCAGAGCGTCCAGCTCCAGTTCGTCCTCCCGTGAGGTGACGGTGGCGACGTAGGCGCCGTTGCGCAGGTAGGGGAAGTCCTCGCCCCTGAGCGACCGGGCGCCGGTGGCGCAGAGCACCAGCCCGGCAGTGGCGAGAGTTGCTTCGCGGTCGCGGGCGACGGCGAAGCCCTGTGAGAGGGCCTGGGTGCGGCGGACGGGGTCGATGTCGCAGACGGTGACCTGGACGCCCTTGGCATGCAGGAGGCGGGCGATGGACGAGCCGAGCTTGCCGAAGCCGATGACCAGGGCGGGGCGGCCCTGGAGGATGTCGCCGCGGTCGCGCATGACGGCTTCGGTGGAGAAGACGACGGACTGGCCGACGAGGAAGTCTTCCGGGTCCTTCAGGGGTGAGCGGGCGACCGAGACGACCGGGCAGGGCAGCTTGTCGAGCTCGGTGTAGCGGCGGTGGCCGTTCTCGGTGTCCTCAATGACGCCGAGGATCTGGCCGGTGAAGCGGCTGTGCAGGTCGGCGAGAGCGGGGGCGAAGTAGCCGCCGACGTCGAGCAGCACCACCGGCTCGCCGGCCACGCGGGATTCGAGGTAGTCCAGGGCAGTGTCGGGGTCGGTGAACAGCTCGCGGGAGAGGACATCGCAGGGAGTGTTCTGTTCGACCTCGCGCTGGGCGGCGGGGTGGATGGACTTCGGCTTGGGCAGCACCGCGCGCAGGCGGGTCATCGCGGCGACCGCGCGGACGAAGCCGGGCCGCTCGGCCAGCAGGTGGGTGACCAGGAAGGCGGTGGCCTGCTCGGTGGGGGCGAATTGGTTGGCGATCTTGGTGAAGTAGGCGTCCAGCCGGGCGCGCTCGAAGGGTTCCATGGCAGTTCCCTCTCGGTTGAGTGTGGGGTCGTGCATGGGCGGCTGGTGAGTCAGGGGGTGCAGGCGAGGCCGAAGAGAAGCCGGTTGTTCGCGCGGGCGGCGTCGAGGTAGGTGTCGAGGCGGCGGGCGGTGGCGGACTGCGGCAGCGGGTCCAGGGCGAGGATGAGGACGGCCTGGCCTCGGCGGGTGATCAGGTCGGTCCAGCCGGGATGGGTCGGCAGACGGAGGCCATAGCGGGAGCCGCCGAATTTCAGCAGCACCCGGTTGCCGATGACGCGCAGGCAGCCGTCGAGCCGTGCGATGACGTCATGGGCGCCGACGAGGGGGCCGAGGCTGGCGGCGATGTGCCGTATGCGGGCCTCGATCGCGGCCGGGGTGTCGTGGCTGGCGCGTCCGGGTGGGTGGGCCAGCAGGATGTGCGCGACGTCCTGCCCGTCCGGGCCGGGGCCGGACCATGTCCGGGTGCTGAGCGAGAACAGCAGGCCGGGGCCGGGCCCGGAGGACGGCGCGGGGGCCAGGGTGCGGGTCAGCATGGCATCTCCTGCGGTGCGGCCGTGATCGGGAACCGCGACCAGACGATCTTTCCGGAAGAGTGGCTGGGCTCGACGCCCCAGCCGGCTGAGAGGGCGGCGACCAAGTGCAGGCCGCGGCCGGTGGTGACGTCGTGGGTGGGGAACCGGACCTCGGGCCAGCGGGGGTGCCGGTCGTGGACTTCCAGGTGGAGGTAGCTGCCGTCGATGGCCAGCCGGACCAGGAAGCCGTCGTAGTTGGCGTGGACGACCGCGTTGGTCGCCAGTTCCGAAAGACACAGCCGGACATCGTCCGCGAGAGCGTCCAGGCCCCAGGCCAGGAGGAACTTGTCGGCGAAGTCGCGGGCCAGGCCGACAGAGGCGGGCGCCGAGGCGAAGAATCGCTGATCGGCGGCGGGCATGGAGGGATTCATGACTCCGCCTCCAGTGCCGGTGCGGGGCCGTGGCCGCGCTGCCTGGCCTGGTTGCCGCCAGGCCCGGGGCGCCTGCGGCGGGAGGCCGAACCCGGGGTCTCCTTGCGGACCAGCAGCAGCCGGGCTCCGGTCGCCGCGATGCGTTTGTCCCTGCCCACCGCTATGGCCCTGGGGCCCAGGTGGGAGGCGGAGGGCAGCACGACTCCGTAGGTGCCGGGCACTTCCAGCACGTCCATCAACCCGGTGAAGGCAGCGGAATTGACCGTGGTGACGCGTTCGGTGAACAGCCCGGACAGGGTCAGCTCGTGCTGGCAGCAGTACTCGGCCAGCGACCCCTTCAGGGCCGCCTCGCGGGCCGGGGAGACGTTGACCAACCGCAGAAAGCCATAGACGACCGGGCCGTTGACACGACGGTGCTCGGTAAGGGGTTCCATGAAGTGGACCGTCCAAGTTCAAAGGAGGGACGAATAAATGAAGGCCGCCCCGGTCCAAGGAGGGGCTGTGACCTGCGTGTTGAAGCGTCCTCCCTGACGCGCGGCGACGAAATGACCCGCTGTTGCACTTGCGTTGCACTTCCGTCCCCCCACATACGCGTTCCGTGCTTGCATGAGCTTTCGGAAGGGAGCGACGCGTGGCGACCGTGCACCACTGGACCGGCCTGGAAGCCCGGGCCCTGCGGCTCGCCCTGCGGATGAGCGTCCGCGCGTTCGCCGAGAACCTCGGCCTCGCCGTGGGGACCGTCTCCAAGTGGGAGAAGCACCTGGCCACGACGGAACCCCGCCCGGACACTCAGGCGATCTTGGACACCGCTCTGGCTCGCGCGGACGCATCAGTGCATCTGCGGTTCGAGACGTTCCTCTCCGAGGCCGGCGGACCGCCCGCGACCACCCGCCGTGTCACCTCGGCAGGGCCCAGGGCCTGGGAGTACGAATCGTGGACCGACGACTTGGACCGGGTCGTGGTCGCCTTGAGCCGCCAGAACTTCGCCTTCGCCGACAACCTGCTGGGCCGGTGGCTGAACCGCTTCCGGCCCCCGGAGCTGGACGACAAGGGCCTCTATCTCCTCGCCCGCTCAACCGCCTTGATGGGGGACCTCAAGCGCGACCAGGGAACGGTGGTCGGGCCTTTATCGGCCCAGCACGCGTATGCCGGCGCCCGCTCGATCTTCAGCCAGCTCGACATCCCCCGTCGCGTCGCCCAACTCGACCTCTCCCTGGCCGTCGTTGCGGAAATGTCCGGCCGTCTGGAGACCGCAGCCCGCCAGTACGAACACCTGGCCGTCGATGACCGCCTCGCCCGCCGGGACCGTGCAAGAGCCCGCCTGTGGGTGGGAACCGCCCTGAGCAAGGAAGGCGAGCACGACTATGCGACCCGCATCATGCTCGCCGCGACCCGCGACTTCGAAGAGCTCGGTGAGCCGGACGACTGGTCCGTCGCCCACCAAAAACTCGCCCTGGCCCACCGGGGCGCCGGTCACCTGAACAAAGCCCTGCACTTCATTGGGATCGCCCGCAGCACCGGCGCGATCGACTCACCGATGCAGCGGGTGCGTCTGGACACTGCTCACGGACACATCCTGCTGTCCGACCCTGCCACCCGGGATGATGGCCTTTCGGCCCTCGATCAGGCAGCGAAGCTGGCCGCTCAATACGGCATGAGCCACCAGCTGACCAGCATCGAGAGCATCCGGAAGACCGTCGGGGTCGGACAGCCTCCGGCGGCGGTGACCAGGGAGAGACGCCAATGACGACGGACATCCAGCGGGGCATCACCGACGACCAGCGCCAACGGGCCAAGCTGATCTGGGACTACCACCAGATGGGCCACGAACTCCGGCCGACGGACGCAGCGATCGGCCTGGGCAGCCACGACCTGGGCGTCCCCGCATTCTGCGCCGAACTGTACCGAGCCGGGCTCTTCCCCGCCCTCGTCTTCTCCGGCGGGCCCAACCCGACCCACCCGGGCCGCTTCCCTCGGGGTGAGGCCGTGCACTTCCGCGAGCACGCTCTCGCCCTCGGCGTCCCCACCGAAGCGATTGTGCTGGAGCCGAACGCGCGCAACACCGGCCAGAACATCACCTTCTCCCGCGACGTCCTGGCCACGGCCGGGATCACGGTGAAGACCGTGCTGCTGGTCTCCATGCCCTACATGGAGCGCCGCGCGTTCGCCACTGCCCGCAAGGTCTGGCCCGAGGTGGAGGTGATCTGCGCCTCGGCGCCACTGGAGTTCGACGACTACCTGAAGACGATCGGCGACGAGAAGCTCGTCGTCGACCAGCTCGTCGGTGATCTGCAGCGGGTGATCGAGTATCCGAAGCTCGGCTTCGCCATCGAGCAGGACGTCCCGGAGGACGTACATGCCGCCTACCAATCCCTCCTCGAAGACGGCTTCGACAGCCGCCTACTCAAAGCCTGAACTGCCGCCGGGCGGGGTGTGTGCCATCCACCAGCCCAATTTCTTCCCCCGACTGGCCACGCTTGCCAAGCTGTTCGCGGCGGACTGCTGGATCGTCCTCGACGACGTCCAGTTCACCCGCCGCGACTACCAGCACCGAGCCCGCCTCGCTGCCCTGGACAATCCGGCCGACCGCCGGTGGCTGTCCATCCCCACCCACCTTCCCCAGGGCCGGAATACGCTGATTCGGGATGCTGTGATGGCTGAGCCCATCCGGTCCCGGCAAAGGTCCGCCCGTGCGCTCCAACAGCACTACGGGGCCAGCCCTCACTGGCCGACCCTCCAGCAAGCCCTCGTCCCCGTCCTGAACGCCTTCACGACCAGCGACCGAACCGCGGCCGTCGCTGAAGCATCCACCCGTGCCCTACTGGAGCTCCTCGGCTGGAAGGGCTGCGTCCTCCGCAGCAGCGGCCTTCCGGCCCGGCAGGGACGCTCCCAGCGGCTCGCCGACCTGGCCGCCGCCATCGGAGCTCAAACGTATCTGTGCGGAACCGGAGGAATGCACTACCTGTGCCCAGCCCCCTTCACGGCCCACAGCATCACCGTCATACCGTTCACCACACCGGACACCGGCGTGTGGGAAAGCGGTCGCACGATCAGCGCAGTGCGGGCCCTGATGCAGGTCGGCAGCCGCCGTCTGGCCAATGAATTACGCATGGCAACGATCTGACACGAGCGTGACGTGTCCGGACCAACGGCAGGCTGGCTGCTGGCATCGGGTCAAGGGGGCGGCTGGAGCCCATCGCATGGACGCCGATTCCGGCAATGTCTCACGAACACCCCACCGGCCACGCCAGACTCTCCCGCGAGCCCGGATTCATCGCCTTCCTGCTCGCCAAACGCACCCTCCCTGATATGCCGCGTCGAATGCGAGAGACCTGTATGACCACACCGACACTGACCGTGGTGAGCGGGCCACCAGGCACAGGAAAGACAACGCTCGCCCATGCGCTCGCTCAGGAACTCGGCTGTCCCGCGATCATCCGCGACGAGGTCAAGCAAGGGATGGTCCTGTCCACCCCGGGATACCAGGCCGGCGGCGAGGACCCACTCAATTACCCAACGCTCGACGCGTTCTTCGAGGTGGCGAGAACCCTCCTCCGCGCCGGGGTCACGATCGTCGCGGAAGCTGCGTTCCAGGACAAGCTATGGCGGCCACACCTGGAGCCCCTCATGGACTTGGCCCAGCTGCGCGTCATCCGCTGCACCACCTCTGCCGCCGTCGCCCACGATCGGATCGCTCACCGCGTGCAGCACAGCGGCCACCGCGCCGCCCACGCTGATCACGACCTTCTCGAAGCGATCGCTTCCGGAGAACACTCGCTCGAATCGTTCGTACCGATCTCCCTCGACGTACCCACACTCGTGGTGGACACCTCGGACGGCTACCACCCGGGCCTCGCGGACATCGCCTCCTTTGCCCGAGAGCCCGCAATGATGCAGCCTCGGCAGGAGTAGGGCACCACCGCAGCGATCGTCCTCAGCACGACGGAGGCGACCTGATCGACGCGCCCCGCAGCCAAGGACGCCACGGCGGGCTGGCTCAGAGAGAAGTGATCACATGGCAAGCGACGCCGACAGCATCCCTCTGTTCTGGAGCAAGGAGGGACGCACGGCCGAGGTCGTCCGGTGCCACTTTGGCCACCTGGGCTTCCGGGAGACCTTCGAGACGGTCGGCGGCTGCCCTTACTGCACCTACACACCGGGCGAACGTCAAGCAGCCCTACGAGCCCTCGGAGCACGTTCCTCCGCGCGGCGCAGAGCAGAGAAAGACGTCTGAGCAGGCAAAACAGGCGGCCCCTCTGGTTGCGGTTCTGGTTGCATTCGCCCCCGTCCAGCACCGTCCGGAGCCCGACGAGCCGGGCTCTCCGCCCCAGGTCAGGACCGCCCTGCATCCCTCCGGACCCCCAGACGAACAGTTGGAAAGCGTGTTGGGGGCAACCCCTCACGAGTTCGAATCTCGTATCCTCCGCCAGTGCCTCACCGGGCACGACTCGAAGGGCCCCACCGTTCGCGGTGGGGCCCTTCGACGTTCTCCGTCTCAGTTGGGTTCTGAGGAGCCTCCGCTCACAGGTCATGGGGCACCCCCGGTCGAAGGCTGGGGAAGGGTCGGGGTGATCTCGATGTCCGTGAATGCGGCGGCCTCCGGACCGCGTCGGTATCCGACGGAGGAAAGCGCCCCGGCGATGCAGCCGACGCGGTCGCCGCGCTCGGCCCGCTGCTCGGGGGTGGGGAGGCGTCAGCAACGGCCGCCGGTCCGGCCACCGGGGTCCAGCCCCACCGGAGATGACCTACAGAGCTCGGTCGCCTCCAGGGACCTGTGGGGTCGCCGGCGAGGCGGAAGGCCGCGTGGCGCGTCCCGTCGGGTCGGCCGGTGGCTGCTGAGGTGGGACCTGGTGGGCTTGCTGTTCAAGGGCCACGGCCTTGGCCTCCATCGGTCCCGCCATGTAGGCGAGGATGCAGGCCGAGAGGATGAAGGCCATGTGGATCGTCGTCCCCCAGATGAGCTCCTGCTGGGGGGTGTCGTGGATGCTGACGAACATTTGCAGCAGATGGATCGAGGAGATGCCCACGATCGCCATAGCGAGTTTGACCTTGAGCACGTTGGAGTTGACGTGTGACAGCCACTCCGGCTGGTCTTTGTGGCCGTGCAGGCCGATACGGGAGACGAACGTCTCGTAGCCGCCGACGATCACCATGATCAGGAGATTGGCGATCATCACCACGTCGACGAGCTTCAACACAGCGAGCATCACCATGTTCTCGTCCGAATGCCCGGCGACCACCCCGCGGACCAGGCTGCGGAGCTCACCGAAGAACTCGTAGACGTACACGGCCTGGGCGGCCACGAGCCCGAAATACAGAGGCGCCTGCAACCAACGGGTCGCAAACAGGGCGTAGCCCAGGGACGGCACGGCCTCACCAGCCCGGCCCGGAGTCCTGAACCCGTACCTACCGCGGACAGCCACTGCCTTTCCCCCCTCTTGCGGCCTTCAGCACAGCAATGCCCGCACAAGCACCACTTAGAGACCGACACCGAGGACTTCCCCCATGTGAGTGACCGGCCCCCGGCGTGGGCGAGTTCGGATCTCGTATCCTCCGCCAGTGCCTCACCGGGCACGAACCGAAGGCCCCGGCCGGGAAACCGGCCGGGGCCTTCGGCGTTCTGCGGCGCTGGCGCCCCGGAGGAGCCGGCCTCAAGCCGATCGTCGTCAAAAGGCCGGCGGCCCGCGCCCACCGCGCGGGCCCGGCAGCCTCGACGCACGGGCCCGCGCCTGGACCGCCTCGTACTCCCTTGCCCCCTACCCCTACTTCACCTCCACCCGCACCTTCCACGGCACGACGACGAGCGGGCACAGGTGTCCGCCGCCGGAGTGGCAGTGCTTGGTGGCGCTGATCGTGGCGATGCCGTCCTTCTCCACGCGGAAGCGCGCCGTGGCGCCGCCCGTCGGGGTCTTGCCGCCCGCCGTCCGGTGGAGCACGGCGGAGTCGCTCGCCGGGATGCTCCAGAAGTACGCGAGTCCGTTCTCACGGGAGCCGGTGAGGGCGACCTCGATGTCGTCACCGGTGTGCGCGGACACGGTCCGGCCGTTGTCCGCGTTGGTGAGCGTGACGCGCTCGGCACGTACGGGCTGGGCGGCCGCGGGCACCGGTGCGCAGACGGCCAGGGCCGTCAGTGCCAGTGCCGCGCTCAGGGGGACAGCCTTCATGAACACTCCCGACGAAGACGAAGAAAGAGAAGGAAGACAGAGAAGACGGAAGACAGTGGAAGTACCCCATGCTTCCCGGCAGTTCGCCCCGCCGGTGGCGAGAGTGCCCGGAACCACTCCTACGGGTCGCCGGTCGGAGTGGATTCCCGGTGCGGCCGGTGTCGCCGGAGCCTCAAGCCCGTTGTTCCAGAGGCTCTATACGGCGAGGCGCCTGGAGGAACAGCCATGGCAGACGGAACGGTCCTGTTCGCGGTACGGGAGTTGCCTGAGGGCGGAGGTGCCGCGGCCGAGCAGTTGCGCAGGATCCGCCGGGAGTTGGAGGCCCGCGGGTTCGAGGTGCGCTGGGCCGACACGAGTGACGACGCCCAGGCGGTGCTGCGCACCGAGGCGGGCCTGGCCGCCGCCGTCGTGGACTGGGATCTTCCGGGGCAGGGCAAGGGTGCCGGGGGGACGGGCGGCGGCGAGGTGCTGCGCCGGACCGGGCAGCGCTTCCAGGACCTGCCGGTCTTCCTGGTCACGGCCGGCGAGGACCTCGACAATCTGCCGCTGTGGGTCGCGGAGACGGTGATCGGCTACATCTGGCCGCTGGAGGACACGGCGCCCTTCATCGCCGGCCGGATCGCGAGCGCGGCCCGCGGCTATCAGGAGGGCCTGCTGCCGCCGTTCTTCAAGGCACTGCGCCGCTTCGACGACGCGCACGAATACTCCTGGCACACCCCGGCCCACTCCGGCGGTGTCGCGTTCCTGAAGTCCCCGGTCGGCCGGGCGTTCCACGACTACTTCGGGGAGCGGCTGCTGCGCAGCGACCTGTCGATCTCCGTCGAGGAGCTCGGCTCGCTGTTCGAGCACACCGGTCCGGTCGGTGACGCCGAGCGCAACGCGGCCCGTGTCTTCGGCGCCGACCGCACGTACTTCGTCCTGCACGGCGACTCGACCTGTGACCGCATGGTCGGCCACTTCAGCGTGACCCGGGACGAGATCGCGCTGGTGGACCGCAACTGCCACAAGTCGGTCCTGCACGGGCTCGTGCTCTCCGGCGCCCGGCCGGTCTATCTCGTTCCCACCCGCAACGGCTACGGCCTCGCGGGCCCGCTGCCGCCCGCGGGGACCGAGGCGGGCGCGGTCGCCGACCGGATCGCCCGCAACCCGCTGACGCGGGGCGCCGTGTCGCCGGAGGCGCAGTACGCGGTGCTCACCAACTCCACGTACGACGGCCTGTGTTACGACGCCGTCCAGGTGGCGCGGGCCTTCGCGCCCAGCACGCCCCGGCTGCACTTCGACGAGGCGTGGTTCGCGTACGCCCGCTTCCACCCCCTCTACGCCGGGCGCTACGGCATGGCGGTGGGCCCCGACACCTTCCCCGGGCCCGAGCGCCCCACCGTCTTCTCCACCCAGTCCACGCACAAGCTGCTGGCCGCGCTGTCGCAGAGCGCCATGGTGCATGTGAAGCCCGCGCCGCGCGCGCCGGTCGAACACGACCGGTTCAACGAGGCGTTCATGATGCACGGCACCACCTCGCCGCTGTATCCGATGATCGCGTCGCTGGACGTGGCCGCCGCGATGATGGACGGGCCGCAGGGCCGCTGGCTGATCGACGAGGCGGTGACGGAGGCGGTCCGCTTCCGGCAGACCGTCGTACGCGTCGGCCGGCGCGTCGCGGCCGCCGGTGACCGGCCGGGCTGGTTCTTCGGCGTCTGGCAGCCGGATACGGTGACCGACCCGGCCACCGGAGACCGGGTGCCGTTCGCCGACGCCCCCGCCGAGCTGCTGCGCACCGACCCGGCCTGCTGGCAGCTGGAGCCCGGTGCCGACTGGCACGGCTTCGCCGGCCTGGCGGAGGGCTACTGCCTGCTCGACCCCGTCAAGGTCACGCTCACCTGCCCGGGCATCGACGCCACCGGGCGGATGGACGAGTGGGGCATCCCGGCGCGCGTGCTCACCGCCTATCTGGCCACCCGGAACATCGTGGTGGAGAAGACCGACAGCTACACCACGCTCATCCTCTTCTCCATGGGGATCACCAAGGGCAAGTGGGGCACGCTGATGGACGCGTTGATGGACTTCAAGGCGCTCCACGACGAGGACGCGCCGCTGGACCGCGTGCTGCCCGAGCTGGTCGCCGCCCACCCGCGGCGCTACTCCGGAGGGACCCTGCGCGGGCTGTGCGAGGAGATGCACGACCATCTGCGCCAGGCGCGCCTGGTCGAGCTGCTGGACACCGCCTTCCAGGACCTGCCCGAGCCGGTGACCCCGCCGCAGCACTGCTATCAGCGCCTCATCCGGGGCGGCACCGAGCGCGTACGGCTGGCCGACGCCGCGGACCGGGTGGCCGCCGCGATGGTCACCGTCACCCCGCCCGGCATCCCGGTCCTGATGCCCGGCGAGAACACCGGCGCCCCGGACGGGCCCCTGCTGCGCTATCTGGCGGCGCTGGAGTCCTTCGACCGGCGCTTCCCCGGCTTCCACAGCGAGACGCACGGCGTCACCCTCGACGAGGACAGCGGCGACTATCTCATCGAGTGCGTACGCCGCATCCCGGCGCAGCAGGGCGGGGACGGGAGCAGCGCGCGGCAGGAGGCGCGTTCCTGAGGGAAACGGAGGGCCGGGCGGGGCCATGGGCTCCGTCCGGCCCGTACGTCAGGCCGCCGTCGTCTCGCGGTGCGGCGGTCCGATGGCCGCGCCCAGGACGGCGTTGTTGGGGATGAGTGTCCGGCCGTCGCCGGTGCGCAGCTCGACGAACAGCAGGGTCATGTCGGTGACTTCGCCCTCGATGCGGCCGCCGAGCGGTCCCGACTGCACGCTGATCCGCTCGCCGATCGTGAACGGGTGCGCGACCATCAGCACCAGGCCCGCGAAGATGTTGCCCAGCACCGGCTGCGCGGCGATGCCCAGCAGCACACCGGTCAGCGCGCCACCCAGCAGCAGCTTCCCCCACGGCACCCGCAGGAGGCTCAGGGCGCCCAGGATCACCAGCGCGTAACCGGACAGCAGGCATATCACCCGCAGCGCGGCGGAGCGGTTGTCGCTGATCCGGCCGGTGAGCAGCTTCACCAGGTCGTCCGTCGCCCCCCGGACCGCGATCAGGGCGCCCACCAGGAAGACCCCCGCGCTGACGCCGGCGATCACCCGGGAGGTCAGCGACTGGTGGCTGCCCGGGCTGCCCAGCAGTCCGCCGAAGGTGAGCGACACGACGAGCCCGCCGAGGGCGAGCGAGGTGATGACGACGGCCCGCCGCGTACGGATCACCCCGCGCCAGTGCAGCCGGTGCCCGAGGGCGACAGGGTCTGCGGTCATGCTGTCGTGGTCCACCGATGAGCCCCTTGTGGTGCGGATGTCGCGCAGCAGACTACCCACGGCCCCGGGGCCTGGAAGGCCGTGCTCCGCTCGCGCCGGTCCGGGCCGCGGGTCAAGCCTTGGCCAAACAGTTGCATGCTTGCGCAAGTAAGGGTCTATGCTTCTGGAGGTTCGAAATCAGCAGGCACCTCGTTCGGTGAGGCGTCTGCACGGACACAGGCCACTGACCCCACGACGTCGAGAGACGCCCAGGTTCAGGACAGGTCTCCCCGACTTAAGGGGTGACCCCAAGTGGCTTCCCCGCCAGCGGGGATCACGCCGTGCAGTGCCAAAGCTCTGACGAGTTGGGGTGAACCGGGCATGCCCGGTCCGCTCCTTGCCGAGTCGTCGACGCGCCCCGCGTCCCGGCCGGAAGGAGGCGAGAGACATGGATTGCGGTTGCAGTAGTCCGGGCCATAGTCGGCCCCCGTTCCGCATGCCCTCGCCCTTCTCCGGCACACGGTAACCACCTTCCCCGCGGGCACGACCGTGCCACCGCCCTCACCCGCTCGGCCACCGGCCGACCCGGGTCGCAGTGCTGCGCGCCCGCGGGTGGAACGTGGCCGCGCGCCACCGACTCCTCGCCTGCCCAGGCGCCCGGGAGGCTCCCCATGACCGATCTGATCACCGACACCACCATCCCGGCGCCGCGCAGCGCGGTGCTGGACGACGCCCACATCGGCGACATCCGCGGCGCGCTGGGCACCATCAGGCAGGACGACCACGGCGAACGCCGCGGCCTGTCCGCCAAGTTCAAGACGCTCCTCGCCATCGTCGGCCCGGGGCTGATCGTGATGGTCGGCGACAACGACGCGGGCGCCTTCGCCACGTACGGCCAGGCGGGCCAGAACTACGGCACCAGCCTGCTGTGGACCCTGCTCCTGCTGATCCCCGTGCTCTATGTGAACCAGGAGATGGTCCTGCGGCTGGGCGCGGTGACCGGGGTCGGGCACGCCCGGCTCATCCTGGAGCGGTTCGGGAAGTTCTGGGGAGCCTTCTCCGTCATCGACCTCTTCCTGCTCAACGCCCTGACGCTGGTGACCGAGTTCATCGGGATCACGCTGGCGACCGGCTATCTCGGGCTGCCCAAGGTGGCATCGGTGATCCTGGCCGCCGCGATCATCATCGCCTCGGCGTTCACCGGGTCCTTCCGCCGCTTCGAGCGCGTCGCCATCGCCCTGTGCGCGGGCAGCCTGCTGCTCGTCCCCGTCTATTTCCTGGTGCACCCGAAGTCCTCGCAGATGGGCCACGACTTCGTCGTCCCCGTCATCCCCGGCGGCTCCGGCGAGCTGGCCACCGTCATGCTGCTGATCATCGGCATCGTCGGCACGACCGTGGCGCCCTGGCAGCTGTTCTTCCAGCAGTCCTACGTCATCGACAAGCGCATCACCCCGCGCTTCATGAAGTACGAGAAGGCCGACCTGTGGCTCGGCATCGGCGTCGTGGTGATCGGCGCCGCCGCCATGATGGGCATCGCGTCCGCGGCCTTCGCCGGGACGGGGCGCTCCGGCGGCTTCACGGACGCCGGGGGCCTGGCCACCGGCATCGAGGCGCACGCCGGGAAGCTCGCCGGGGTGCTCTTCGCGATCGCCCTGCTGGACGCCTCCATCATCGGCGCGTTCGCGGTCTCGCTGTCCACCGCCTACGCCATCGGCGACGTCCTCGGCATGAAGCACTCGCTGCACCGCGGCATCAAGGGCGCCAAGGGCTTCTACGCGGTCTACGCCGGGCTGGTCGCCACGGCCGCGGCCATCGTGCTGATCCCCGGCTCCCCGCTGGGCCTGCTCACCGAGGGCGTCCAGACCCTCGCCGGGGTGCTGCTCCCGTCCGCCTCGGTCTTCCTGCTGCTGCTCTGCAACGACAAGCAGGTCCTGGGACCGTGGGCCAACGGTCCCAAGACCAACGCCTTCACCTCGGCGGTCGTCGGGGTCCTCGTGACCCTCTCGGTCATCCTGACCGCGTCCGTCCTGTTCCCCGGCATCAGCGCGGGCGCGATCCTCGACATCATGGCCGCCTGCGGCGTCGCCGGGGTGCTCGCCGCCGGTTACGCCTTCACCCGGCGGCGCACCGGGACGAAGGAGGACCCCATCGACCGCACCGGCAGGGACACCTGGCGGATGCCCCCGCTGGAGACCCTCACCCGCCCGGTCATGGCCACCGGCCGCAAGATCGGCATGGGGGCACTGCGGGCGTACCTCCTGGCGGCGATGGTCCTGGTCGTCGTCAAGCTCGTGCGGGTCGCGCTCGGTCAGTGAGCGCGGCCCCGGCGGGCGGTCACCACACCAGCGCGTCCGCCGGGTCGGACTGCCAGTAGGTGACCGCCGCCGAGTCGTCGATCCATGTGCCCTTGGGCAGGGTGAGCGTGGCGGACGAGTCGGAGGTGCCGTCCGCATCGGGGAGGAAGACCTCCAGCTTCTCGGCCGTACGGCCGTGCGCGGCGCTGCCGTCGCCGGCCGAGAGGCCGATGCCCGCGTACGCGGACCCGCCCGGGGCCAGGGTCACCACGGCCTGCGGCCGGCTGTCCTCGACGGCCTGGGTCACGGCCTGGTCCTCGTCGAAGCGCAGGAAGGGGTAGGCGTAGGCGTTGCAGGCGGTGCGGCCGGTGTTGGTGAGGGTCAGCAGGTCGTGGTTGACCGGCCTGCTGACCGTCCGCACCGACAGCTTGGTGTTGCCCGCGGTGCAGGCGGCGGTGGTCGCGCCGGACGACGGGGCGGCCTGGCCCGGGGTGGCCGCGAGGGCGACGGCCGCGGCGGCGAGCACGGCGGAGGCGGTGAGGCCGAGGGTACGCATGGTGGGCTCCCGTTCGATGTGGTGCGTGCGATGTGGTGACGTGGAACGTCAGATGAGGCCGGCGAGTAGCGCGAGCGTGGTGCTGACGGACGTGCAGAGCACGACCAGGGCCACGGCATCCGCGACTCCGAGGCAGGGGCGGATCCGGGTCCGCACGGCGACTCCTGTCCGACGGCGCGGCCCGGCCGTCCGCCGGGCGCCGCTTTCGTGTCCACAGCCTGCGAGCCGCTCCGTCCCCGCGGCAAGACCCACCGGGCGTCCGGGGACGCCGGAACGGCCCCGTATAGGCTGAGCTGGGGGGAAATCGCGCCCTGGAACGCGGTCCTGGGACGGGGAATTGCCGGTATGGCCGATGGAATACAAGAGTTCGCAGCCCGGCTCACCGAGCTGAAGGAGCGCTCGGGCCACAGCTACAGCACCCTGGGCAAGCGGCTGCACATGAGCACGTCCACGGTGCATCGCTACTGCAACGGTGCCGCGGTGCCCGCCGAGTACGCGCCGGTGGAGCGCTTCGCCCGGCTCTGCGGGGCGTCGCCGGAGGAGCTCGTCGACCTGCACCGCCGCTGGATCCTGGCGGACGACGCGCGCCGCCGGAAGACGCAGGGGGCGGGCGCCGGGACCCCGGCCGCCGGTACGACGGAGCCGGCCCGTACGACCGCGCCGCAGACCCCGGCCGGGCCCGTCGGCACGGCCGGAGCCGCGAGCGCGGACCGGGCTCCGGCCGAACCCACGCGCACGCCGCTCCCGGTCGCCGGACCCGCCCCCACGCCCCCTCCGGTCGCCGCCGAACCCGCCCGTACGGAGTCCGAGCCCGCCGGAACGGCCGGCCCCGCCCCCGCGGCCGGGCCCGGGCCCTCCGCAGGCACCGGCGGAGCGTCCCGCTCCCGCCGCCGTCTCGCGCTCATCTCCGCCGCCGTCGCCGTGCTCGTACCCAGCGCCGTCGTCGCCGGTTACGCGGCCACCACCGCTCCCCCGGCGCACCGCGCCGAGACGAACGCGACAGCGGCCGAGCCTGACTCCGACGTCACGCGCCGCGCGCCCGGCCGCGCGCCCGCCCCCTCCGGCAGCCCGTCGCCCGGCGGCACGCCTTCCACGACGCCGAGCACCTCTCCGAGCCCCGGCGGCGGGACGTCCGCGGCGCGGCGGGAGGAGACGAGGCCGGACGGCGAACAGACCACCGAACAGCCCACCGGCACGCCCCTGACCGTCAGCGTCCGCCCGTACGCCCTGCCCGATCGCTGCGACCAGTTGTACGTGTCGGGACGCCTGCCCGCCCAGGTCCCCGAGCCGCCCGCCGGGGACGACGCGCGCGACTGGGCGACCGCGCTGCGGGCCGTGCCGGGCGGCCGGATGCGGATCGAGGTGGCCGTGCAGGGAAAGACCGGCCAGGCGGTCGTGCTGCACGCGCTGCACATCCGCGTGCTGCGGCGCGCGGCGCCGCTCGCGTGGAACGCCTACACGATGGGCGACGCCTGCGGCAGCGGGATCGCCCCGTCCCACTTCGACGTCGACCTCGACCGCGACCGGCCCGAGACCCGGGCCGTGGCCGGCGAGCAGGGCGACATCACGATCCCCGCGACCGACTTCCCGTACCGGACGACCGCCACGGACCCCCAGGTGCTGGACGTCACCGCCCACACCGCCGGCCAGGACGTCACCTGGTATCTGGAGCTGGAGTGGAGCAGCGGCGACCGGCACGGGCGGCTGCGGGTCGACGACCACGGGCAGCCGTTCCGTACGAGCGCGGTCAAGACCCGCCCGCAGTACACGTACCGGTTCGACGAGAAGCGCTGGGACCTGCTCCCGGACTACGCGCGGCGGTGACGGGTCCGGCCGGCCCGGCCGGGGCTCGCGCCACAGCGGGGCCCGCTCAGGCCCTACGGCCCCGGCCCGCACGGCCGGGGACCGCTCCGGCCGTGCGGGCCTCGGGGCCGGTGCCTCACTTCTTGAGCGAGCAGGTGGCCCGGGCCGTCCTGTGCGGGTCGCTCTCGGAGCGGGCGGTGAGCGTGACCGTGCCCTTGTGCTCGGCGCCCGCCTTCGCCGCCACGGCGACGTCCACGGGAACCGGTGCGCCGGGCACGGCGGAGGTGAGCCGGCCGGGCAGCCACGCGGACCAGCCGCGGCCGGAGGCGGTGGCCGACAGGCGGTAGATGTCGGTGGACCGCGGCGAGCCGGTGTTCGCGAGGGCGAAGGTGCACAGGGCCCGCCCGTCCGCCGCCTTGCCCTTGGCCGTGCCCTTGCCGAGGCCCACTCCACGGGCCTGCGTCCCGGCGCCGTCGAGGGACTTCACGCCGACGCTGTAGGACAGCACGCCGCTCGCGTCGCGCCGCACGTCGAGGATGTAGAAGTGCAGCCGGTTGGCCTCGTCGACGTATTCGTACGAGCTGCCGCTGTCGGCGCCCGCGTGGAAGAGCGCGTCGCTGAGCTGGCGGTAGTCGCCCATGGTGATCTTCTGCGGGGTGCCGTCGGGGCGCCGGAAGTCGACCAGGCCGATGTCCTCGGGGTGCGCGTCGACCACCCAGGCGAAGGGCGCGTCGTCGGCGTTCTTGGTCTTGGTGAGCAGGACGCCGTGGTCGGGCGTGAAGGAGTCCATGCCCATGCGGTCGACGACCTCGACGGTGTAGTTGTCGTAACCGCCGCCGTCGCAGAGGGGGTCGGTGTTCCGGTCGCAGGACGGGGACAGGTCGCTGCCCATGGTGACGTTGATCCCGGAGAGCCCCTTCTCGCCGGGCGGCGCCGAGCGCGCGGTGACGCGGGCCACGACGGGGCCGGAGTCCTTGAGGGCGTCGCGGTCGAGCCGCAGGACGTTCTTGTCGTCGACGATGCCGAGCTTCATCTTGTCCCGCAGGACGTGCTCGGCGCCCATGGAGCCCCCGGCGGTGGCCGGTATCCGCCAGCGCGTGTGCGGGCCTCCCGGGCCGTTGAACGAGCCGCGCGACAGCATGCCCCAGATCCCCGTGTAGGAGCGGCTGAGCGGGGTGCCGTAGGGGTTGTTGTAGTTGTCCCCTATCCCCAGGATGTGGCTGAACTCGTGGGCGAAGGTGGCCATTCCGGAGCTCTCCGCCTGGGTGGACGAGCCGTTCCCGGCGTTGGGCCAGATGCGCGCGGCGGCCTGCCAGGAGGTCCAGGGCACATAGCGGGTCCGGGCGGTGTTCCCCCCACTCGCGACGGGCGACGGAGGCCCCCAGGCCGCCGGCACGTCCTCGGGTCCGCGGAACCTCATCTGCCCGAACTCCTGCCAGACGGAGGACTCGTCCACGCCGGCGGTGAGGTAGAAGACGAAGTCGAAGTCCGCCGTCCGGCTCTCCCCCACATCGGCGACCCAGGCGCGCCTGCCGTCGGCGCGGATGTCCTTGCCGCAGGTGTCCTGCCGCGGGCAGGCGCCGGGGTTCATCCCCTCGTCTATGCCGTACTGGTACGACTTCCCCGGCACGCGGTACGCGCCGAAGGCGGTGAGGTCCACGCCGATGCGCCCGCCGGAGTCCTCCATCCAGTATTCGTTGATGGTGTGGCCGTGGTTGAGCGGTCCGGGCTTGTTCAGGAAGTCCTGGTAGAAGGCGGGTACCCGCTCGCGGGGGACGCCGGACGCGGTGTTCTGCGGATTGCCGAACAGCGTGGAGCCCGCCGGTTTGCTGATGGAGAAGTCCTCGTCGGGGTAGTCCAGCAGCACCAGCGCGCCCTTGAACGTGCGCCGAGTGGGCTTGACCGCGGGATTCGCCCAGTCCGTGCCGGGCACCGAGCGGTATTCGGCCCACGTCATGTCATCGGGGTTGCGCCACCGCTGCGGGTCGACCGGCCGCACGAGCGGCGGCCGGTGCCCGGCGGCGCCGTCGGGCAGCGCCCGTGCGGTCCCGGAGGCCAGGGCGGCGACGACGCCGAGCAGCAGGGCGAGGATTCCGAGGCGGCGTAATCGCCGGGGACGCGTGCGACGGAAGTACATGACTCACCTCGTGTCTGAAGTCATCGGACGAGGACATGGCAAGTCGTGCGATGGATGTGCCCATCGGGGCCAAGGTAAGCCGAGGGGTCCGAAGAAGCCAGGGCGCCGGCAGAGCGGCGCGGGCCGGGCGTGCCCCAATCGACCCATGAGGGAGGGGACTTGGTCACTTTCGGGTGAGTCGCCGCATGCCCGCACGGCCCCCTGGGCATTCATCGTCACGAATCGGTCCAGCCGCCTGATTCACGCCAAGTCCCGTACGGACGAAGGGAGTCGCCCCACCCCGCGACGCCGCGGCCTCCGCCCGGCGCGCGGCACCCGTGACGCATGGCGACACGGCCCCCGGCCGATGTCCACCCATATGAAGGAAACCGGTCCGTTCTCTCTTCCCAGGGCCCCGCGGCACCAAGAATGCTCGCGCAGCAAGAGCACGGCTCCCGTGGCCGGGCAACGCCCACGGGGCCCATAGCAAGGAGAACGCATGTCTCGCGCATCGATGCGCCGTATCGCGGCCGTCACCGCCTCGGCCGCCCTGCTGTCCGGAATCGCCGCGGCGGCCGGCACCGCCGCCTACGCCGGCGAGAACCCCCAGCCGACCCCGGCCCACAGCGCCCCGGCCACGCACGGCCACAAGGGCGACCGCGACAAGGGCCACGAGCACGGCAAGGGCGGCGAGCACGGCAAGGGCCACGACCGCGACAAGGGCGGCGAGCACGGCAAGGACGACCGCGACAAGGCCGCGGGCGTCCACGCCGGCTGGGAGAAGGGCGTCGACAAGAAGAAGGACCGCTGGGACGCCAAGCACAAGTGCTGGCAGCGCTTCGACGCCGACTCCCGCACCTACGCCCAGTGGGACGACCGTGGGCACTGCTGGAAGCGCATGGTCAACGGCCGCTGGCAGAAGTGGGACAACGCCCACAAGGCGTGGAAGTAACCCCTGACGCCCGGCCGGCATGACGCCGGCCGCCGGGCGGGCCCTTCCGGCCCGCCCGGCATCCCGGGCACGGCGCCGGGACACGGGCCGCCGGGCACCGGGAAATCCGGTGGCGCGGCCATGAATGTTCCGTGATGATCCGGATATGTCGCGAACGTTCGAAGACCTGGTGGCCGAGGCCGAGGCCGTTTCCGTCGACGGCTGGGACTTCTCCTGGCTCGCCGGGCGAGCCACCGAGGCCAGGCCCTCCTGGGGCTATCAGCGCGCCATGGGCGAGCGGCTCGCGCGCGCGTCGGCCGCCCTGGACATCCAGACGGGCGGCGGGGAGGTCCTCGCGGGCGCCCCGGTCCTGCCCCCGCTGATGGCGGCCACGGAATCCTGGCCGCCGAACGTCGCGCACGCCACCGCGCTGCTGCACCCACGCGGCGCCGTCGTCGTCGCGGACGAGGACGAGCCCCCGCTGCCGTTCGCCGACGCGGCCTTCGACCTCGTGACCAGCCGCCACCCCGTGACCGTGTGGTGGGACGAGATCGCCCGCGTGCTCCGGCCCGGCGGCACGTATTTCTCCCAGCAGGTGGGCCCGGCCAGCGTCTTCGAGCTGGTCGAGTTCTTCCTCGGCCCGCAGCCCGCGGAGATCCGCGGCAAGCGGCACCCCGAGGACGCGCGGCGGGCCGCGGAGGCCGCCGGCCTCCAGGTCGAGGACCTGCGCTCCGAATCGCTGCGGATGGAGTTCCTCGACATCGGCGCGGTGATCTATTTCCTGCGCAAGGTGATCTGGATGGTGCCCGGGTTCACCGTGGAGCACTACCGCGACCGGCTCCGGGAGCTCCACGAACAGATCGGCGCCGAAGGCCCCTTCGTCGCCCACTCCACCCGGTTCCTGATCGAGGCGCGCAAGCCGGACCACAGGTGACACCGGTCGTACGGCGCGGTCTCAGGCCGCACCGTACGACCGGCCCGGACGCATCACGCGTCGGTGCCGTAGAACCGGTCCCCGAAGTCGCCGATGCCCGGCATCATGTACGCGTTCTCGTTCAGCCGCTCCTCGATCGCGGACGTCACGATCCGCACCTTCGGGAAGCGCTCGCAGACGGTGGCGATGCCTTCCGGCACGGTGATGAAGTTGACGAAGACGATGTTCTCCTCCCTCACCCCGTGGTCGAGCAGCAGCTGGATCGCGGCGAGTGCCGTGCCGCCGGTGGCCAGCATGGGCTCCAGCAGCAGCACGTGCCGCTCGGCGATGTCGTCCGGGAGATTCGAGTAGTAGAGCTTCGGCAGCTTGGTGACCTTGTCCCGCTGCATCAGGATCTTGCCGATGCGCACGCCCGGGCACACGGCGCGGAGTCCGCCCTCCATGCTCTCCCCGGCGCGGATGATCGGGACGCCGCAGAGCTTTCCGGTGAAACGCAGGCCGTGGTATTCGCGGCCCACGGGAGTCTCGACGATCCGCTCCTCGAAGGGCAGCAGGTCGAGACCGGCCTCGATGAGCATGCGGATGATCCGCTCCGCATGGAAGACGAAGTCCTCCCGGCGCGCGTGCCGGTCGCGGATGATCGTGTGCAGGGCCCGCAGCTGCTTCGTCTGCGGCAGCAGGTGCACGTTCTCGCCGAGGTACTTCTCGATCGACACGGTCGGCTCCGTCGCTGTGGTCGTGCTGGACATGATGGCTTTTCTCCCCGCAGTCGGATCTGATTTCCCGGCGCCTCTGACGGCGCCGTCCTGCCCTGTTCGCTATTCCGTCGGCGGCTGCTCGAAGGACGGGGGCAGGCCCGGGGTCACCGTGAACTGCCCGGCGGTGGCGCGGTAGACGGACCGGAATCCCGTGCGCTGCCACACCCGCCGCATCACATAGACCAGCTTCGGGTTGTGCTCCTCGTCCTCCTCGAAGGCGCGGAGGACCGTCCGCCGCCAGTCCTGGGCCCACACCTCGGGCACGTCCGCGTCGACGGCGTCCCGGAAGGCCGCGTGCAGGCCGGCCAGCTTCGCGCGGGCCGGGAAGTCGGCACCGGAGAAGATCACGCACAGCATGCCGATCCAGAAGCACTTGACCACGTGCTTGCGCTGCTCGGCGGGCAGCTTGCCCGCGATCTGCTCCATCGCGTGCAGGGAGGTGATCAGGTGCAGGAGCACGAAGTCGCCCGGTACGGCCAGATAGAGCAGGGACACGACGTAATAGAGCTGCTCCCAGCTCTCCTCGGCGTCCTGCTCGTCGATCCAGGCGGGCGTGCGGTGGATCAGCGGGTGTCCGGCGCCCAGCAGCCGTGCGATGCGGTACTGCAGGCCGGAGCGGGCGAGTTCGGGGTGGATGCCCTCGGCGATGCCGACGGCGGTGTCACCGACGAGCTCCCGGACCCAGTTCTGGAGCGCGTCGCGGTCGTCCTCCCAGGCGCCCGCGACGCGGAGCAGGGAATCCACGGCCCGCTCGCCCTCGGCACCGCCGTCCTCGGCCCTTTCCGGGTGGCACGAGACGTACGAGAAGGCCATGTACGCGAGGCCCTCGATGGTCATCCACCGGTTCCCGGCGTCGATCGCCCAGCCCAGGTGGATGGTGGCGTGCGTGAAGGCGCCGACCCAGCCGGGCAGCAGCGCGGGCACGTAACGGCGCAGGAGTTCGTCGGTGCCGAGCGTCTTCTCCTGCTGGTCGAAGAACGCGCAATAGGCGGAGAAGCTGGTGCGCTGCCCGAGGTGTTCCCGCCAATTGTCCTCGGTGATCTCGTACTTCGACTCCTTCGGCGGTTCCAGGCCGTAGCCGTACGTGGTGAGCCGCGCGTAGTTCTCGTAGTACGCCCTGATCTGCTCGGGGCTCGCGCCGAGGCCGTCGAGGGCGATGACCGCGTGCTTGACGTGGTTGCTGAGGTGACCGTTGAACTCGATGTGGTAGGTACGGTCGTTCAGCAGTTGCTCGACCACAGTGACGTCAGTCATTTCCCTTGCCTTTCTCCCGGGCCGCGCTTGTCACTCTCGACAAGTACATTCCGGCGATGACGATGACGACGCCCAGGACGCGCAGGGCGCCGGGCGTCTTGTTCTGGTTGTGGAAGTCGATGAGCACCGCGGTGACCATCTGGCCGCTGATCACCAGCAGCGCGGCGTTCATCGCGCCGAGCCTCGGGAACACATAGCTGTTCACGGCCACGAACAGCGCCCCGAAGAAGCCGCCGAGATAGGCGGCCGCGGGCGCGGAGCCGGCGTCGCCGAATTTCCAGTCGCCCAGGACGAGGAGCACGAGCGTGAGGAAGAGGAAGCCGACGACGTGATTCCACAGGGAGGCCCTGAAGGGGCCGATCCCCATGCTCAGACGGCCGTTGACCGCCCGGCTGGTGCCGATGACCATGCCGTTCAGCAGGGCCAGCAGGATGAAGGGGAGCACCGGTCACTCACCGCCGAAGATGATCAGCGCGCTGCCGGTGAGCACGGACAGCACCACAAGGAGATCGGCGAGCACCAGGCGGCGCCTGGGGGTGCCGAAGAGGCCGAAGGAGTCCGACACGATGCCGAAGAGCACCTGGCCCACGAGCATGAGCGCGATGGTGCCGGAGAGCTCCAGGCTGCTGTTCACCGCGATGGCGGCGAGCATCACGGTGAAGGCTCCGGGAATGCCGCCCAGATAGAACCGGAGCGGCATTTTCCCGCGCTTCTCCTCCGGCTTCGCGCCACCGGACCGGAACGCCTTGGTTGTCAGCAGGACGAGGACAAGAGCGGCCACGGCTCCGACACCGTGGGCGACCCACGATCCGAATGCCGACGACGTGTGCTTCGCCAGCAGGCTGTTGTAGTTGGTCATCAGCGCGAGGAGCACTCCTCCCGCGATGCCCAGGAGCCAGTCCTTCGACCGTCCGAGCACGATTACCGGCCCTCGCCCATGGCGGGGAATGCCGCGGCGACGCAGGTCAGGACGTCGGCGAAGGAGTCGGCGAGCCACGTCGGGCCGGCCGGGTTCAGCTCCTCGAGGCTGTGGATTCCGTAGGTGACGGCGATGGAGCGCATCCCGGCGGCCTTGGCCATCAGCAGGTCGTGGGTCGTGTCGCCCACCATGACCGTCTGCTCGGCGGCGACCTGGAGCTTTTCCATGACCGCGTGGCCGGACTCGGGGTCGGGCTTCGGCCTGCTCACCTGGTCGGCGCCGATCACGACGGCGAAGAGGTCGCGCAGACCCGCGGCGGTGAGCAGCGCGTCGGCGCTTGCGTAGAACTTGCTCGTCGCGACGGCGAGGACAAGTCCCTTTTCGCGCAGGGATCTCAGGCCCTCGTCGACACCGGGGAAAAGCAGTTCCCCGGCTCTGGGGAGGATGATTTCCCGGAACAGCCGCTGGTACTGCCGGACGCCCTCGGCGACCCGGTCGTCGTCCAGGGATATGCCCATGAGCTTGCTGAATGCCTGCTCCAGCGGCAGGCCGATGGTGGCGCGCACGGCCGACGGGTCGGGCGCCGCCAGATCCATGGCGGCGAACGCCGCCGTGAATGTCTCCACGATCGCGCGGGGGGTGTCGACGAGTGTGCCGTCCAGGTCGAAGACCACGACGTCTGTCATGTCAGTCAGTCCCTAAGAGTGTGAGGCGGTCCGGGTGCGGAGACGCGGGCGGTTCAGGCGCGCTCGCGCAGCAGTTCGGCGTGCGCGGCCGCGATGCGGCCGGCGGCTTCCGCCGTGCTGATGAGAACCGCCATGTTGGCCTTCGCGGACCGGCCCTCGGTGACCTTGTCGACGGCGTGCATCAGGTATTTGGTGAGGGCGTTCCCGCGCACGCCCTCCTTCTCCGCGGCGAGCACGGCGTCCTCGATGGCCTGCTCCACCTCGCGGCTGTCGATGGCGTCCTTCTCGTCGACCGGGCTGGTCACCAGGAATCCGCTGTCGTTGCCGAGGGCCCAATGCGCCTCGATGGCACGGGCGATGACCTTTTCGTCGTCGATCCGGTGCGGGCTGCGGTATCCGCTGGAAAGGCAGTAGAAGGCGGGGAAGTCGTCGGACCTGTAGGAGACCAGGGGCACGCAGTGCGTCTCCAGGAATTCCATGGTGAGTCCGAGGTCGAGGATGTTCTTCGCCCCGGCGCAGACGACGGCGACCTTGGAGCGGGTGAACTGGATCAGGTCCGAGGAGATGTCCATGGACCGCTCGGCGCCCCGGTGCACCCCGCCGATCCCCGCGGAGGCGAAGAAGGGAATGCCCGCGAGCTCCGCGGCCACGAGCGAGGAGGCGACCGTGGTGGCGCCCATGCCGCCCCGGGCTATCGCCACGGGCATGTCGCGGCTGCTGACCTTGGGAATGCCGGGGGTCGACGCGAAGCGCTCGATATCGGCGTCGGTCATCCCGACCAGGATGCGGCCGTCCTCGATGCCGATCGTCGCCGGGACCGAACCGCCGGCCCGCACCGCGGCCTCCACCTTGCGGGCGGTCTCCGCGTTGTGCGGATACGCCAGCCCGTGGGTGATGACATTCGACTCCAGGGCGACGACGGGCAGGCCGGAGCCGAGGGCGTCGGACACCTCTTCGGTGAAGACCAGCGGTACGTTCGCGTTGTTGTTGTGCACTGTCACTTCTCGTTTCGCGTCATGGGTCTGCGGTCCCGGGGGACGGCCGGGCCGGGCGTCCGGCCGTCCCCCGGGGAGGTTCGTCAGTAGTTCGGCGTCTTGCGCAGCAGGTCCTTGCGGCCCACGATCTCGGGGACGTAGACCTGCTCGTTCCAGTCCGCTTCCGCGACCGGTTCCAGGGCGATCGAGATCACCCCTTCGTCGCACCCGAAGGTGCGCCGTACGGCGGCGGTCAGATCCGCGACCAGCGCGTCCTGCTGCTGCTCGGTGAGCGGTGCGGGAAAGTGCTTGAGGTTAATGTGCGGCATAGTTCTCCTGCTCCCTCCCGGCGCGCAGCCGGTGGCCGACGCGGTCGGTGAGTTCGGCGATGTCGGGGTCCTTGAGCAGGCTGTAGTGATCGGCTTCGAGCTCGATCACGGTCGGCTCCGTCGCGGAATATCCGCTGCTGTTCTCGATGAACGAGTAGTCGTCGCCGCGCGCCTTGAAGATGGTGACCGGGGCGTCGAGGCGGCGCTCGGCCAGCTCGTGGAAGGCGTACTCGAAGGAGTACGTCCGGTGCACGATCCTGGTGACCCGGCGCACGAGTTCGGGGTCGAGACCCTCGAAGTTCTCGCTGATGAACGCCGCGAAACTCGCGTCGTCGTGCGCGACCTCCAGGCATTTCTCCAGCAGCGGCCCGGAGACGGCGGCCGCGAAGACGGAGAAGAGGATCGTCACATACGCCTTGTTGGCATAGGTGGCCTCCCTGCGGGGCTCGGCCGTCCGCACCTTCGGATTGCCGGGGGCGATGAGGAAGAGGTTCTCGACCCGCTCGCCCGCCTGCTCCAGCTGGTACGCGGTCTCAAAGGCGACGCGGGCCCCGAAGGAATATCCCCAGAGGGTGTACGGGCCTTCGGGCTGCTGCCGCCGGATCTCCTCGATGTCGGCGGCGGCCATCTCCCTGATCGTGTCGTACGGCCTCTCGCCGGGGTTGATGCCGTGTGCCTGCACGCCGTAGAAGGGCCGGCCGGTCTCCGCCCGGCCGGCCAGCAGCCGCAGGTTCATGGTGTAGCCGCCGAGACCGGGCCAGCAGAAGACGGGGCTGAGGGAGCCCTTGCGCCGCAGCCGCACCAGGCGGGAGGACGTCCCCGTGTGCGCGCCGTCGACCCTGCGCGCCAGCTTTTCGACGGTCGGGGACTCGAAGAGCACCTGGAGCGGCAGCGAGCAGCCGAATTCCCGGTTGATCCTGTTGATGAGCGCCACCGCGATGAGCGAATTGCCGCCGGCCTCGAAGAAGTCGTCCCGCACCGATACGGAGTCCCGCTTCATGCCCTTCTGCCAGAGCTCGCCGATCCGCTTCTCCGTCCCGGTGCGCGGGGCGATGAAGGGCCGGTCCGCGAGCTCCACGTCCCGCTCGGCCAGGGCTTTGAAGTCGACCTTGCCATTGGCGGTGTGCGGCATCCGGTCCAGGACCAGGACGCGGTTGGGCATCATGTAGTCCGGCAGGAAATTGCTCAGGTCGTCCCGGATCAGCTCGGCCGGGCCCTTCATGTGGACGGTGTCCTCCTTCATTCCCCGCCCGCGCAGCTGCTCCTCGCTCACGCGGCCGCCGACGAAGAAATAGGAGGGGCCCGATTCCTGGCCGCTCGCCTTCAGGATCGCGTCGATCCTCTTGGCCGACGGGAGGGGATTGCCGGTCTTGGAGCTGTAGCCGGAGGACATGAAGCCGAGGCCGGCGTCGTTCATCTCCAGCCGCTGGAGGACGCGGCCGAGGTCGATGTAGCTCCGCCAGTCCTCGGGGGTGCGGCCGATCAGGGTGAGGCCGATGCTCGCCCGCTCGTAGACCTGCTGGTTGATGGCGATGACGTGCTTCTTCAGCACCAGTTCACCGGAGATCCGCTCCAGGTCACCGTCGCGGTAGCGGTACTGCCCGGCCGGGAGGTCCGCGACCTTTCCGGGGTGGGCCTGCACATAGATGTCGAGGAGGTCGTCGGGGCGGGGCACGGCCCGCCCGGATATCTCGTACGTCCCCAGGTAGTAGTCCTCCTCCGCGCACTCCAGGTGCTCGCGGACGGAGGGCGTGAATTCCAGGTCCTGGATGTTCAGGCCGTGGGCGGGGAGGATCTCCTCGAAGAGGCCGACCATGTGGCCGGTCTCGATCTCCAGGACTTCCTGGATGTTGTTCTTGTAGACCGGCTCGACGGCCCGCTTCTTCCCCATGAAGTGGACCTTGATCCGGGGGGTGCCGCTCGTGGCGCCCGCGCGGATCAGCACCAGTCGGTGGTGCACGGGGTGGTAGTAGTGGAAACCGGGCTCGATCCCGGCGATTCCGGAGAGTTCGAGATACATCTGCGTCGCGTACAGCGAGCCCGGCGAGGCGTAGCCGTATTTCGGCAGCAGCCGCTCCTCGCTGGGGTACTGCCCGAAGTACCGCAGGATCTCCCCGAATTCGGCGAGGGAAAGGTCCTCCAGGTCGCGCGGGGCGCCTCCGGTGACCTTTCTGCCGAGCAGCCGGAGGATGTCGGCCTTCCCGACCGGGCCGCCCTCGTAGAAGCGGTAGGTCTTGCGGGCGAAGACCAGCTCCTGCTGTCCGGGGGTCGGGCTCGCGCCCGGCAGGGTGGCGGCCGGCTTGCCGTCGAGCTCTTCGGCATCCCGGCAACCCGCGTTCGAGAGCTGGGCCTTGACCTGGAGCTTGTTCTTCTTGGACTGATGGTGGGCACCGTGATTGCCCTGGTCCATCAGAGCGGCTTCCTTCGGGTTGAGCTCGATGAAGGAGATGAGGTTCTGGAAGCCGGTGCGGGGGTCCTTCTTCACGATGACCGCGGCGTTCTTCACCCAGTCGTGGGTCTCGATCGCCAGCTTGATCTCGTCCAGCTCGACGCGGAATCCCCGGAGCTTGACCTGGTTGTCGGTTCGCCCCGCGAACTGCACCGTGCCGTCGGCGTTCCAGTATGCGAGGTCACCCGTGCGGTAGAGCTTTCCGCCCGTGCCGCCGTTCGCCAGGGGGTGGTCGATGAAGCGGTCGGCGGTCAGGTCCGGCCGGTGCAGATATCCGCGCGCCAGCTGCACACCACCGATGTAGAGCTCGCCGATCTCCCCCGCGGCCACCGGCGAGCGCTGCTCGTCCAGGATGAAATAGTGCGTGCCGTGCACCGGCGCACCGATCGATATCGCGTGCGGCCCCTCCTTGACGGTGTCCCGGTCCACTGTGAACGCCGAGGAGTTGATGGTGCATTCGGTCGGCCCGTAGACGTTGATCAGGTCGCAGCCCGGCATGGTGTCCAGGCACTCCACCGCGAGGTTCCTGGTCAGCGCCTCGCCCCCGCTGAAGATCTGGGTCAGGGACGCGCAGGTGTGCAGCTCCTCGGTGTCGAGGAGGGCCTGGAGCAGGGTCGGGACGCACTGGAGCGTGGTGATCCCGTGCCGGACGACGGTCTCGACGATCCGCTCGGGGTCGCGGTAGACGCCGGGGTCGCCCATGACGACCTTGGCTCCGCAGGCCGGGGCGAGGATCTCCCACTGCGCCGCGTCGAAGCTCATGGGCGTCTTCTGCAGCACGGTCTTCGTCCGGTCGATGCCGTGCACCTCGCGCAGCCAGCGCATCTGGCTGACGATGCTGCGGTGCTCGATCATCACACCCTTGGGCTTTCCGGTGCTGCCGGAGGTGTAGATGACGTACGCCAGGTCGTCCGGGCGCGGGCCGCCGCCGGGCTCTTCGTGCTCGCTCTCCGGGCGCGGGGCCGCGGCCGACTCGACGTCCCGCAGGGTGACGATCCGGGTTCCGCCCGGGGCGAGTTCGGCCAGCCGGGCGGTGAGGTGTTCCTGACAGAAGATGACCTGGGTGCCGGTGTCCTCGATCATGTACCGCAGGCGCTCTTCGGGATACTCCGGCGAGAGCGGCAGATAGGCGCTCCCGGCGAACAGGACACCCCAGGCGCCGATCATCAGCTCCATCGACGGCTCGACGAACAGGCCGACGCACGTGTCCGCGGCCGCGCCCAGTCTTCGCAGGTGGTCCGCCAGGCCGGAGCCGCGTGTCACCAGCTCGCGATAGGTGAGGGTGTCGTCCGCCTGGACAACGGCGATGCCGTCGGGCTGCTGCTGCGCCTGTTCCCGGAGCAGGTCGGGGAGGCAGTCGGTGAGGCGACCGGCTCCGGTGAATGCGTGGTCCATTTCGCTGAACTCCTTAGTGACCGGGCTGTTCTCGCCGGTCAGGCCAGGCAGGATCAAGAGCTTCGGGCAGCCCGCCCCGCCGCGCCGGATCCGCGTACGGCCGTACGGGATCCGCGCGTGAAGGGAGCGCGCCCCGCCGGGCGCGGGGCGTGCCGGAGCCCGGCCGCGCCACGGCGCGCGGGCGAAGGCACGACGAAGGACGGCCCGAGGCGGGCACCGGACGTGCCGCACGACGGCACCCGGGGCCCCGGGGCCCGGCGGACACGGCACCTGCCGCCGTCGGCACCGATGGCGACGGCGCCCGGAGCGGGCTGGGCGGGCAACTACGTGGAATGAGACAGGAGTTGAACGAATGGAAGCCGGCAAAGGTCCCTCATGCCGTCCCCAGGCAACACCCTTGCGGTGACGATCGCGGGCACCCGGCATCCACTCCCGGAGCGACCCTCGTCAGAAATTGCGGCGCCGAACGCATTCATCGGAATCGGCGCTCGATCACCATGTTTTCCGAGCGTCATGAATGTGCGCGAATTAACGCTGCGGCGCCATCAGCGCGCGGCGACTCGTTTGCGATCCATAACGGATCCATCCCCCCATGTATAGAGCAACTGACCGGACGGACAGCTCAGCCGACGGGATCCTGGCCTCCGAACGGAGGGCCGGGTTCCGCTCGCTTCTCGTCGCGAACCGGTGTGCTGATCCTCTGGGTTGCCCGGCCGCGTGTCAAGAGTTGTCCACTACCACTCTTCCGGCCTTCGCGAAGCCGTAACAGCTGATCAAGCCGGTCGCGGGCGAGCCTCCACCGGACCACACGCGACCCGTGGTAACACCTGGGGCCGGAGTGGGGCGAGTGAGGTAAAGCCCGGCCGTATTCCAAGTGTCCTTAAAACATTTGACGGTCACTTGACGGCAATCTTTACGGTCGGATATCGCTCCGCCCCGGGCACCCCGACGCGAATCCGAATCACCACCCGCACCGGCCTCCGGCGGACCGTCGCGAACAACTCCCTTGATAAAGCGGAGGATTGATTATTGCTTGACCCCGCCAGCCGCTCATGAATTCCCGGGGCATGCGTCAACTCGCGGGCCCGGCAGGGCCGTCCGGCCCCTGACCCCCGCCACCCGCCGTCCCCGGCCCGCCTCAGGGTCGGCTCCGGGTCTTCTGGGGGCGATCCCGGATGATCAGGGCTCACGCGGCCGACAGCATGGAGCCATGAACTTCTCCCTGCCCCGCCGCGCCCTGGTCGGCGCCTGTGTCGCCGGCGCGCTGCTGACGACCGCCGTCCTTCCCGCGAGCGGCGCCGCGGCCGCCTCCCCCACGGTCCCGCCCCTCGACACCAAGGCCCTGCGCGCCGCGATCTCCGATCTTCAGCACCCGCAGGCCACCGCGGCCCAGCTGCGGGTGAGCGGCTCGGCCGGGCAGTGGTACGGCACGTCCGGCAAGGCCGACCTCCGCACCGGCCAGGCGGTCCGGGCGGACGACCGGTTCCGGATCGGCAGCATCACCAAGGTCTTCGTCGCCACCACCGTGCTCCAGCTGGCCGCCGAGCACCGCGTCGACCTCGACACCCCCGTCCAGCACTATCTGCCCGGCCTGCTGCCGAAGGACTACGCCCCGATCACCGTCGGCCAGCTGCTGAACCACACGAGCGGCCTCCCCGGCGCGACCGGCCCGGGGGTGCCGGACATGTCGACGCCGGAGGACGTCCTGAAGCACCGGGACGACCGGTGGACGCCCGAGCGGCTCGTCGCCGTGTCGACCCGCGCGCCGCTGAAGTTCACGCCGGGCACGCGGCAGGAGTACCGCGGGATCAACTACGTGCTGGCCGCGATGCTCGTCGAAAAGGTGACGGGCCACGCGTACGGCAAGGAGATCGACGCCCGCGTCCTGCGGCCGCTCGGGCTGCGGAACACCTCCGTCCCCGGCGACGACCCCAAGATTCACGGGCCGCATGTGCACGGCTACTTGGCGATGTCCGACGGCACCCTGAAGGACGCCACCGACTTCAACCAGTCGGAGGCGTGGGGCGAGGGCGAGATGATCTCCACCACCGGCGATCTGGACCGCTTCATCTCCGCGCTGTTCTCCGGCAAGCTGCTCCCCGAGCCCGCCCTGGACAAGATGTTCACCTTGCCGTCCCCGGATGTGCGGATGACGGACGGCTCCCCCGCCTCGTACAGCATGGGACTGCAATCGGTCACCGTGAACGGGATCACCTTCTGGGGCAAGACCGGTGAGCGGTGGGGCTACAACTCGGCGATGGTCTCCACCAAGGACGGCCGGCGCCGCGCGGAGTTCTCCTTCAACCCCACGCACCGCGACAAGAGCCAGACGCAGATGACGCTGCGGATAGCCGACGCGCTCACCAAGAAGGCGCCCGGGCGGCACTGATCCACAAGCGCCCCCGCCGCTCCCGGCGTCAACGGCCCGCCCGCAAGATCCGGCTCCCGGGGTCGGCGGCCGTCGGCGTGCCGGGGGGCGGCGGTGCGAGGTTGTGTGGGAAGACTGGGGCATGAGCAGCGCTGCCAGAGCATTCCTCGAAGGTGGGCCGGACGAACTGCCCGAGCGGGTGGTGCCGATCACGCCGCCGGGCTCCGAGCTGAAGATCCCGTTCCGTGGCGGGTACGAGCACTTCAAGGTCACGTCTCGGCACCGGGATTCCGAGCAGGGCCGCCTGGTCGTCTACGAGTGGTGGGAGCGCACGGAGATCGCGGAGTAGCCGCCTCCGCACACCCGCGGGACGGCCCCGGTGATCGAACACCGCAGCGATAGACTCGCGGAGCCCACCGGGGCCGTCCCGGGGTGAGGGAGGCCCGTGGTGACCGGTGGGAGCGAGAAGTGGCGTGAGAAGCAGGTCGCGCTGCGCGTCCTGGTCTACGTCTTCGTCTCCCATCTCTTCGCGGGCTTCATCATGCTGCTCTTCTACCTCGGCGGCCACGCCGACAAGTGAGCGTCCCCACGGGGCGTGGGAGCGCACCGCGCGCCCTCCCCGGGGTGATCATCGGGGCATGGACATCACCCTTCACCTCGCCCAGCGGCCCGAGGCCGACGAACTGCTCGGCCGGAGCCCGCTCGCCGCGCTGACCGGCATGCTGCTGGACCAGCAGATCCCCATGGAGTGGGCGTTCTCCGGTCCGTACACCATCGCCCGGCGCCTGGGCCGCGACGACCTGGACGCGTACGAGATCGCCGCCCACGACCCGGAGGCGTTCGTCGCGCTGCTCTCGGAGAAGCCGGCGGTGCACCGCTACCCGGGGTCGATGGCCAAGCGGATCCAGCAGCTCTGCCAGTACCTCGTCGAGCACTACGGCGGTGACGCGAGCGCCGTGTGGAGCGGTGTGGGCAGCGGCGCGGAGCTGCTGGAGCGGCTGAAGGAGCTGCCCGGCTTCGGCGAGCAGAAGGCCCGGATCTTCCTCGCGCTGCTCGGCAAGCGGCTGGGCGTGACGCCGGAGGGCTGGCGCGAGGCGGCCGGGGCCTACGGCGAGGAGGGCTCCTACCGCTCGGTGGCCGACATCACCGGGCCCGAGTCGCTCGCCAAGGTGCGGGCGCACAAGCAGGAGATGAAGCGGGCGGCCAAGGCGGCCGCCGCCAAGAAGCCCGCGAAGACGGCGCGGGCACCCAAGAAGTGATATCCGGCTTCATACCCGTCTGGGCCGTGACGGCGCTCGGCTGGGCCGCCGGCCGGTCCGGCGTCCTCGGCCCGCACGCCCAAGGCGTGCTCGGGCGCTTCGCGTTCACGTTCGCCATGCCCGCGCTGCTCTTCCTCACCCTCTCCGCGGCGCCGGTGGGCGCGGTCGCCGACCCGGGCGTGGCGGTGTTCGCGATCAGCCTGCTGACGGTGTTCGGCACGGGCCTGCTGCTCTCCCGTACGGCCTTCCGGACGCGCCCGGCCGACGGGGCCGTCAGCGCGATGGCGGCGTCCTATGTGAACTCGGCCAACCTCGGGATCCCGGTCGCGGTGAGCGTGCTGGGCGACACCACGTTCATCGCCACGGCGGCGGTGTTCCAGATGCTGTTCGTCACCCCGCTGATCATGGTGCTGATCGATCTGGACGTGCACCGGGGCGTACGCGGCCAGTGGCGCCGCCTCGCCCAACTGCCGCTGCGCAACCCGGTGGTGGGCGCCTCGGCGGCCGGTGTCGTGGTCGCCGCGCTCGGCCTGCGGCTGCCCGCCGAGGTGCTCCAGCCGATCCGTACGGTCGGCGGCGCGGGGGTGCCCGCGGCGCTGTTCGCGCTCGGGATGTCCCTGAACACCAGGGTGTCGCTGGACGCCAAGGGCGTCACCGAGCGGCTGACCCTCGTCTCGCTCAAGGTGGTGGCGCAGCCGCTGATCGCGTACACGGTCGGCCGCTGGGCGTTCGGGCTCGGCGGGCACGCGCTGTTCGCCGTGGTGCTCTGCGCCGGGCTGCCCACGGCGCAGAACGCCTTCGTCTACGCCGGTGAGTACCGGCTGCGCACCGACGTGCCCAGGGACGTGGTCCTGTGGTCGACCCTGCTGTCCGTGGTCACGCTCTCGCTGATCGCCTGGCTGCTGCGGTGAGGCGGCGGCTCAGCGCACGAGGCGGGTGACGGCCCGCAGCCCGGGGGCGCGCTCGCGCAGCCGCCCGAGGAGGTCGTCGGCCGCCGCGTCGAGCTCCTCGAAGGTCAGCGGGTCGAGCCGTTCGAACAGGAAGAGCGCGGAGGTCGTCGTCTCCGTGATCCGGGTGCGGACGCACTGGCGGTGGTTCCAGCGGCGGCAGGTGACGCCGAGGTCGTCGCACCACACGACCTCGCCGGGCTCCGGGTGTTCGACCGCGGGCCCGCCGCTCGCCACCGTGTCGAAGCGCTCCTCGCCCGAGGCGCGCACCAGGCGCGGTGCGCCCTCGTACGCGCCGAGGTCCTCGCCGCCGACCGGCAGGCGGTGGGTGACGGAGACGGCGTTGTAGACGTCGACGAGGAGGTTGACCTCGGGCAGCCCGGCGGGCGCCCGGCGGATCAGGGCCTCGGCGCTGTTGCGGGTGCGGCCGGGCTTGGCGCCGAACGCGGAGTACGCCTGCCGCCAGGCGGCGATGTGCGGCTCGGCCGTGGCCTCCAGGCCGCCGGCGGTCCCGGCGGCCTCTTCGAGGAGGCCGCGCGACCAGGCGTCGGTCGGGCCCGTCGGCAGCCCGTCCGCCGCGATCACCAGGACGGCGAAGTCGGGCCGCAGGGCGCGCACCGCGTCGTCCACCCGCACGCTCCCGGCCACCGCGTCGAGATCCACTGTCATGCCGCCCTCCCGTTGGTCATTTCACTGCACTCGACGGTAACACCGACCGACCGGAAGCCGAAGTTGCGGGAAGATGGGCGGCATGAGCCCCGACCGCACGCCCGCCGACGACCGCTCCGTCCGGGAGGACGACCGGTCCGTCATGGAGGCCGTCGCCGCCCGCGCCCGCGCGCTGCGCAAGGAACGGGGCTGGAGCCTCGACACCCTCGCCGGGCGCGCGCACGTCAGCAAGGGCATGCTCGTCGCGCTGGAGAACGCCCGCTCCAACCCCAACCTCGCCACCCTGATCCGGCTCTGCGACGCCTTCGGGGTGCCCCTGACCGAGCTGCTCCAGCAGCCCGCCGCGCCCCTGCTCCAGCCGTCGCCGCCCGACGACCAGCCCGTGCTGTGGAGCGGCCCGGACGGCGGCGCGGGCACCCTGGTCACCGGCGCCACGCAGCCGGTCGGCGGCGAGCTGTGGCACTGGCGGCTCGCGCCCGGCGAGGAGCACCACAGCGAGGCCCACCTCGCGGGGACGGTGGAGCTCCTGCACGTCCTCGACGGCACGCTGACCGTCACCGTCGGCGGCCAGGAGGCGGTCCTGCCCCCGGGCCACGGGCTGCGCATGGCCGGCGACCGCCCGCACTCCTACGCCAACCGGGGGACGGCCACCGTCGCGTACACAGGCGTCGTGCTCGTGCCACCGAACAGCTGACCACCGCCGGAACCGGTTATTTCCGGACGCCCGCACGGACTTCACTCCGGTATGCGGCCGATTGTCGCCTTCGCACTCCCGCGCCGTGGCTGCGCCGGGGACCGCTGGCCCGGTAGGCTTTCCGTGTGATCTTCAAGCGCATCGGAAACGGGCGGCCGTACCCCGACCACGGCCGGGAGAGCACCCGGCAGTGGGCGGACGTCGCCCCCCGCCCGGTGCGGCTCGACCAGTTGGTGACCACCAAGCAGCAGCTCGACCTGGAGACCCTCCTCGCGGAGGACTCCACCTTCTACGGCGATCTCTTCGCCCACGTCGTGAAGTGGCAGGGCGACCTCTATCTGGAGGACGGTCTGCACCGCGCCGTGCGCGCCGCGCTCCAGCAGCGCCAGGTGCTCCACGCGCGCGTGCTCGAACTGGGCTGAGGCCCCCGGCCCGACCGATCAGGCGACAGGTCAACACCCGTACGGGCGGCCCCGAATGGCGCCTGTGTCCGGCCGTTGTTCGGCCTTTCGGGTTGGCGTGCGCGAACCCGTTGATCATCTAGTAGGCAGCGGCTCCGCCCCGCACTACGCTGCGCCCATGAGCATGCTGACGCCTCCCGGCATGGGCGGAAAGTACCGCATCACGGGCCATCGCTTCCCGCACATGCGCCGCCCCAGAAATCGCCGCAGGATCGTGCTCGCCGCCGTCTCCGTCGCCGCCGCGCTCGCACTGGCCGGCTGGGGGACGCTCCAGCTCGTGGACGTCTTCTCCGGTGGGGGCGACACCACGACCCAGGCGGCACACGGCAAGGGCGGCCAGAGCACCAAGCACGGGAAGGGCGACTGCAAGGCGGCCCCGGCCGAGGAGGCGGACGCCCCCAAGCCACTGCCCAGGCCCGACGAGATCACCGTCAACGTCTACAACGCCACGCCGCGCGGCGGACTCGCCAAGATCACCGCGGATGAGCTCAAGAGGCGCGGCTTCAAGATCGGCAAGGTGGGGAACGCCCCCGAGCTCTATGACAAGAAGGTCGGCGGTGTGGGGCTGCTGCTGGGTGCCCCGGAGATCGCCGACGGCTCGCTCAAGGTGCTCGGCACTCAGCTGGGCGGCACGGAGGTCAAGAACGACCAGCGCACGGGCGAGGACGTCGACCTGATCCTCGGCGCCGAGTACAAGGAGCTCGCCTCGAAGCAGGACGCGGACCGGGCGCTCACCGAGATGGGCGGCGAGCCGGCCTCGGAGGCTCCGTCGCAGGAGGCGTCGCCGTCACCTTCGCGGCCCCCGTCCTCGAAGGCGGCGGCACCGGCACCCGCCAAGTGCTGACCGCTCACCGCCCGGCGCGGTGAACGGCCGGGGCCGTCCGCCGCCTGCGGCGGGCGGCCCTTTTGGGCCCCGGACGGCGGCAGGGGCCCGGGGGAACGTCCTCGGGCTCCGCGGACGGGCCGGAAGGCAGCCTCTCGTCCGCCGGACCAAGCCCGTCCGGCGTTCGAGGATGACCGCTCCGCTCACCGGGGAGAAACACCTGAGGCCGGCCGGTCCCGAAGGACCGGCCGGCCTCAGTGCGTCACGGGCGCCCTCGCGGGGCCCTTCGTTCTTCGCCGGGGGCGTCAGCCCGCCGTGCCGTACATGCGGTCGCCCGCGTCGCCCAGGCCCGGGACGATGTAGCCGTCCTCGTTCAGCCGCTCGTCGACGGAGGCGGTGACCACGGTCACCGGCGCACCGGCGAGCTCGCGCTCCATGACCTCGACGCCCTCGGGGGCGGCCAGCAGGGTGATCGCGGTGACGTCGTCCGCACCGCGCTCGATCAGCTCGTTGATCGCCGCGACCAGCGTGCCGCCGGTGGCGAGCATCGGGTCCAGCACATAGACCTGGCGGCCCGAGAGGTCGTCCGGCATCCGGGTCGCGTACGTCTCCGCCTTGAGGGTCTCCTCGTTGCGGATCATGCCGAGGAAGCCGACCTCGGCCGTCGGCAGCAGCCGGACCATGCCGTCGAGCATGCCCAGCCCGGCCCGCAGGATCGGCACCACCAGGGGGCGGGGGTGGGACAGCTTGACGCCGGTGGTCGCCGTGACCGGGGACTCGATCGCCACCTGCTCCGTGCGCACGTCGCGCGTGGCCTCGTACGCGAGCAGGGTGACCAGCTCGTCGGCGAGACGCCGGAAGGTGGGAGAGTCCGTGCGCTTGTCGCGCAGCGTGGTGAGTTTGTGCGCCACCAGCGGGTGGTCGACGACGTGGATCCGCATGACATCGACATTAACCGAGCTTTCGGGCGCCAGCTCCCGCGCGGTCGGCGGCAGCGCCCGCGCGGAGCCCTCCGGCAGTCTGTCGCAGCACTGGCATCAAACCACCACTTAGGGGGAAAGTGGGCACGTACGCCCGGTCTGCCACACCGGGCGAGACCCTCGGCGCGAGGTGGTGCTGCCCATGGCTGACCGCGAGATCCGCGAGAATCCAGACACCACGGACACGGCGGGCACGGCGGGCGACCCGGACACCCCGGGCGCACCGTACGGCCCCGAGACGAAGGGGAGCGGCCCCGGCGGTCGCCCCGGGGATCCGGGTCCACCGGAGGACGAGAGCGACACGGAGCGCCGGCGCAGACGGGCGCAGTTCCTCCGCGAGCTCAACGAGGCGAAGGAACTGCGCGACCGGGTGCAGCCGCGCCGGGCGCGGGCCGCCCGGATGCGCCAGCAGATGCGGATGCGGACCTTCCGCTGGTGAGCCGCCCGCGGGCCGCCAGGGCCCCGCCCCGCCGGTGCCGGGCGCGACACGCCCGTACCCGGGACGCCCGTACGGAGCCCACGTGAGGCACATCTCTTCGGACTGCTGCACGACGCAGCGCGGAAGACCTCTCGCAACGGCCGGGTTTCTGCCACGATTCCGAGTGGGCGGGGTGGTCCCCGTCCGGCCCGGCACCGCCTATGACCAGTGGGAGAGTCACGGTGTACTTCGCCGCACTGCTCGCGCGCACCGAAGACGGGTGGCAAGCGAGCGACACAGAACTCGACAACGTGGAAAGCCTGTCCGACCTCGCCGACCTGGCCCGTGAGTCCTCGGTCGACGACGACACGGTCCTGGTGCTCATCGAGCAGGAGGACTCCTGGTTCGGTGTCGTCCGGGTGGACGGCGAGGACGACCCCCGGGTCTACCTCTCCGACGCCGCGGCCGCCCGCCGCAACGCCTACGGCTCGATGCTCACCGACGAGCTGCTCGGCCGCGACGACGCCGAGGGCGACCTGGGCAGCCTCCCGGACCTCGACGGCACGGAGGACGGCGAGCCCGAGCCGGAGGAGGACGAGGCCGACGCCCCGGACGCCGCCCGCCCGGTGCCCGCCGGACCGCTGGGCGACCACCTGATCCTCGACGACCTCGGGGTGGGCTCGAAGGAGCTGCGCTCCTTCGACGGGGACGCGCTGAGCGGCATCGCGGACGCCCTCGGCTGCACCGAGGTCCTGGAGGCCGTGCGCTGACGCACACTGGTGCGATGAACGAAGCCGTCGCCGGCCGGTCCGGCCACCGGAGCGATTCCGTACCCGCCCCCGACCCCGTACGGGATCCCTGGCTGCTCCCGATGCGGGCCGCCCTGGCGGAGGCCGCGCTGGCCCCCGGCACCGGTGACGTGCCGGTGGGCGCCGTCGTCCTGGCCCCGGACGGCTCCGTCATCGGCCGCGGCCGCAACGAGCGCGAGGCCACCGGCGACCCGACGGGCCACGCCGAGGTGCTCGCCATCCGCGACGCCGCGCGGGCCGTCGGCGAGTGGCGGCTGTCCGGCTGCACCCTCGTGGTGACCCTCGAACCGTGCACGATGTGCGCGGGCGCGATCGTCCTCTCCCGCCTGGACCGCGTCGTCTACGGCGCGGTCGACGAGAAGGCGGGCGCGGCCGGCTCCCTCTGGGACGTCGTCCGCGACCGCCGTCTCAACCACCGCCCGGAGGTCGTCACGGGTGTCCTCGCGGAGGACTGCGCGGCCCTCCTCACGGACTTCTTCCGCACCCGCTGACCCGCGGCGGAGCCCCTCCCGGGCCCTCGGACGGCAGGCGATTTCAGAGCACGGCCCCACGTCCGCTAAGCTCTCTCTCGGTAGCGTGTCCGAGCGGCCTAAGGAGCACGCCTCGAAAGCGTGTGTGGGGGCAACTCCACCGTGGGTTCAAATCCCACCGCTACCGCTTCAGGGAAACCGCCTCTGACCTGCAAAAACAGGTCAGAGGCGGTTTTTCGTTGCCCATCTTTGCAACACGTTTTGCAACACGGAACCCTCCTACGCTGGTTGGCATGGCATCGATACGGCATCGTCAGACCGCCAGCGGCGAGGACAGATATCGGGTCCTCTGGCGTGAGGGCGGCACACGCAACGGCAAGGGGCAGGGCGAAGACTTCTACGACCGCACCAGCGCCGAGAGGTTCCGCGACCTCGTCAACGGTCACGGACAGCAATGGCCGACCGGGTGGGTCAAAGGCGTGGGGTTCGCGGCACCCGAACCCGAGGAAGAGGCGCCCGCCATCCCCGCGGAGCACATGTTCCGGCCGTTCGCCCGCCACTACATCGAGCACTTGACTGGCATATCAGACCAAACGCGTAGCAACTACTACAAGTTCGTAGACAGCCACATGGTCCCGTGGTTCCGGGACCTCACCGTCCAGGGAGACACCGAGGTCTCGATCGGGCGCGACCACATCAGCCAGTGGGTCAACGACCTGAGCAAGGGCAGGAGTGGGCCACACCACGACACCGGCGTGAAGCGCCGGAAGTACGCGGCCAAGACGGTACGGAATCAGCACGGCTTGTTGTTCGGCATCCTTCAGTCAGCGGTCGACGCGGACAAGCCGCTACGCGCGTCGAACCCGTGCATCCACACCCGTCTACCCGAAGACGATCACACGGCCGACGACAAGGTGTTCCTGGAACGCGAGGAATACGCGATCATCCGCAGGCATCTCGCAGCGGACGCCGTGGACCTTGTCCACGCCAAGGTCACCACCGGCCTGCGCTGGGGTGAGATCGCGGCCCTACAGGTCCGGGACATCGTTCTCGTGGGTGAGCGGCCCAGGCTGTCTGTACAGCGCGCCTGGAAGCGCGGGGACCACGGCAAGTTCCTCGGCCCTCCCAAGACGAAGAAGAGCCGCCGCACGATCATCCTCAGCCCCGAACAGGTCCGGCTGTTCCGCCGGGCCTGCGCCGGGAAGAAGACCACGGACTTCCTGTTCACCGCCCCCGAGGGCGGCGCCTGGGACTCCGGGGGCTTCTGGAACCAGCGATGGGCCCCCGCCCTCAAGGCCGCCGCCGACGACGGACTCACCAAACGGCCGCGCCTCCACGACCTGCGCCACACCCACGCATCATGGCTGATCGCCCGTAAGGTCCCGCTTCCCGCCATCCAGGCGAGATTGGGACACGAGAGCATCACCACCACAGTGGACCGCTACGGTCACCTGCTCGCGGTCCTAGACGAGGAGATCATCGCCGCCGTCGAGTGGAGCATGGAAGAACACTCCCTCGCCGCATAGGCGAATCCGGCCCGGGATGGGCAGTCCGCAGTGTGACGTCCTCCCCGGGCGCAGGTACACCGATGCCCCCACGACCTCGCGGCCATGGGGGCATCGGCGCATGCCGTCAGGCAGCTCGCCCGAAGCCCGGGGCGTCGACGTAGCGCTCGCACTCATCGGCCGGCACCACAGCCATGAGGCGGTAACTGGTATCACGCAGGAGCGGGAAGGCAAGGAAGATGACTTCAAATTCCCGGTCATGGTGGTGCGGAAGGTAGACGCGCCGACGTGATCCGTCGGGGTGGATGTTGCGCAGCCCCTCTTCCTCGTAGATGCGCCGCGCGTCGTCGTCCTCCCGAACTTTGGCCCCACGACTTCCCGCAGCCGCTCGTGATCGGGGTTGTTGTGCATGGCCAGGTGAAGCTGGGCCGCCATCGGGATGGCCCAGGACGTTTCCCAGTCGATGAGCTGAAGGCGCGCCTCCGGCTGGGTCAGGGCCCAGAGCATGACGTTGACGCCGTGCGCCATCCACCGCCACTGTTCGGCCGCCGCCTTGTTGTAGATAGGGATGTCCCAGCCCTGGTCGGACACGTAGCAGGGGTAAGGCTGCATATGGATGAACCGCGCGAGCGCGGGGTCGATGATGCTCGTGTCCACTCGCGGCCCGGCCGGCGGGTTGCGCTTCACGGTGTACGTGTAGAGGGTGTGCCGCTCATCGTCGCTGAGCTCAAGCACTCGCGCGATACCGTCCAGGAAGGCGTCACTGTACGGCGTTGGGACACCCCGCTCCAGGTTGCTGTACCAGCGCGAGGAAAAGCCGATGAGCCGACTGACGTCGTCCTGAGTCAGGCTGCGCCGACTCCTGCGTCCGTACCGCGCGGTGAACCCAGGCAACCCCTCGGGGTCCACTCGGCCGCGCCACCGACGCACCATACGGCCAACAGTTACAAGGTCCCGCTCACTCACATCCGCCACGCACCTTTCATGATCGGCCACAAGTCCCAGGGGTCGCCATGCGCGCCGACGGTACACCCGTTCGACGCATCCAGAAACCGATTACCTCGCAACCCCCCGGAGGGTTCCAGGTGAGGTTATTCCGGAAGTTCCACATTCCGGAACAGTTAACTTCCGGAATAGATATGTTCCAACACAGGATCGATAAAATCAGGCAAAGTACGGACTGTCTGCACAGCACACTGACCCGCGAGGAGAAGGTCTGCATGAGCCGTTCCGTGTTCGTTACCGGTGGCAACAGAGGTATCGGTCTGGCGATAGCCAGAGCTTTCGCCGAGGCTGGCGACAGGGTCGCCATCACCTATCGGTCAGGGGAACCGCCCGCCGGGTTTCTGGCAGTGAAATGTGACATCACCGATCCGGAGCAGATTGAGCTTGCCTACAAGGAGATTGAAGAGAAGCACGGGCCCGTAGAAGTCCTCATTGCCAACGCCGGCGTGACGCGTGACCAGCTCCTGCTTCGGATGTCGGAGACAGACTTCACGGCAGTGATCGACGCCAACTTGACGGGCACCTTCCGTGTGGTGAAACGCGCATCCAAGGGGATGCTCCGGGCCCGTAAGGGGCGCATCGTCGCCGTCTCCTCCGCCGTCGCGCTGCGGGGCGAGGCGGGACAGGCGAACTACGCGGCCTCGAAGGCCGGGCTCATCGGATTCGCCCGGTCCGTCGCCCGTGAGCTGGGATCTCGGAACATCACGGTCAACGTGGTCGCCCCGGGTCTCACTGAGACGGACATGACCGGTGTACTCAGCGACGAGAGGCACGCCGAGGTGGTCGCACAGGTCCCGCTGGGGCGTGCGGCGCAGCCGAAGGAGATCGCGGCCGCGGCATGTTTCCTTGCCTCTGACGATGCCGCGTACATCACGGGCGCCGTGGTGCCCGTCGATGGCGGCGTGAGCATGGGGCACTAGCCCCAGTACGTACCAGGGCGAGGCGTGGAGCCTCTGAGGAACACAGTGCCAGGCCGCATTTCGGGCGTAGGAACCTTCACGACCCGGCACCGTGACGCGACGCGGAGTCTGCAAACCCCGCTGCCGCCAACAGGTCCGAGGCTATGCCCGGACCACACGAGAGGTGATTGTGCCATGAGGTCCCCAGCGGACCCGCCCCCCACAGATTGCACGTCCGGCAGCAGTACGGGCGAAAAAGACTTGCAACAAGCGCTGATGCGTGCGCTGAACCAGGTCGGCGCACAGCTCCATGTCGACTACACCGAAGCTGCCCGACGCCTCGGAGTCCCTGAACTCTGGTTGCGTCGAAGGATTCACGAACTTCCCCATCGCAAGATGGGCAAGCATGTGCGCTTCACTCAGGCGGACCTTGAATTGATCTCTGACATGCATTCCATCCGTCCTAGTAATGGGTCAGTAATGCACATCGTCGAGGCTCGGTCCGAGTCGCTGGCCGATCTGAAGCCGGTCGCGCATGCGCGCCGCCGCGCCGCGTAGCGCCCTTCCCTTCCTCCTTCCCTTGCCATACCGCACGCCTACCGTGCCGCAGCACAGCCCATTAGACCTGCCCGGGGAGATTTGGCATGACCGATTGCCCACCCATACCAGTTACTTGCCCTGACGGCGGTGCCGCATGAGTGCGTGGATCACCGTCGGATTCCTTCTCACTGGCGGCGTGGCGGTGGCGTGGCTGGTCCACACCGACGGCGTACCCGGTAGCCGTCGGCGCGGCCGTCACCGTGGCGGTGACTCCCGATGAACGCACCCGAGATCCCCGCCGCCCGCTTGCTCGGCGTGTTCACCCCTGGCACCCCGGAGTGGGAGCACGCCCGGTCGGGCCTGGTCATCACTGCGACCGACGCGGTCGCGGTCGCGGGGCTGTCGCCCTGGCGCTCACCGTTCTCTCTGTGGCACCGCAAAGCGGGCACCGTTCCGCGCGAGACCGCCGCGCCGACAGCGGCCATGAAGTGGGGCACCCGCCTGGAACCCGTGATCGCCGACGTGTTCGCGGAGGCGCACCCGGACCTCGTGGTCCAGGAGACGGGCACGTGGGCGCACCGTGGGCGGGAGTGGCAGCGTGCTACCCCGGACCGGATCGTCACCCCCGCCGGCGGGGGACCTGCGTCCCTGTTGGAGATCAAGACGAGCCGCCTGGGCGAGGGCTTCGGGGAACCGGGGACGGATGAGGTCCCGGCCCACTACAGGTGCCAAGTGCTCTGGCAGCTCGACACGTTGGGTCTTGGCTCGGCGACGCTGGCGGTCCTCGTCGCCGGGCAGGACTACCGGGAGTACGTCATTGCGTATGACGCGGCGGAGGCGGCGTTGCTCCGGGACCAGGCCGCGGAGTTCCTCGGGAGCGTCGCCGCCGGTGAGCCGCCGCCGCTCGACGGGCACGCGGCGACCTACCGGACCGTGCAGCGGCTCCCGGACGGGGTGGAGGACGTGGTGGCCGACATCGACCCCGGCATCGCCGAGTCGTACCGGGCCGCAGTTCTGGACGTCCAGAGGGCGGAGGAGCGGAAGGTGGCGCACGCTGCCGCGGTCCTGGCCGCCATGGGCACGGCCCGCCGTTGCGCGGCATCCGGCCGGACGGTCGCCACGCGCAGTGTTCGGCCGGACGGCACCACCCGCTCGCTCATCCCCAACCGCACCTATATGAAGGCAGAGGAAGCCGCATGACCTCCCTTGTCCGGACCATGCCCGGCCGTCGCTCGGGCGGTGCGGCCGCGCGGATGGCCGTCCGCGTGGCCCAGGTTCGTGCCGAGCAGCGCGCCAACAGTCTCCTGGAGCGCATCCGTGCGGCGGCCGGCGCCGACCAGCTCGCCCTGGTCCAGGCGCTCATTCTCAACCACGCCCAGGTGCAGGCCGAGTTCTCCGCGAACGACTTCCGCGACCAGCTCGCCGACCTGCCCCACGGGGTGCTCGGCGCAGCGGTGCGCGGCCTCGCCGCCTCCCGCTCGATCACCAACACCGGCCGGACCGTGCCGTCCACGTCGCCGGACACGCACGGGCACCGCATCGCCGTCTACCGCCTCCCCGTCGGGGCGGAGGAGACGCAGGCCGCCGCGTAAGCGCGCCCACCCGCGGGCCCGGACCACCGGGCCCGCGCAGTCATCGTCACCAGGGGAGGGAAAGATCATGTGGGCGAAGCTGGACGACGGGTTCCACTCGCATCCGAAGATCATCAAGGCGGGCAACGCTGCCGCCGGACTGCTGGCGCGGGTGATCTCGTATGCGGGACAGCACCTGACGGACGGCGTCGTGCCGGGCGCGGTCGTGCGGGAGTACGGGACCGCGCCGCAGATACGCAAGCTCGCCGCCGTCGGGCTGCTGCACGCCCCCGGGCATGAGTGCGCACGCTGCCCGCAGCCGGACGCCGGGGACTTCCTTGTCCACGACTTCCTCGCCTCCAACCCGTCCCGGGCCCGTGTCAACACCGACCGTGAACGTGCCGCCGGCCGCCAGCGGGACGCACGGGCCGCGCGGAACGCCGCCGATCCGGCCTCGAATCGCCGCCGTTCCGCACCGGGTCCGCGCCCGAACCGCCCCCGGAACGAGGACGATCCGGCCCTGCGTTTCCCGGACGAACCGCAGGTCAGGGCCGGTCGTCACGCCGCACGCCTCGCGGGCGCGCACGCTGACCCGACCCGGCCCGACCCGAGTTCTCTCCCTGACGGGAGAGAACCGTCCCCCCTCCACCCCCCGCAGCACACAGCACCGGCCACAACAGCGCCAACAGGAGCGGCGGGAGTGCCCGAGTTCGCCCGGACGCTGGCCGACATGCTCACTGCCGCCGGCTGTGTTGTCGGCTGGCGGACCGACAGCGGCGACCGTGACGCCCTCCGGCGGCACCTGGAGCGCATGCCCGCAGCACGGCTTGTCGACGCCGCCTGCCGTGCCTGGAACCCCAGCGACCCGCCGCGCACCATCCGCTACCTGATCAAGGTGTGGGATGCCCTGCCCGACATCCCGGCCGACGCCCCCGCCGCACCCGCGCCCGTGCGCGCCGCCGACCGCCAGCAGCAGACGAGCGACGACATGTTCGCCCGCGCCCTGGAACGCGCCCGCGCCCGCTCGGCCGCCGAGGAGGGCGCCGGCCACGACGCACAGAAAGCGCTGATCGCGTGACCCCCGAAGAGACCGTTGCCCTGACCCGCTACGTCCGCGCGATCTGCCCGCAGCAGCGATTCGACGAGTACACCCCCGACGCGTGGCACGACGTCCTCGCCCCCTACAGCCTGGCCGACGCCCGCGCCGCCGTCGTCGCCCTCGTGGACGGCGGCAAAGCGTTCGTCGCGGTCGGCGAGATCACCGCCAAGGTGCGCCAGATGCGCGCCGGCCGGTCCCGCCACATCCACGGCCCCGGCCAGTCCCCGGAGATCCCCGACGCCGACCCCGACGACGTCGCCGCCTACCTTGCCGCCGTCCGCGCCCAGCGCATCCGCGCCGCCGACCCCACCACCCGACGCCGCCCCCTGGCCGAACTCCTCGCCTCCACCGGCCGCCATGTCCCGAAGGAACCCCGCTGATGGCCACCACACGCAACCCGCCGTCCTCGCCCCATGCCCCACCCAGGCCACTAGCAGCCACAACGGGCCCTCTCGCAGCGCAGCGCACCCGCCGGGGATCTCCGGCCGGCCGACGCCCGCGAACGCCCCACACGGGGCCGCACGGCCGTTCGGCACCCCGGGTCCGCTTCCGCCCACCGACCACCTCGGAAAGCCACGTGCTCCCTATCCAGATCACGCCCCCGCCCTACGTCCCGCGAACCGAGGACTACCGCCTTCCCTGTACGGCGGCCCCCGACCTCTTCTTTCCGCCCGACGGGCAGGAGCAGTCGGACGAGCACGCCGACCGCGTCGAAGCGGCCAGACACCTCTGCTCCGGCTGCGTCATGCGCACCGAATGCGCCGCGTGGGCCCGCGACCACCTCGAACCGGGCATCTGGGGCGGCCGCACCGAGGACGAACACGGCTACCGCCCCACCACCCGACGGCTCACCGCCCGGCGGCCCACACCAACGGAGGGCGCGGCAGCATGATCCGGGACACCGCGGACACCATCACCGACGACCGCTTGGACGACCTTTACGAGCGGCTCGCCACCGCGGCCCACATTGTCGACACCCTCGTGTGCACTCCGCGTCGACAAGGAGAGATTGCCGCCGCCCTCCAGGCCCTGTGCGTCGGCGACATCACCCCCGAACACGCCATTGCCCAGGCCGCAGGCTGACCCGCTGCCATCGCCGACACGAAAGCGCACCATGACCAGCACAGACCGCCCCACGTGCACCATCTGCCACCGCGCCCTGTGGGCCGACGAGTGGCACCGGTACGCGTGCCGCCCCTGCGAACGGCGCATCACCGACCAACTCGACCAGCTCCCCGACCTCATCCGCGATCTCCACGGGTTGCTGACCCCGGGTTCCGGCCGCGCGCCCTACGGGCTCCGCGTCAGCGCCAGCACCGAGCCGCCGGCCCCGCTCCGCCTCGACGTCCTCGACCGCATCACCGCCGCCACGGCCGCCCTCGACAGCTGGCTCGCCGACTGGCACGACCGCCTCCAATGGTCGGCGCCCACCTACCGCTCCGACCCGCTCACCGAGGCCGCCACCGCCCTCCGCGCGAACGTGCCCTGGGCTGTCGAGCACCACCCCGCGGTCGATGATTTCGCGCGGGAGATCGGCGAGTTGCACAGCGACGCGACCGGACTCCTCGACCCCGCCACCCGTGCCCGGCGTATCGGGCACTGCCCCGCACCCTCGCCCGACGACGCCACCCAGGCGTGCGGCGCCGTCCTACGCTACGTCCCCGGCGCGGCCACCGTCACGTGCCGGTGGTGCCGGACCACCTGGGACGCCCTGGACCTGGGCGCAGCCCTGGCCCTGGCCGTCTGATCAGCAGGGGTCTTTGGGGTTTTCCCCGGACCGTGTCACACTCGATTGCAGCACCCCCCGTATGTCCGCATACTGGGGTGAACAGATCCGAAAGCCCCACCAGCCTCTCCCCCCTGGCCGGTGGGGCTTTCGTCGTACCTGGGCGGGAGGCAGACGCACGTGTCCCCAACTCCCTTTATCTGCGACACCGTCGCCGCCGCCCACTACGTCCACGTAACACCCGCCACCGTCCGCCAGTGGATACGCCGCGGACACGTCCAGCGCACCGGCTACGACCGCGCCGGCCGCGCGCTGGTCGACCTGCGCGAGGTTCGCGCCTATCTGGCCCAGCGGGGCGACAAGGCCGCGTGAGCACCACTTCGGAAGGGCGCGTCCCATGTCGCAACTCGCTCTGATCGACGCAGCCCCTGCGACCTGCGGTCCCGCGGGTCTTCCGGGTATCCAGCCGTTCTCGGTCCTGCGGTCCGACCTGGGCCCGTGGCGCGACCGCCGACGCGTCTGGGAGGAACTTGGGCTCCACAGCCGCCGCGGCCGCAAACACGTCACGACGTACAACACAGACGGCACGTTCGGACAGAAGCTTGCCGAGGTCAACGGGGGACTCTCCACCTTCGATCCCGTGCTCGCCGAAGCGTCCTACTCCTGGTACTGCCCCGAGGGCGGCCGAATCCTCGACCCGTTCGCCGGCGGCTCCGTGCGCGGTCTCGTCGCCGCCAATGGCGGCTACCGCTACACCGGGATTGACCTGTCCCCTTCGCAGATCGATGCGAATGAGGAGGCGGCCGCCGACTGGCGTGCACGGGACCTACTTGCCGCCGAACCGTCCTGGATTCTGGGTGACGCTGCCGAAGAGCTCCCCGAACTCCCCCCAGAGCGCGCAGACTACGTCTTTACCTGCCCGCCCTACTACGACCTGGAGCGGTATAGCGATCACCCGGCGGACCTGTCCGCGATGCGTTGGCAAGAGTTCGCCGAGGCGTACAGCGCGATCATCACGGAGTCCGTGCGCTGCCTCGCCAACCACCGGTTCGCCACATGGGTTGTGGGCGAGGTCCGCAACAGCACCGGAGTCCTCCGCGGGCTCGTCCCTCTCACCATCGCCGCTCACGAAGCGGCCGGCGCCCGCTTCTACAACGACGCCATCTTGGTCAACAGCCTTGGCAGCATGCCGTTGCGGCTCGGCGCCCAGTGGCGCGCATCGCGCAAGCACGGGCGGCACCATCAGTATGTGCTCACCTTCGTGAAGGGCGACCCGCGAAAGGCCGCGGCCGCGCTCACTCAGTCGTAGACCTACCGCCCCCGCCCACGCAGGGGCGAGCCGAACGGGGTCGCAAGCCCGTGCAGCCCCCTCTACTCCAACGGCTTCCGTGTGTGGTGTGAGGCAAGCACCCCGGCCCCAGTAGCTCACCCCGGCGGGGTGACCGAACCGGCCGGTGGAGAGGGTTCGAACCCCTCCACGCGGACCCCCTGACCGGCCCTACGCCGGCGGCGACGGAGGATTGACCACCCCGGCATCAGTGACCACGCCCCGGTGCCGGGGCGCCAGCACCCGGGCGGAGGTGGTCGGCGATGGCTTGGCAGAGCAGCAACCGCAAGGCGCGGCTACCGTCGACCTGGTCCACTATCCGGGCGCGTGTCCTGGCCCGTGATCCGGTATGCCGTCTCTGCGGCGTGCGTCGGTCGACGCAGGTCGACCACGTCCAGGCTATGACCGACGACCACCGGGACCGGGCTCTACAGGGCGTCTGCGGCCCCTGCCACGCTCAGAAGAGCTCGGCTGAGGGGGCCGCCGGCCGTGCCCTCCGGCCTGGCCGGCGCCGCCCCGACGACCCTCACCCTGGCCGACTCGATCACCCTCCGTAGTGATCTTGGGCGGCCCTGGTCGGCCGGCCCCTGGGGGGTGTCCCCCTCCCCGGGTTTCTCCCCGGGCGATGGGCAATGCACCTCTGGATCTGTACGGGTTTCAAAGCCGCGAATGCCCTCTCAACGGGATATCGGTCAAGCTCGGAGCGATGCGGAGTCCGAACGTCCACCGCCATGAGTTGGTCTGGCCCAAAATGGGTCTGTCCCGTGCCCCTCACTTCGTAATACTGTCCGCCCCGATCGCCGACAGAACGGAGGAGTTCCAAGGTTCGCCGCACTGTCCGAACCGCTCGTCATCAGAGGTGAAAGGCAAGGTGTAGCCGTGGCTCTTTCCCGCGTGCAGAGTGCCGCTCTTACGACAGGGGCGCTCCTGACACTCACCATGTCGGTGGGCACGATCTCGCAGGCATCCGCACAGGCATCCTCCTCAGCTTCCGTAACAGCAGCCCCACCTGACTGCCCGAAGCATTACTTCTGTGGGTACAAGTACGCGAACTTCAAGAAGCTGGCATTCAAGTTCCAGGACTGCGGCTACATGCAGGAGATACCGAACGGCCTGAACAGCGGCGGGTCCTGGTACAACAACCAGACCAAGGGTCTTATGGCGGCCATGTTCAACAAGAACAGAGACTGGATCTTCTCAACGGACCCGGCACCTTCCAATGACGCCCATGGTGACTGGGCTCCGGTGTGGTACGTCCAAGCCTGCTAAAACTGGCTTACGTTCCACAAAAGCTTGTGGCTGACGGGCTACGCATCTTGATCGTATTCCGTCAGCCTTTGCAGTCGAAGAGAGCAGCAGACCGTCAACCAGGTACGCGTGACGCCTCTCGCTCTGAACTCCAAAGTGATCGCCCGCAGGGAGGTGGCACATGGGTGCCCGTGGGCCCGTGCCGAAACGTACGTCGGAGCGTCGGCGGCGCAACAAGGACGGTGTCGGTCTGGTGCACGCAGCGTCAGTCCCTGGCATGGTCGACTGGCCGGAGCCGGAGGCAAGTTGGCATGCGATCGCCCGTGGCTGGTACCTCTCTCTGGCTGCCTCCGGGCAGTCGCAGTTCTACGAGCCGTCGGATGTGGCAACCGCTCGCTACGTCGCCGAGGCCATGTCCCGGAACCTGGACTCCGGCGCCCGGTTCTCCGCCCAGCTCTTCGCCGCAGTCAACAGCGCCATGACGGAACTGCTGACCACTGAGGGCGCCCGCCGCCGCGTGCGGATCGAGCTGGAGCGGAGCCCTGCCGAGGCGGAGACACCGGCGGGGGTGACCGCCATCGCGGACTACCGGGCGGCGCTCGGCTCCTGACTCGCGCGCGGACGGGGGTGACAACCTCTGTCCCCCTCCGCCCCGGTCACCGACGAGGACTCACCGCCCGACGTCATCGAACCGGTGGCCCTCGGTCCGACGTGGCGCCGTGGCCCCGACGGGCGGTTCGTCCTCCCGGAGTTCTCGTTGGGATGGCACGTCCTGTCGTGGACGGCCCAGTACCTCCAGCACTCGACCGACCGCCCCTGGCGCTACACCCCCGAGCAGGCCCGGTTCACGCTCTGGTACTTTGCGATCGACCCGGCCACCGGGCGGTTCCTGTACCGGGACGCGGTGTTCCAGCGGCTGAAGGGGCACGGCAAAGACCCGCTCGGCGCGACGTATGCCGCGGTCGAGTTCGTGGGCCCGTGCCGTCCTTCGGGACGGGTCGCGGGCCCCGGCGATCCGTCGGGCGTGCCGGAGGGCCAGCCGCTCGGCCGGCCGCACCCTGACGCCTGGGTCCAACTCGCCGCCGTCACGCAGAGCCAGACGCGGAACACGATGGTGATCTTCCCCGGGCTCTTCAGCCCGAGGGCCGTTGACGAGTACGGCATCGATCTGGGCAAGGAGATCATCTACGCCCGTAAGGGGCGTGCCCGGATCGAGGCGGTCACCTCCTCGCCGCGCGCTCTGGAGGGCGCACGGGCGACCTGGAGCCTGATCAACGAACCGCATCACTGGCTGTCGTCCAACGGTGGTCACGCGATGGCCGCCGTCATCGAGCGCAACGCCACCAAGTCCGCGGACGGCAGTGCCCGGACGCTGGCGATCACCAACGCCTATGAACCGGGCGAGGACAGTGTTGCCGAGCGGACCCGGGAGGCGTGGGAGGCCGCGCAGGCCGGCCGCGCCGTCGACACCGGACTCCTCTACGACTCCCTCGAAGCACCGCCCCACGCGAAGCTGAACGCCGCGTGGGCGCCCGCGGTCATCCGGGCCGTGCGCGGGGATGCGACCTGGCTGGACATTGACCGCATCGTCGCCTCGATCCTCGACGTCCGGAATCCCGCGTCACGCTCCCGACGGTTCTGGTACAACCAGATCACCGCGTCCGAGGACGCGTGGATGGCCCCCTACGAATGGGACGCCTGCGCCCGCCCTGACCTGGCCCTGTCCGACGGGGAAGAGATCGTTCTCTTTCTCGACGGTTCCAAATCCGACGACGCCACGGGGCTCGTGGCCTGCCGTATGTCCGACGGGCACGTGACCACACTGGGTGTGTGGCAGCGGCCCCCGCAGGCCGACGTGTGGAACGTCCCGCGCGAGGAAGTCGACGGCGTCGTGGACAACGCGTTCGCCCGTTTCCGGGTGCTGGCGTTCTTCGCCGACCCCGGCACCGGCCAGGACCAGGCCGACGGCGCCCGCTACTGGGACCGCTTCATCGACGCCTGGGCGGAACGTTACGGCGCCCGCCTCCTGGTCCACGCGACGACGACCGGCACCCGCCGTCACGCCGTCGAATGGGACATGGGCGACCGCCGCCGCCAGGAGGAATTCACCGCCGCCGTGGAACGCGCCCGGGTGGACATCCTGGAGCGCCAGTTGACGCACGACGGGCACAAGATCATGCGCACGCACGTCGCCAACGCCCGCCGCCGCACGAACGCGTGGGGCATCACGATCGGCAAGGAACACCGCGAGTCGTCCCGGAAAGTCGACCTCGCCGTCTGCATGGTCGGCGCCCGGATGCTGCGCCGCCTGGTCATCAACAGCAGTAAGTACGGATCGCGCCCCCGGGCGCGCGGCAAGGGACGCGTGATCGTCCTCGGATGAGCTGAGGAGAACACGTTGACCGCCCCTGCCCTGCCCACCCTGGCCCTCTCGGAGGAGGAAGCCGGCGCGCTGGCCCTGCTGTCCGGGACCGCGGCCGAGGACATGTGGCGTCTGCGGACGCTGGATGACTACTACGCCGGGCTGTCCCGCATGGCGAACCTCGGGATCGCGGTCCCGCCGCAGCTCCAGGCCGTCCGGACGGTCACGGGCTGGCCGCGCATCGTCGTGGACGCCCTGGACGAGCGGCTTGACGTCGACGGCCTCCGGTGCCCGGATGACCCCGTGGCCGAACAGGCCCTGTCCCACATCTGGACGGCCAACGACCTCGGGAACGAGTCGCAGTTGGCGCATCATGACGCGCTGGTCTACGGCCGGTCGTATCTGGCGGTCGGCGTCGACGAGTACGGCGACCCGTTGCTGTCGGTGGAGTCGCCGCAGCACATGAGCGTGGACTACGACGCCAGGACGCGCACGATCCGTGCCGCGCTGCGTCTGATCACCGCCGGGTCGATGCGCTCCGCCACGCTCTACCTCCCCGACCAGACCGTCTACCTGGAAGGCTCCGGGACGGGCTGGACGGTGACCGACCGGCACCCCCACGACCTCGGCGTGGTGCCGGTGGTGCGGCTGGCCAACCGCGAGCGGATCGCCGACCGGCGCGGGTCCTCGGAGATCACCGAGGAGGTGCGCGCCCTCACCGACGCCGCGTGCCGGACACTCCTCGGCCAAGAGGTCGCGCGGGAGTTCTTCGCCGCGCCGCAGCGGTACATCCTCGGCGCCTCGGAGTCCAGCTTTCAGGGCCCCGACGGCGCCCAGCGGAGCGCGTGGGAGACCTACATCGGCCGCTACCTCGCGCTGGAGCGCGACGAGGACGGCGCGGTGCCCGAGGTCGGGCAGTTCCCCGCCTACGATCCGGCCGTCTACGACCGGATCGTGAACACCTACGCCCGCCTCGTCGCCGGCGTGACCGCGCTGCCTGCCCACATGCTCGGCTACACCACCGACAACCCCGCCTCCGCCGAGGCGATCCGCAGCGCGGAAGCCCGGCTGATCAAGAAAGCCGAGCGGAGACAAAGATCGTTTTCCGGCCCGTGGTCGCGCGCCATGCGCCTCGCCCTGACGCTCACGGGCGCCACCGGCACGGTGCCGGTGGTCGATGTCCAGTGGCGGGACGCCTCCACCCCGACGGTGGCCGCCCAGGCCGACGCCACCACGAAACTGGTGTCCGCCGGGGTGCTGCCCGCGGACTCGGAGGTGACGTTGGAGCGGGCCGGTATCGACCGTGCCCAGCGCGAACGCATCGCCGCCGAACGCCTCCGCACCGCAGGCCGTGACGTCCTCGACAACCTCGCCACCACCTTCGACGCGGCCCCGGAGGGCGCCGGCCTCCGGGATGCGGCATGACGTCCCTGCGGGCGCTGGCCCTGGTCCACCGGCGCCGCCAGGCCGCGCTGCTCCGGGTCATGAACGTCGAGTTCGAGTCCGGGTGGCGCCGGTACGAAGCGGCCCCCGCCGGACCAGAGACCGAACAGGCGTGGACGGCCGTCGTCGCCCGCCTGGTCCGTAAGTACGGGACGGCGTCGGCGACGCTGGCCGCGGACTACTACGACCAGGCCCGCCGCACCGCCGGCCACCACACTCCGTTCACCGTCCCGGTGGCCGAGCCCCCGCCCCTGGAGCAGATCACAGCCTCCCGCCGCTGGTCGGCCAACCAGGCCCACAAGGCCGCCGACCGCGCCGCAGCCAAAGTCCTCGCCGACGGCGGGACCGAGGCCGCAGCCCAACAGGCCCGCGACAACCCAGCACTTCGGCGTCAGGCCCGGGACCGGGAAGCCGCCTCCGCCCAGCGTCTCGCCGCTCTTCCCGGCCGCCGCACCATCGAATCCGCTACCCGCCACGACCCGTCCGCCCTCGGGTGGGCACGCGTCACTGAGGGACCGTGTTGCTCGTTCTGCGCCGTGCTGATCATCCGCGGGCCGGTGTACGCAGAACAGAAGAGCGCGGAGACCAAGGACGGCGGAGATCCGTACCACGATCGGTGCGACTGCACCGCAGAGGCCGTCTTCCGGGGCCAGAAATGGGCACCGATGCCCGAGGCCGCCGAGTGGGAAGCGCTCTACAACGAAGCCACCAAAGGCACTTACGGTGACGACACGTTGAGGGTGTTCCGGAGCGCTTTCGATGCGCGTTACCGCAGCGGTGACCGCGTGTCGAACTCCTCGCAGTTGGGCGTGTAGTGCTGACCCCGTGGAGGCTCTCAACCCCTTGCCTTGGGCTTGTCGTCACAAATCGTAACGCCGCATGAATTCAGCCATGTGTTCGATGAGTGCTTACGCTCACCCCTAGCCCCCTTTAGGGTTCTGTGCCTGGACCATCAACTTCCCTCTGTGGAAACGATGTTAAGGAGGCTTGAGTATGCAGCGTGCAAGACGAGTTGGGTCCACGCTCGGCGTCTTAGGTGTGGCTGGACTTCTGAGTGCCAGCATGCTGGCCACGCCCGCGAGTGCCGACCCCCACAAGGGAAACGAGCCGAAGCAACAGATCAAATCCATCAGGCCACAGGCAACCCCTGGTTCGGACCGTCCCGCCCTAAAGCCAGGGAACAGCAAGCGGGCAGGCATGGCCGTCGCCGACTGCCCCACACCTGCCGAGGGCAGTTCAGTGGCGTGTTTGGAGTTGACGCAACCGCGCGCTCTGACCGCTCCCAAGGGGAACAGTCCGCGCTCCGCGCAGGACATCGTCCCGATTCCCGACTGGTGTCTAGATGCCGCCGACGGGACCCCGCGCGCCATACGGACCGAGGTCTGCCAGCTCAGCGGCGGCACCTACTCGACGTGGAAGACAGTCAACGGGAAAAAGACGCTCACCGGTGAAGCCAACCTGAACGAGATCAATTACAGCTACTCGGACACCAGTATCGAATCGTGGGTGCACCAGATCGAGGTCTCCGCCTACAAAGGCTGGGGAGACGCGCTCAAGGCCAAGGTGTCCGGGAAGGCCACAAGCAACGGCGCCTGCACCACGGGAAATTCCGACTTCCCTGAGAAGCCGATCACGATCGGTTCATGGGCTCAGGGTGACTCACTGTTCACCACAACCGCCAAAGCGCCGGGCGCGGTCGGAAACTGCACCACGACGTGGAACCTAACCTTCACCAACGGTGCGTACAACCCGACCGTCATCACGTTCAGCATGGACGACATCCGCTGTGACAACGCGACCCTCGGGAGCACCAAGGTCGGGTGCGTCGTGGCGTGGTACCCCTCGGCCGTGCAGTACAGCAAGAGCCGAAACCCCGCACTCGCGTCCCACGTCGAGCGTGCCCAGGCATCCGGCCTCCCGGGAGGGAGCTTCGCAGCACCGCTGCGGCGTACGACAAACGAGGCAATCGCCAACGACAACCGGAACAAGGCATGCGGAGACGCCCCGAGCACGCCGGGCAAGACCTGCGATGAATACCCCCTCGCCAGCACGTACCAGGGGCTTAGCTCAGGCGGGGAACGCCGTACCTTCGAAGGCTGCGCGTTCGACCTTCCTCAGCAGACCGGCCCAGTCGGCGTGAGCGTATGCATGATCGATGAGCGCGACAACAATGCCCAGGGCGGCCTGCAATCCCAGTTCTACAAGCGCGAGCGCGTCCTTGACCATGACCCCTTCCGCGTCGAGGTCGTTTCCTGACAGTCTCTACTGAAGGCAGGGCGGGCACCTGTGCGCTCGCCCTGGATACCTGGTCCAGGAGGCGCCGTGACTATCCAGTGGGTGAGTATCCGTGTTGATGACGGTTCTTTTGTGATCACCGATGACGGAGAGATCGCTGCTGAAACCCTCGACTTCGGCACTGGATTGGTCGGGACGATGGACGTCGGGGCGATGGTCTCCACCGGCATCCACACCGGACAGGTAAAGGTGTGCGCAGCGACCACTGCGGGCCCCCCTCAGACCGGCGACTTCTGCGACTGGGACGACGTCGTGGAAGCCAGCGTCTACGCCCCTCACGGCGACCTCCGCGTCTCCACCCTCTACTTCGGCCCCGTGGTCGAGCTGCCCGCACTGAGCCACGAGGGACCAGGCTGGTACCGCCTCCGAGTGTGCGCGCGAGGCCGCGATACAGCCCCCTCCAACACCGTGCAAAGCAACGACGCCGAACGATACTCACTCGTCTGCTGGCCCGCTCCCCGGGCCACACCGCTGATCATTCGTGCCACTGACCGCACCGGACAAGGATTGCGAGCGGGCGCAGTCCACGAGATCGATGCGCCGGACCCCCCCGTACCCAACACTCCAGACCCGCAAGCGGAGCTTCGGAGACAGAACATCCTTAAAGCGATGCGGAAGCCGGATTAACCCGACGCGGAAGCACGTGCAGAAGGTATTTCCTTAGAGTCCCACGCCAGCGTCAGCCCAGCCCCGCCATCACCTTGGGCGGGGCTTTCGCATGCCCGGAGAGCCAAAAACCATTGATCCGTCCTGACCCCACATCCGCACAGAACAACACCGAGCCGCAGGGTGAAGACGCCTGCCCCTGGGACGATCCGGCCGCCGCCCGCGCGGAGATCGAACGACTCGCCGCCGAGCTGGCCAGCCACGCCGCGCGCGTCGCCGAGCTGGAGCCCGCCGCCGCCGAGCTGCACCAGCTCCAGGAAGCGGGCAAGACCGAGGCCCAACGGCTCACCGAACGCGCGGAGACCGCCGAGCGGCAGGCCGAGCAGACCCGCGCCGAACTGGTCCGCGCCCAGGTCGCGCACTCGCACGGACTCACCGAACGGCAGGCCGCCCGTCTCGTCGGCACCACCCGGGAAGAGCTGGAAGCCGACGCCGACGAACTCCTTGCCGACATCGCCCCCGCTGCCGGGCACCGCCTAATGCAGCCCGACCCCACACAGGGCTCATCCGGCCGGCACACCGCCGCCGACCCCGCCGCCATGTTCGCCGGACTTCTCCAGAACTCCCTGCACCGCTAAGGAACTCGCACCATCGCTACCGTCACCCCGATACAGACCCGCGGCGTCCCCTCGACACTGCTCCCGCCGGAGATCACCGCCCCGATCTTCGACCAGGCCGTGGAGTCCTCGGCGGTCATGCAGCTCGCGCGCCGGGTTCCGCTCTCCCTGACCGCCGGGGCCGCCATCCCTGTCTCCGGGGATGTGCCGCTGGCCGACTGGGTCGATGAGGCGGGCACCAAGCCCCTCGGTTCCAGCAACCTCAGCGTGCGGACGATGCGCGGCAAGAAGGTCGCCGTCCTGGTCCCAGTCTCAGCTGAGGTCGCTATGACGAACCCGGCCGGCCTCTTCACGCAGCTCCAGCGTGACCTTCCCACCGCCCTCGGCCGCGCTTTCGACTACGCCGCGATCCACGGCAAGACCATGACCGGCGGGAAGGGCCCGTTCGAGGACTACCTGACCGCCACCCCCAACTCCATGGCGCTCGGCACGACCGCGCAGTCCAAGGGCGGCCTTTACGCCGATGTGGTCACCGGCCTGAAGTCCGTTGCCGAGTCGGGCTATGACACCACGGGATTCGCGGCCGACCCGCTCCTGAAGCCGGAACTGCTGTTGTCCACGGACACCACCGGACGACCGATCTTTGTACCCGATCCAGCTGGGCAGGGCACCGTCTCCCGTGGCTCCCTGATCGGCTACCCGATCGCCTACAGCAGGGGCATCGGCGGCAAGTTGAACCGGCAGTCGACCACCACCGACACCGGCCTGCGTGCCGTCGCCGGTGACTTCGACCAGGCCGTCTACGGCGTCGGCATGGACATCACCATCAAGACCACCGACGTCGGTACTTACGTCGACTCGGACGGCCACATCCACTCGGCGTTCCAGGAAAACCTGGTCTTGATGCTGTGCGAAGCGCACTACGGGTTCGCGATCGGCGACAAGCACGCGTTCGTGACCTACACCGCCCCCACCACCCCGCCTGCCCCGAAGAGCTAGCCCAGCCCGCAGGTCCCGCCGAACTCGACAGTCCGAGAGGCGGTGACCGGCCGTGCCTCTCGTAGCGCCACAAGCACTCGCCGACTTCCTTGGCCAGGATGTCCAGGAAGAGCGTGCGGCGCTGATCATCGCCCAGGCCGAATCCCTGTGCCGGGCCGTGGTGAGTCCGCTCCCCGAGGGCGCCGGCGCCGTCGTGCTGTCCGTGGCCGCCCGCGCCTACGCCAACCCCCAAGGGATTGTGGCGGAGACGGTCGGGCCGTACAGCGTGCAGCGCCCGCAGTCGCAGGCCGGGTTGTACATGACCCGCGACGAACGCCGGTCGTTGAAGTTGATGGCAGGGCGCGGCGGTGCGTTCTCCGTCGACCCCACACCGAAGGGCGCGGGGGCACCTCCCGCGCGTCCGCCGTCGTGGGATCTGCCGTGGTGGTACGGACAATGACCGTCTCCCCGATCCCCATGTTCGGCGAGACGGTCACCGTCCTGCGCCCTGGCCCGCCCGTGCGGGACGTCTACGGCAACGACACCGGCGGCCCCGACACGGAGCACCCGGTGCACGGGTGCACGGTCGCCCCAGGCAGCTCCGGCGCCGGAGCAGGGCCCGGCGGGGAAATCCTGGGCGGCCAGGACACCGTCACCGTACATCTGGTGATCTACGCCCCGCCGACCACCGACGTCCGCCCCACCGACCGCCTCCGCGTCCGCGGCCTGGCTTACACCGTCCACGGCCCCGTGGAGCTCTACCGGTCCCCGCTCACCGGTACCACCGCCGGCGTGCAGATCACCGCCCGCCGCGTCACCGGCTGACCCGCCCCGCACCACACGAAAGGGGGTGCGACGCCGATGCCACCCAAGGTCAAGGTCCGGCGGTCGGGCCTGCGGCAACTCCTCAACTCACCCATGGTCACGGCCTATCTGCTCCAGACGGCCGACCGGATCCAGGCCGTTGCCGAGGCCACCGCCCCGACTAGCGTCGGGCAGTACCGCTCCTCATTCTCGACCGGCACGCGCCGTCGCATGGGTGCGGCCCACGACCGCACCGGCGCGGTGGTGACCAACAGTTCGCCGCACGCGCGGTTCGTGGAGTACGGCGGGCAAAACACCCCTGCCCGCCACACCCTCATGCGGGCGGCTACCAGCGTCCGCGTCCCATGACATGGCCGGACGCCGAAGCGGCGCTTGTCGCCTGGCTCACGCCGCGGCTCGGGGTACGGGTGTGCACCGATGCCCCGGCTGATCTGGACGCGTCCCTGCCGCTGGTACGGCTGCGCCGGATCGGCGGTACGGACGACGGGTTCCGCCTCGACCTCGCGGTGGTGGACATCGACGTGTTCGCGGGCACCCGCGCCTCCGCCGCTGGGCTGGCCTCCTTCATTCGGGAGGCGGTGTTGTCCGCACTTCCCGGGTCGGCCGACCCCGGGGTGGTCTTCACCGCCACGTCGACGGTGGCCGCGCCGGCATGGCGCCCATGGGAGAACCCGGCCGTGACCCGCATTGGCGCGACGTACGCCGTCCACCTCCACACCGCTCCCTGAACTCCCCCTGAACTCAACGGGTCCGCACGCCCGCTCCGTGCGCGGCCTTCCCACGAGGAGACATTCCCTTTTGATACAGATCACCCGTGCCGCCGACCTGGCCATGGTCGGCGCGAACGGCGGTGGCTGGGTCGCCCCGCTCGGCACCCCCGGCCCCACAGCTCTGGGCACACCTCCCTCCCCCTGGACCGGGCTCGGCGCGATCTCCGACGACGGCCTGAAGTACGGCATTGACGAGGACCACAAGGAGTTCACGCCCTGGGGCGTGACCTCCGCGTTCCGCACCCAGATCACGAAGAGCGTGCGAACCTTCGGCCTGACGATGTGGGAAACGAACTCCCCGATCGTCAAGAGTCTGATGTTCCGCCTGCCGGTGGCCGACCTGGCACCGGGCAGCGACGGATTGTCGAAGTTCGCCGAATCGGCCAGTCCGTCACCGGACCGGCGCTCGTGGTTCTTCCTCGTCGCCGACGGCGACAGCATGGAAGGGTTCTACGTGCCCTCCGGTGAGATCACCAACCGTTCCGATGTCGCCTATAAGTCGGAGGACATGGCGGGTTACGACATCAAGGTGACCGCCTACCCGGATGCCGCGAACAACACCGTCTATCACCTCTTCACCACAAAGGCACCGGTGATCCCGCCCGTGCCTCCGGCCCCGAAGAGCTGACCACCGCCCGCTCCACCCCGCCGATCTCTTCCCCGCACGCTGGGAACGACCCGTAAGGACACCCCGCCCCATGACCTCCACCACCGTCTCCCCGTCCCCCGCCGACCGCCCGACCGCCGGGCAGGAGACCGACGCGACCACTGACTACGTGACGGTGGAGCTGGCCGGGTACCCGGTCCGAGCGCTGCCCTCGCAGCGCTGGCGCGCCTCGACCCTGCGCGCCCTGAACTCCGGTGATCTCGACGCGTTCGCGGAAGGTGTTCTTCACCCGGACGACGTGGATGCCTGGTACGACGGTGATCCGACTCAGGACGAGATCGGCGCGTGGGTCGCGCAGGTCGCCGAGGCCGGTGGGGAGACGCTGGGAAAGTCCAGTGGACCGCGCGGGTCCTCGAAGAGCACGCGGAAGCGGTAGAAGCGGACTTCCGCCGTTACTACCCCGGTACGGATCTCCTGGACCTGTACCGGGACCGTCTCACCTGGCGCCAAGTCCGCGTGCTGATAGAGCATTTGCCGCCCGAGTCGGCGACGATGACGGCGCTGCGCAACGCGGCGCCACCGGCGGACCTGGACGCCCAGGCGGAGGGCGCCGACCCGTCCCGAGGCCGATGGTCACAGACTGACCTCCTGTTGGCGCAGGCCATCGACGCCGTCAACCGCCTCTCTCACTACTACGCCCTGGTGAACACCAGCGGCGGCAAGAAGCCCGCCCCGCCGGCGCCCGTGCCGCGTCCCGGCGTCCCCCGCACGCCCGACCGCCCGCGCATCACCCCCGCGGCGGCGGAGACCCTGTTCCAGATCATCAACGGCACCCCCGCACCACCCCCGTAACGCTCGCCGCCTGCGGCGGCCACTCCGTATGTAAGGAGGGCCGCTGTGGCGATCGTCCTGGGGTCCGTAGAAGTACAGGTGATCCCCAACGTCCAGGGGATCACCGAGCGCCTGAAGACCGCGCTTGCCCAGCCCGCCACGACCGCCGGGCAGGAAGCCGGCCGGATCGCGGGGCGTGCGTTCACGCAGGCCATGACCGCCGGTGTCGGCGGCGGCGCGCAGATCGGTACCACCCTGGGCCGGGATATCGCCGCCGCCCTCGCCCCGGCCATCCGCAACGCCATCCCCGACGCCGTCCGCCAGGGCGGCACCCGGGCCCGCCAGTCCGCCACCCGCGAGGGTGACCAGGCCGGCGGCGCGTTCGCCCGGTCGTTGAAGACCCGCCTGGAGGCGGTGTTCCGGACGCTGCCGAAACTCCAGGTCGGTGCGGACACCGATGAGGCCGACGCCGACCTCCAGGCCCTCCGGGTCCGCATGGAGGCCCTGGCGGGCAAGACCATCGGCGTCGACATCGACGCGGCGGCCGCCCGGGCCGAGGCCGAGTCCCTCGAAGCGGAGCTGACCCGGCTCGGTGCCGCGCACCCGGACGTCACGGTCCGGGCGGACACCGCCGCTGCCCGCGCGCACCTCGCGGCCGTTCGCGAGGACATCGACCGCATCACCGCCCGCCCCGGCGTCATCCGCCTGGAGACCGACGGGTCGTTCGGCGGTCGGCTGCGGGCGCAGGTCCAGGCCGCGCAAGCGGCGCTGCCCGAGATCAACATCAGCGCGGACACCACCCCCGCCCGCGCCGAACTCACCTCCCTCCGCGCCCAGCTCACCACCCTTGCCACGGCCCGGATCGGCATCGATGTCGACACCGGGGCGGCTCTCGCGCAGATCGACGCCGTACAGGCCCGGCTGGCCGTCCTGGCCGCCTCGGACGCGGACATCGACGTCCGGGTGGATGCCGCGCAGGCATCCGCCGCCCTGGCCGCCGTCCGCGCGCAGGCCGACGCCCTCGACGGCAAGCGCATCGACTTCGACTTCACCCCGGCACTCCTGGGGACACTGGGTCTGACGCTGGCCCTGGCCGGTCTTGCCGCCATCCCGAGTGCGGAGATCGTGGCGGGGCAGGTCGCCGGACTCGCCGCCGCCACGGTCGTCGCCGCCTCCGGGTTCGCGGTCCTGGGCGCCGTCGCCGTCCCCGCGATCATCGGCATCGCCCAGGCACTCCAGGCCAGGAAAGCGGCTGAGGACGCCGCCTCGTCGGCGACCGACAACGGGGCCCGCGCCGCGGTCGCGGCCACCCAGCGCGCCGCCCAGCAGGAAGGCGCCGTTCGCGCGCTGGCCGCCGCCCAGCGCAACGGGGCCGAGCAGATCGCCGCCGCACAACGGCAGGTCGCCCAGGCCGAGGACGGCGTCACCCGCGCCGAAACCCAGCTTGCCCGCGCCCAGGACGACGAACGCCGCGCACAGCAGGCCCTGACCCAGGCCCGCGCGGACGCCGTCCGGCAGCTGGAGGACCTCAACAACCAGCTCACCGACTCCGCCCTGTCCGAGCGGGCAGCGGCACTGCGCCTGACGCAGGCGAAACAGGATCTTGCGAAGGTCCGCGTCGACCCGTCCGCAAGCCAGTTGGAGCGGGATCAGGCCCAGCTCACTTACGACCAGGCCGTCCAGGGCCTCAAAGAACAGTCCCTCGCGCACCGCCGCTTGGAGGCCGACACCCGCCGGGCGAACGCGGCCGGCGTCGACGGCGCGGACGGGGTACGCCGCGCCCAGGACGGTGTTGCCCAGGCACATGAGCGCGTCGCCGACCAGGCCCGCGCTGTCGCCGACGCACAGACCCGCGTGGCCGACGCCGTCCGGGGCGTCGCCAGGGCCCGGCGGGCTGCGGCCGACGCGATCGCCAACGCCGAGCGGCAGGTGGCGGCCGCGCACATGCAGACGGCCGGCGCGACGTCGGCGGCCGACACCGCCGCGCGGAAATACCGGCAGGCCCTCGACGCCCTGTCGCCCTCCGCCCGAGCCACCTTCGAGGCGTTCGTTGCCCTGAAGTCGGCGTTCACGGACTGGTCCGCCTCGCTTCAGCCGGAGGTGATGCCGCTTTTCACGCGCGGCCTCGACGGCGCGCGGGCATCCCTGCCGAGTTTCACGCCGCTGGTGCACTCCGCCGCGGCCGGTGTCCGGGACCTGATGGACGCCACCTCGGCCGACTTCAAGACTCCTTTCTGGGACCGGTTCCGCGACGACCTGACCCAGGCCATCGGCCCCGCAATCCGCAATACGGGTACGGCACTTGGGTACTTCTTCAAGGGCTTCGCGGGCATGCTGGACGCCGCCCTTCCCCACACGGAGGCGTTCACTCAGCGTCTGGTCGACCAGGCGAAACGGTTCTCCGAATGGGGCGACCGCCTCCGGGATTCACCGGGGTTCGCCGCGTTCCTGGTGCGCATCCGGGAGAACGGTCCGGTTGTCGGGGGCATCCTCCAAAGCCTCGGAACCGCCACCGGCAATCTCCTTACGGCGCTTCAGCCGATGTCGGGGATCACCCTTCTGTTCGTCGGCGATCTCGCCAGCCTGGTCGCCCTGGTCCCGCCGGGCATTCTGGAGGCCCTCGGCGTCGCGCTGATCTCGATCAGTCTCGCCCTCAAGGCGGTTGCGGTCGCCGAGTGGCTGGTCAACGCGGCCACGAGCGCGATGGCGCTGCTGTTCCAGGCGACGCCGATCGGCTGGACGGCGGACGTCATCCTGCTGATCGTCGGCGCGCTGATCGCCCTGGGCATCGCCGTCGTCTATGTCTGGCGGCGTTTCGGGTGGTTCCGCGACGGCGTGACCGCGTGCTGGGACGCGATCAAGGCGGCCTGCCTTGTCGCGTGGCTGACGGTCATCAAACCGGTATTCGACTGGATCGCCGATCTCATCATGGGCCGGGTAGCGCCGGCGTTCCTCTGGCTCTGGGACTCCGCGCTATCCCCCTTTTTTGCCTGGATATCGGTTCAACTTTCAACCACATGGAATGGGTATGTAAAGCCCGCGTTCTCCTGGCTCGCAGACTTCATCATGACGCGGGTCGTCCCGGCCGTCATGTGGCTGTGGCAGAACGCCTTTGTCCCCGCGTTCCAGATGATCGGTCTGGTCGTCTCGGCGATCTGGACCGGAGTTCTTCAGCCGGTCTTCTCCGCCCTGTGGTCGGTCATCGCGAACACCCTGGCCCCGGTCGTCCGGGACTTCGCTACGGGCGTCGTCTGGCCGATGTTCCAGTTCATCGGCCAAGTCATCAAAACCGTCTGGCTCGACGTGATCTGGCCGACGCTACAGGTCTTCTGGTCCTTCATCCGGAACATCCTGTGGCCGGTCATCGTCCTGCTCTACGAAGCCGTGGTGAAGCCCACGTTCGCCCTGATCGGTGCGGCCATCGCCGTCGCCTGGGCCTACGTGATCAAACCGGCCGTGGACGCGTTCGCCCTTTTCCTGACGAGCGTTCTCGGCCCCGCCGTCTCGTGGCTGTACTACAGCATCGTCAAACCGATCTGGCGCGCCATCGGCGACGCCATTTCGTGGGGCTGGGAAAACGCCATCCGCCCCGCCTTCGACGCACTGAAGGACGGCCTGGACAACATCTCCTGGGCTTTCGCGCATGCAAAGGACGGCATCGCGATCGCCTGGAAGAAAATCGAGGACGCCACACGCGACCCGGTCAACTTCGTCATCGGGACCGTGTGGAACGAAGGCGTCCTGGACATCTGGAACACGCTAACGGGCTGGATTCCCGGAATCGGCGACAAGCTGAAGATGGAAAAGCTGCCGCTGCTTGCGTCCGGCGGCCCGCTCCCGGTCCGGCCCGGGGTATTCAACAAGCCGACGGCGATCGTCGGCGAGGGCAACCCCCGCTATCCCGAGTACGTCATCCCGACCGACCCGAAATACCGGTCGCGGTCACTCGGGCTTCTCCAGGCCGCCGGTACGCAGATGCTCGCCACGGGCGGCGTCCTCGGCTCCGCCCTCGACTGGGGCAAGAACGCCGCGGGCAAGGCGTGGGACTGGACCAGCGACAAGGCCACCAAAGCATGGCGCGGCGTGAAGGGCGCCGCGGACATGCTGGCCCACCCCGGGACCGCCATGGACGCACTGTTGAAACCGGTGTTCGGCGACCTGGGTCGCCTGGACGCGGCCAAGTGGTCGCAGATGATCGGCGAGGTATTCCGGACACCCGTAACCGGGCTGAAAGACACGGTCGTTGACTTCGTGTCCGGGTTCTTCTCCGCCGGGGGAAGCCCCCAGATGGGCGGTGACACCGGCGGCAGCGGGGTCACCCGCTGGACACCGCAAGTCCTCCAGGCACTGAGCATGCTGGGCCAGCCGGCGTCATGGCTCGACACCGTCCTCCGTCGCATGAACGTCGAATCCGGCGGCAACCCGAACATCGTCAACGACTGGGATATCAACGCCCAGGACGGCACCCCGAGCGTAGGTCTGATGCAGGTCATCGGGCCGACTTTTGACGCCTACGCCGGCCCCTTCCGCAACACGGGGCCGTTCCTTTACGGCACTTCCGTCAACCCGCTGGCGAACATCTATGCCGGCCTGAACTACGCAATCCACCGCTACGGTTCGCTGTCCGCCCTGGACCGGCCGGGCGGATACGACTCCGGCGGTTACCTGCCCCCGGGCCTCTCCCTCGTCTACAACGGTCTCGGCAGGCCGGAGCCCGTATTCACCCCCGCCCAGTGGGACATGATCGCCGACTCCAAGGGCATCAACTCCGCCCCCGCAGGCGGCAGCACACCGGGGAATGCGCCGGTGATTCACCTTCACGCCGTTCCCGGCGTCCCGACCGAGCAGCAGATCGTATCCGCGCTGAGATTCGCGGATGCCCTGTACGCCTGACCATCTGGCGCACGCACCAACCACCCGAACGTGAAGGGGGGTTGGTGCGTGCTCTTACTGGCTGCGCTGAATTCTCCGTCGGCCGTCGTCTCCACCGGCATCCTGCCCGGACCGGAGCACGCGGAAGCCGACGCCCCGCCGAGGGTCACCCTCACCGCCGGCGGCAATGAGTTCCTGCTGACAGCGGACCTGTCCCATCAGGGGGCGTGTATCGCGATCCTCCCCGGGCCCACGGGCCTGGACGCACCGCCGGTGCAGACCACGGTCACGGAGTACGCGGGGATGGACGGCGGGCGGCTGGTGAAGGTGCGGGCCGCGTCCCGCCGGATCAACCTGCCGCTGCTGCTGTGGGCGCCGACCCGCCCGGAGCTGCTGGCGCTCAAGCGCACGTTCGTCGCCGCCCTCGTCGCCGAGCGGGAGCCGTGCGTGCTGCGTGTGGCAGAGGCCGACGGCACCGCCCGCAGTATCCGCGTCCACTACACCGGCGGCATGGAAGGGGACGAGGGCACCGACGGCGCAGGTCTCGCCTTCACCCGGTACGGGCTCCAGCTCATTGCCCCCGACCCGTACTGGTACGGGGCGGAGCGGTCCGAGACGTTCCGCGTCCACGGGGCACCGGCATTCCTGTCCCACCCCGCCGGGTCCTGGACGCCCATGCTGTCCGACACCATGAACAACCCCGCCGCTTGGACGTCCCCCGGCACGCCTGGCGTGGTGCTGAGTGATCAGCGGGCCACCGATGGCCAGTACACCCGCCTTCCGGCTGACACCCGCGCCGAGGCGACGACTGCGGTCCCCTACGACGGCGTGAGCCTGTACCGGCTCACCGCCCGGGTGCGCCGCAGCGGCACGGCGGCAGTCGACATGCAGACATCTGTCTCGGTCGGCCTCTCGGGCGTGGCCGCCGACGGCACCCCGGCCCCCGGAGGAGTCCGGTTCGTCGCCGCGGCCCGGCGCCCGCTCGCCGACGCCGAGGGGTGGGTGGAGGTCACCGGCTACGCCCAGGGCCGGGACCGCGTCGGCGGACCCCCGGCGGACAACACCGATCACCCCAGGGAGGCCGCCCCCGGGACCATGCCCGCGGGAACCGCCACCGTGCGCCCGGTCATCCAGGCCGACGGCACCCCCCTGGATGTCGACCACCTGACCCTGTCCCGCCTCGACCCCGCAGGAACCGGCGCCGAGCCGCGAACCTCCCCGTTCCTGCCGCTGAGGATCGCCCCGAGCGTGATCGGCGACGAGGGCATACCGGTGACGGTCACCAGTGACGTGGACGCATGGCCGGTATGGCGGATCACCGGCCCCCTCGGCCGGCAGGACACCGGCCAGCCCGTCGTCCCGCTCCACCTGGCCAACCGCACCACCGGCCGGTCCCTGACCCTGTCCTACGGCATCCCCGCCGGCCGGACGGTCGTGATCGACACCCGCCCCGGCGTCAAGGCCGTCTACCTGGAGAACCCCGACGGCACCCGCGGCGAGAACCTGTGGCCCCGCCTCGTCGGCCCGGCCGCACTCTGGCAGCTCACCCCGGGCGAGAACCGGATCTCCCTCACCGCCACCGGGGCCTCCGAGGAATCCGCGGTCACCCTCACCTACCAGCCACGACACCTCGGAGCCTGACCCGTGCGGCGCTACCGCGTCGACGTCCGCGACGCCGCCTTGCGCCGCATAGGACAGATCGACACCTACACCTCCCTGGACGTCATCGTCCGCCACCTCGACACCGGGACTTGGACGCTCGCCCTGCCCGCCGACCATCCCCACGCCCGCCTGTTCACTACCGGCGGGGCGGGGGTGATGATCTGGACCGACGACGCTCCGGCCCCCCTTCTCACCGGCCCCGTGACCGGCATCCGGCATGAGTGGTCGCAGTCGGCCGGAGCGGGAACTGTCACCTTCTCCGGCGTCTGCGACAACACCCTGCTGGGCGCCCGTCTCGCGTTCCCCGATCCCACCCGCACCCCCGACTCCGGCAACGGCCGCTACAACACCGACTACTGGACGGCCACCGGACCGGCCGGCGACATCATCACCGCGCTCGTGGCCGCCAACGCGGGCGAAACCGCGCTACCAGGCCGCCGCGTCCCGGGCCTGGACACCGGCCCCCGCACCGGACTCGGCGCCGCGACCAAGACCCAACTGCGCTTCGACACCATTCTGTCCGCGGTGCAGACCCTCGCGTCCACCTCTGGCCTGTCCGCTCGGATCACCCAGCCCGACCCGACCACACCCCGGCTCGCCCTCCAGGTCGTCACCACCCGCGACCTGCGCGGGGCCGTCCGCTTCTCCGCCGAGCTGGGCAACCTGAGCTCCTACTCCTACCAGCTCACCGCACCGCGCACGACACGTGCCGTTGTCGCCGCCCAGGGCCAGGGGAAAGACCGCTTCTTCTGGCAGTGGACCACCCCCGAGGCCGAGGCCGAATGGTCCCGGACCACGGAGACGTTCGTGGACCAGCGCGACACCGCCATCCCCGGGCGCCTGGACGAGACCGACCCCCAGTTCAAAGCGCTCCGCACGTCGGCCACCAACGCGCTCCAGCAGGGCGGGGCCCAGGCCGAACTGTCCCTCTCGCCGGTCGACACCGAACAGTGCCAGTACGGCCGCGACTACCACGTGGGCGACATCGTCACCGTCACCACCACCGCCGGCGCGGACCTCACCTACCCCGTGCGGGAAGTCCACCTGACCGACACCGCGGACGACAGCACCGTACAGGCCACCGTCGGCACCGAGGCCGCCACCCAGACACCCGCCCTGTACGCCCAGGTACGGCGCCTGTGGCAGGCCGTTCACCAGCTCAACACCCGCTACTGACCACGAGAGGAGGCCAGTTGGCCGAATACTTCTTCCCCTTCGACAGCGGCGCCGGTACCACCGTCACGAGTGAGCAGTGGTCCCAGATGGCGTCGATGTGGCAGACCGACGGAATCCGGGCCCCGCGGACCAGCGACCCGGCCGACCCCCTCGCCGCCGCCTCAACCGGCCAGGACATGACCGTCACCATCGCCCCTGGTCACGCCACCGTCCAGGGGTTCCACTACTACTCGGACGCGAACCGCAACGTCGTGATCGCCGCGAACACGGGCACTCAGCCGCGCGTCGACCGGATCACCATCCGCCTCACCCGCACGGGGCAGCGCATCAGCATCGCCTACCTCCAGGGCACCCCGGCCGCCCAGCCCCAGCCCCCCGCCCTCTCCCAGGGGCAGGGCGGCATATTCGACGTGCCGCTCTGCCGAGTGGCCGTCGCACCGCAGGCCGGCGCGGTCGCCCCCCGGGACATCACCGATGAACGCGTCTACGCCCTCACCCCGCGGGTGTACGCGAACACCGTTGCCCGGACCTCGTCGGTGGAGCGACCGGTGCCGGGTGCACTCGCGTACCTCCAGGGCGAAGGCCGCATGGAGATCTACGGCGCGGGCGCCTGGACGCCCCTTTCCCCCGGCCCGTGGCAACCGCTGCCCCTTCCCGGCGATGTCGTCGCGCACGGTGGCAATCCCCGCTGGCGCCTGGTCAACGGCACCATCGAACTCAGCGGCAGTGTGGAGCGGAAGGACGGCAAAGACTTCAACGTGGCGCCGTCCTGGCGGCTGGCCGTCCTCCCGCCCGAGGCCCGGCCCCGCTACCTCCGCAGTTTCGTCTGCGCGACCTCGCTCAACTTCGACAAGGGGTCGTCCACGAGGGTGGACGTGATCTCGCGCAGTGACCAAACGGCCGGCGGTGAACTCCAGGCCGACATTCAGTCGCCGGTGAAGTGGATCTACTTGGACACCATCAGGTTCGCCCTCGACGCCTGACCCCGCCCCTCCCCACCCCGCACCGCCCTCGGTGCGGGGTCTTTCCATGCCCTCAACAGGAGTTATCCGCATGTCCCTTGCGCACGATGTGATCGCTACCGCCCGCGATGAAGTCGGGTACCAGGAAGGCCGCTCGGGCGGCCACTGGGACAACATCCAGAAGTACGCGCCCGCCGTCCCCGGACTGGAATGGGCCCAGGGCGAAGCGTGGTGCCATACCTTCGTGAGCTGGTGCTTCCAGGAAGCAGGCGCCGCCGATCTCGCACCCGTCACTGCCTCCTGCGCGGAGGGCGTCGAGTGGTTCCAGGACCGGGGCCGCTACACCGACTACCCGGTGATCGGCGGCGTCGTCTACTACGGCCCCGGCGGCGGCTCCCACACCGGCATCGTCGTCGCGTATACGGACGACGAGATCACCACCGTGGAAGGCAACACCAACGACGACGGTTCGGCCGAGGGTGACGGCGTCTACCTCAAGACCCGGTCCCGCAAGAGCTCTTACATCCACGGGTACGGGATCCCGGACTACCCCGAGGGGGTAGTCGTCGCCGATCCCTCCTGGCGCGGACAGCGGGGCGTCACCTACTTCGGTCACGAAGCCTCGGCGGACGACATCCCCGACGGCGACCGCGCCTCCGACCGCGACCGCGGGAACGCTGGCGGTTTCGAGCCCTTCCCCGGCGAATCGTTCTTTCGCGGCGCCCCGTCCTCCCCGATCATCACGGCCATGGGCCGACGGCTCGTGGCTGAAGGATGCTCGGCATACCGGGAAGGCCCCGGCCCTCAGTGGACCGGCGCCGACCGCGCCTCGTTCGCCCTCTGGCAGAAGAAGCTGGGCGACGCGCCGGAGTTCCGCGACGGCTGGCCCGGCCCCCGTCAGTGGGCCGCGCTCAAGGTCCCCCGCAGCTGAGATCCCCAGACCCGACCCAACGAGTGCACTTGCCCAGAACCGCACTGTCCCCCGAGGCGATCGTCACCACCCTGCACGGGGCCGGTCTCGACCTCGCGCTGTTCGCCACCTGGCGCACGCCCACCCCCACGTGGACGCCGTCCGGAATCCTCCTCGAACCGACGGCGAACGACGACTCCGACCCGGCTGGCCGGTGCTGCAACAGCCCCTCGTGGAACGCCGTGGTCAGCCGGTCCGGCACCGTCATCCTCACCACTCCGCGGCCGACTCGCGCGGCGGCGGACGGCCAGGACGCCTACCGGATCGCCGCCGTGCACCCCGGCCTCCGCACCGTGCAGTGGCCCCCGGGCCAGCTCGACGCGCTCACCCGAGCCACAGCGGCCCTGTGCCGCGCGCACAAGTGGGGTCCGGACAAGATCACCGGCCCGGCCGTGGAACGGCTCGGCCTGCCCCTGCACGGCATGCGCGAACGGGTCGGACAGCTGCTCACCGTCCTGCCCGGACACCCCGCACCCCCGCCGGAACGGGAGCCATACCCCGGGCCGGACTGGTTCCGCGCCTACCCGTACTCACCGGTCGTCGCGGCCGTGGGCCGGCGGCTGGCCGAGGAAGGGGTGGCCGACTACCCGCCCGGCCCGCAGTGGGCACCCGCCGACCGCCACGCCTACGCCCGCTGGCAGCAACGCCAGGGCCTCACCGGGCCCGCCGCCGACGGCTGGCCCGACCCGACTACATGGGACGCCCTGAACGTCCCTTCTACCACCTGCTGAACGAAGAGATCACCGTGACCGACGCGACCCGCCGCACCATCCGCACCACCGTCCAGACCGCCGTCACCCTCGCCGCGCTCCTGCCCGCCATCGTCTCCGCCGCCGGTATCCCCGAGACCCTCCCATGGGCAGCCGGCGCCCTCGCCCTCGCCGCCGGACTGACCCGAGTGATGGCCATCCCGGGCGTCCAAGCGCTCCTGCCCGTCTGGCTCCGCACCGCCCACCCAGACGAGGCCCCCGGCCTCACTCGTGAGGGCGGCGCGTGACCGACCCCGCCCCGAACGACACAGCGGCCGTCGCCCTGGAACTCGAACGCCTCCGCGGCACCATGGAGGCCGGGTTCGCGCGGGTCGACGGCGCGCTAGCACTCCTTGTCCAGCGCTCCGACCAGAGCGAACGACAACTGGCCGAACACGAAACCCGCCTCGGCGCCCTCGAACGCTCACGATGGCCGCTGCCGAGTATCGCCGCCCTCGTCGCGGTGCTCGGCCTCGCCGTCACCATCTGGCAGGCTACCAACGCCCACTGACACAACACGCCCCCACTGTCGGCTCCATGCTGACAGCGGGGGCGTTTCGTCGTATCAACGACCCGTTGACCAGCCGCTGTCAGGCCACCGCCAGCGCCGCGATGCGTGCGCGGGCTTCCTTGACCTTGGGCTCCGATTGGTGCGAGGCGAGTGCGTTCCGGACCTCTTGCAACCGTTCGACACCCCGTTGGGTGTGGATGCCCGTACCGATGAACCGGAGGGCGCGATCGGTCGCGTCAAGGGCCCCGTCCAGGTCGCCGGCGTGATGGTAGGCAAGAGCCAGAGTGCCGCAACGGACGGCCTGGTCACGCGGCGCGGCATGGGTGACTGACTTCTCCAATGAGTCAGTTGCCCGCGAAGCTTGTCCGCTTGCCAGCAGGAAGCGGCCCTCGGTGGAGCGGAGCTGCGATTCGCCATACCAGCGCAGATAGGCCGGTCGGTCGTTGCCGCTGCGTTCCAACGCCGCAAAGGCGCGGTTCAGTGACTGAGCTGCCCTCTTATGATCCCCCGCCTTGCAATAGACGGTCGTCTCGTGGGCGGCAAGAGAGGATTTCATGAACGCTGGCACTCGGTTGCTGACGCTCGCTGCGGACTCCATGAGCCCGACGGCGGCGCGCTGTTCCTTGTGGTTCGTGGCTTGCGCCGCCATGAAGCACAACGTGTGGGCGCCGAGCATGTCGTCGTCGGCTGTTTTCGCTGCCCGCAGGGCGCCGGCATAGTTCTTCTGTGCAGCCGCTTGGAGCCCGGCGTCGTAGCTCATCCAGCCGAGGAGACAGCCAACTTCGGCTGCGAGGGCGAAGAGCCTTTGCCCGATCGCCTCTGTATAGCGACTATTGGTGATCATGCCTGTGATGAGACGCAAGTCTCCGCGCGCCGCGTCGATGAAGTCCACCCCGCCGGTGTCCTGCTCCATGCCGCGAATCGATTCGATTCGCTGGGCCATACGGTCAACCGTGCGGCTGGTGATTGTGTCACCTTTTGTGGCTGCCGCTAGTGATGGGTCGGCATTGGCCCACTGTGCACCAATGCCGACTAGTGCGGCGCCACTGATCCCGATAAAGCCCCTTCGGTCCACTGGTTCACTCCCAGAAAGTGCCGTCAGAACCTCCAGCGTAGACCTCTGATCCCATGGCCCCGCAATGAGTTGATCGTCCCAAGCGGGAAGCCACCGGGGCCACGGCACCTTGCCGACCATCACCGGCGGTACGCGAAGGTAGTCGGCGATCACCAGTTGCGCGAGCATTTCGGGGTCGTGATCTCCCCTCTCCCACTTGAAGATGGTTGAGCGAGTCGTGCCCAAGTGGTGTCCGAGGGCCTCCCCGTGGCGACAGATGGTTGTCGCGAACTGGGTCTTCCCCATGCCGAGCTGAACGCGAACGTAGGTAAGGGGATGGCGTAGAACGGCTGGCCTAACGTCGATCACAGCAACACTCCTCTGCTGATGATGTGACAAGTTAGCGTGATCAACACCGCTGTCCCAGAGGGCGCGTAGAGGATTGAAACCCATGTGAAACCTTCCGGTCACTGCGCCTCCAGGTGGATGGTCGTTGCGTCGGCCCAGGGGCCAGCAGGGCGCCGAGGATGCATCGTGCCGTCAGAAACAGGATGCTGCGCGTCCGTCCTGGGCCGACACCTGCCAACGACTCTCGGGGCCATCAGGCCACGGTAGTTGGATCATGAGATGGAGTGGTCCAGATGGCACACCGCAAGCGTGCCGTGAAGGAAGGCCGTGACGGCGGGGGAGCGCAGGGCGGCTCCGGCGCGAGGTCCCGGCACACCGCACCTGTGACCCCCGACTGGGTTGCGCTTCAGGTGCGCGTCCGCGACATGTCCACGGGCCGTGTCGGCATTATCCGCGGTATCGGCGACCCCATCCGGATGTCCGACGATCCGCCGCCCGATTACGTCTGGCTCCTGCCTGTCGGTGGTGGGTTCGAGTGGCCGGCGGCCATCGGCGACCTTGAGCGTCACCAGGAAGAGACGCCCGCGTGAGCGGGAATGCCGACGAGCTCAAGTCCTACGGGTCTGTCGCAAGGCCAAATACACCTACCGGACGCCAAGTTAAATCTATGAGTGAACTGAATCGTCCTGACCAGGAAGGGGGTAAGACCGTGCAGGAGCACGAGGACCGCCCGGACGACAGCGATCCGCCCATGCGGCGTCAGTTCGTGGCCAACCGGTCCGGCACGGTTGTGCACACCCCGGCACCCGCCAGGGTTCGCCAGCCCAGCCCGACCACCGAAGGAAGGGGCGCACGGTGACCGGAAGCGCCGTCAAACTCGCGGACTCCCCGTTGAGGTACAAAGCCACCCGCACCACCTTGAAATACGTACCCCACACAATCACCGTCCACCCGGACCTCATCATCTACGGCGCGAACTGCTGCGGCTGTGACTGGAAGACCCGGGGGCACGACGACCAGACACAGGCGTTGGACGAATGCTTGGCTCACTCCGGGCGATCAGGTCACAGATCCTTCCGGCCCTTAAGCGAAGGGTTCGCCTTCGTGGTGCGCGCGGACGAGAAGGTGAAGGAATGACTGGCGAAGCACGCGGGAGCCGACGCCCGTCAGTCAGCACGGCCGTTGTGTCCGTTCCTCTCTCCAGCGGGCCGCCCGCCATGCCGACCCCCGACATGCCCGCCGCGACGCGCGCCCACTACACCCCCGTGCTCAAACCGGCGGCGCCGTGCGTCACGAGCGAGTGGGAGCCACGCCGCCGCATGTGCCCTGGCGGAGGCGAGGACATCGAGAGCCACCCGGCAGACCCCAATTTCTTCCGGTGCGACCGGCACGGCGTGTCGCTCTTCATCAAACCGCCGAACCCGGAGCACGTCCCGTCGGCATCCGTCGGCCTCCCTGCACGGGTCCGGTACCCCTCCCCCTGATTCCTGCCTCTCCGCTATGTCCGCGGCAGCCGCCCCCGAGGCCCCGGCAGAGAGGCAGGCAACACCCCGCTCCGCCGTGGGTAGCGAGCCAGAGCCGGCGGGGCGGGGCCCAAGCCCCCGCGTCGACCTCCCCGTCAGATGGGGTGTGTCGGAGCGGGTCGCACCACTACGCCCGGACGATGGGCGATTGCCCAACGCTCTTGCTGGCGTTCACCCGTCGCGCAAGGGTGCTGGCAGCTCTTGAGAACCATCCACACAAGGAGGATCACGTGAGCACCATGGTTTCGGCTCCGCTTCCCTTCGGGATGCGGCACCTCATCCCCGTGAGCACCGACGCGCCGGCGCTGCCGGAAGGCGGCCGGTTCGACGAGGCGCTTCAGATCGGCGTCACGGCTGCCGGGAACCCCTGGCACGCGCTCATGGACGGTGACACCAAGACGGAGACCACGCCTGACGGCCACGGCAGCGGAACCGACGGAGACGGTACGGACCTGTACTGATGCCCGACGAGACGGTGTTGGTCGTCACCAACCGACTGGACGCGACCAGTGACCCGGTGATCGAGGAACTGGCCCGCCGACGCGTGCGGGTTGTCCGGTTCGACACGGGCGACTTCCCTACCGCCTCCCGCCTGGCCGCGACCCTCACGGGTCGCGGCTGGGCCGGGGCACTCGCGGTCGGGGACCACATTGTTGACCTCGCTGAAGTGCGTTCGGTGTGGTGGAGGCGGCCCGGTGAGTTCCGCATGCCCGACGGCTGGCCGGAGGATGCCCGCGCGTTCGCCGCCTCCGAAGCGCGGTCCGGGCTGCTGGGCGTCCTGTCTTCCCTGCCTGCCCTGTGGGTCAACCACCCGTCGAAGAATGCGGCCGCCAACTACAAACCACATCAGCTGGCCGAAGCCGCGCGCTGCGGCCTGGATGTCCCGCGCACCGTCATCACGAACGACCCGACGCACGCACGAGAGTTCATCGGCCTTGACCGTGTGGTCTACAAGGCTCTGGGCGGAGGTGTGGAGCGCTCTGACGGGACCCGTGCGACCGTCCCGACGACGCTGGTCGCCGCGGAGCAGGTCGACGCCTCTGTCTCCGGGACCGCCACTCTCTTTCAAGAGCATGTGGTGAAGGCGTTCGAAGTGCGGCTGACGGTGATCGGAAACCGCCTGTTCCCCGTCGCGATCCATGCCGGATCCGAGGCCGCCCGGCTGGACTGGCGCACCGACTACCCGTCCCTGCGTTACGAGGCCATCACGTTGCCCCCAGCGGTGGAGGCCGGTGTGCGGCGCCTGATGGACGCGTTCGGTCTCTTCTTCGGGGCCGTCGACTTCGCCGTAACTCCCGACGGCGAATGGAAGTTCTTCGAAGTCAACGCCAACGGGCAATGGCACTGGCTGACTCGTCATGTCGACATGCCCATGGTGGACGCCATGGCTGACGCCTTGGAGAAAGGAACCGTGCAGTGACCGTCACCGATCTCGACTGGCACCCCCATGCGACATCCCTCGCCGAGACCGTCGCCGCGAACGCACCGGCCTGGAGGGACGCGGTCGCTTCCATGCCCCGGCACCTCCTCGTACCGCGCTGGTGGAACAGGAGCAGGGACGTCCCCGGCGGCTGGACCCTCAGCGACGGCCCCGCCTCCCCGCGGGACTGGATGAACGCGGCCTACTCCGACACGACATTGGTCACCCGGGCCGGCGCGCTGCACGCGGACCACGCCGGAGACGGGCAGACCGGCATCGGCGAACCCACGTCGTCCTCCACCATGCCCGGTCTCGTCGTCACGATGCTGCGACTCCTCGATGTCCAGCCCGGCATGACCGCCGTCGACGTCGCCACCGGCTCCGGATACTCCGCCGCGCTGCTGTCACAGGTCCTCGGCGGCAACGCCGTGCTATCCGTCGACGTCGACCCCTACCTGACACAAGCCGCCGGTCAACGACTGGCCGCCCTCGGCATTCGGCCCAGCATCGAAACGGTGGACGCAACCGGCCCTCTTCCCGCCGACGGGTTCGATCGCCTGGTAGCCATGGTGTCGGCCCGGGGAATCCCCGCGTCATGGCTCACCGCCGTCCGCCCAGGCGGCCGGCTGGTGACCACCATCGCCAACACCTCGCTGATGGTCATCGCCGAAAAGCACACCGACGGCACCGCAACCGGGCGCATCGCGGCCGAGCAGGGGCATTTCATGACCGTGCGCAGCGCACTGGACTACCCCACCCGGCTTCCCGAGGGATACCGCCACGCGCGGGAGGCAGAGGGCGAGGAGGTGACCAAGGGCCGCCGCCCGCTCCCGGACTGGTGGAACGAGCCGGACCTTTCCATGATCTTCGAACTCGCCGCGCCGAACACGGTCGTACAGACCATGGAACGGGATGGACAGCGGATGCTGTGGCTGTTCCAAGACGACGGTTCATGGGCCCGCGCAACGGCCACAGGTGACGAACTCCCGGTCATCCACCAATCCGGACCCCGCCGCCTGTGGACCGAACTGGAACAGGCCGAGGCCCGCTGGGACGCCGCCGACCGCTTCGATCTACGGGAACTGTCCGCGTCCTTCGCGCCGGACGGCGCTGTCCTGACCGGTCCGGCCGGCTGGTCCGTTCACCTCTGAACCCCGCCCGACCTTCGGACTGGTTCCAGCCGGTACCCCATGCCGGGGCCCCGCTCGCGCGCCGCAGTTCGGTGCGCGAGCGGGCTCGCCCTTAAGCGGCCATCCCCAGGTAGCGGCGGCCGGTCCGCTCGGCTACCCCGAAATGGTCGCCCACTGTCCGGCCGGTCACCGGGCGGCCGCTGGCGCGCAGTGCGGCCACGGCCGCACGCACGTGCTCCGGCTCGGGAACCCCTTGGCCGATCTGGCGCGCCCGGCCACGGCCAGCGGTCACCTTGGGCTGTGCGGCCACCGCGGACAGCCCAGGAAGGGTGTCCTCCACCGGCCCGCCGGCATCGGCGGCCACGCCTTGCACTGCGGCCACTGGGCCAACGGCCGTGGCCGGAACGGCCAGGGCGTCCGGCCCCGGATCCCGTGGTGCTATGGCCGTCGTGGCCGCGGCTACGGCCACCTCGTCCGCCGACCGACCGGCGTGCGGTTCGACATCGGCCGCCCCCTTCGCCGTCGCCTCGTCCACGGTGGCCACTTCCCCGGCCACCGTGTCCGGCACAGCGGCCTTGGCCGCACGGGCGGCCGAGGGCATGTGCATCATGTGCGCGACCACCACGGGCGGCGCGGCCGACACCGCGGCCACCAGCCATGCCGACCCCTGCACGAACCCCGCCGCCATCAGGTGCGCGGTCACCTGAAAGGCCAGGGCGAGCGCGAGGGCGCCGGCCGCACCCACCACCGCCGACCTGCGTCCCGGCGCGTCCTTCGGCATCTTGGCCGCGACGTACGCCGCGACCGCCCCATAGGCCGACACCACCAGAGGCATCACCCACGCCACCGACCGCGACCATCCCGCGACCACCGCGAGATCGAACTCGCCCGGGGCGGACATCGTCAGCGCGGCGGCCAGGACCAGCCACATGTACCAGGGCATCCGCTCCTCGTTCACTGCCCCGCCTCCCCGTTCACGCGCAGACCGGCCACGATCGCCCGTGCGGCGTCGTCGCAGCCCTCACACAGCCATTCGCCCAGCCGTACCCGCACGAACGGCCCGTCCGTGTCGCCGAAGTCCCAACACTCCATAGGCCCGACGTGGTTCACGCCGCCACCCCCGCCGTGCGCGCACGCAGCAGACCACGAATCGCCGCTCCGCCACGCAACGCCGCCTCGACAGCCCCCGCCACGCCGGCCTCGGCCTCGTCGCAGCGGCAGGACGGACACAGGGTCTCGCCGTCGACCGGCAGGAACAGCCGCGGCTGGTCGTGCTCACCTCTGCACTCCCGCATGTCGGCGACGCGCGGCCTGGACTCCGCCTCGGCCACGCGACGACGGTCGGCGGCACGCTGCTCAGCGAACGTCGGTGCGGCCGGGCGCTTACGCGTCAGCCGGTCACGGACCAGTCCCGCCGGGGAATGCACCTGATCGGGAAGCCACTGGGTCAGCGCCTCACGGATGTCCGCGACGGTGGCGCCGCGCTGCAACCAGTCCCCGGCCAAGGGTGCCAGGACCCGCACGTCATGCCCGGACAGACGCAATCGCGGCTCACCGTGCGAGACGGCCGCCAGGGCTTGCCCACCGCGTTCGACCAACGGCGCGGGCACCGTGGACGGTGCCGTGGCCGTCAACGCCGGGGCGGGTGCTGGGGATGGCTGATCACCCTCCCACCCTCCGTCGGGCCTCTCGTCCTGTGCGGGGTCCGGCCGCCTGGTGCCGCCCGGGGAGGGAGGGTTGGGGTTGTTCTCAACAGTCTTCTTAGGGAGACGGCCGACGGCCCGGCCCTTCGGCTCACCGGTGGCCGGAGACTGGCCACTCGGCCGCCCGCCCCGTGCCTGGTCTGCCTCCTCAGCTGTCAGCGGCACGTTGCTGATCATCTGTTCGGTGGACCAGCGGCCCCCGTCGCCCTGTTGCCGCCACTCGTGCAAGAAGCCTTCGGCAGCAAGCTCACGCTTGGCCCGGGTGAACGCCGACTTTCCGATGCCCGCGCGCTTCGCAGTGTCCGACAGCGCTTCCAGCGCCTCATCCGCCATCGATAGCGCCCAGGTCAACAACCGGACTGCGTCCGACGACAGGCGGGGGTGACGAATGATCTCGTTGGGCACCTGCGAGTAGAAGCGCGCAGGCGATATAGCATGCCTAAGCATCCCGGGGAGCTCCAGTCTCCTCGTGGTGTAGACCCCTGGCCGGTGTTAGCGCACCGTCCGGGGGTCGCTTCGTTTTCGGCACGAAGCAACCTGATGCGGGCACCGTACCCCATGATCCGCGCGACGATCCCGCCTTGGTCCGCCTTCACTGAAAACCACGCAGCGTGATGGCAAGCCGAAGCGTCGCCGCCGTACCGCATGCTGCCGCAGCGACGGAGGACGCCGAGTTGCCTCGCTCGCGAGTCGCGCCACAAACGCAGCGGCGGCCACCGCCCCGACACCCCTGGCAACGCCTGTAATCCGTGTTGCACGTGCAACACGGAGCGGCCCGAGGCTGCACACAACGGACACGCGCTGACACAGAACGACCCTCTATGTCCGGGTTCTCAGAAGAAACCGCAGGTGAGACGCATCACGTGGACGGGTTCAAATCCCACCGCTACCGCCAGTGACACCCCTCCGCCCACGGCGACGTGGACGGAGGGGTGTTCCGCGTTCACGGGCCCGCCACCCGCGCGGTCATCCCTGCGGGACGCTGCCCAGCCAGAGGGTGTCGCGGGCACGGGTCATGGCGACGAAGAGCCGGCTGCGGGCGAGTTCACGGCGTTCGTGCGCGCTCTCGTCGCCGGGGGCGCCGCCGTGCAGGCCGTCGTCGTGCCGGGGCAGATAGACGTGCTTGAACTCCAGGCCCTTGGCCCGCCGGTAGCTGCCGAGCTTGAGGCCCTCCACCGGCTGTCCGTCGTAGTGCTCCAGCAGGCACACGGGGATGCCCGCCCGGGTCAGGAGCTGCTGGTAGTGCCGGAGGGCGGCCCAGGACGGGCAGAGCACCGCGACGTCGGCCCAGGGCCGTGCGGGCCGCGTCGCGGCGTCGGCGCGGAGCGCCTCCAGGAGCGCCCGGTCGTGCTCGGCGACCGTGGCCTCCGTCACGCGGACGACATGGCCGTCGTGATAGGTGAGATCCACTTCCCGGCGCCCGGGGACGCGCACACCGTCGAGGTCCTCGAAGGCGTCCTCGGCGACCACGGCCAGGGCGGCGTCCAGGATCTCCTTGGCGTTGCGGTAATTGACGCGCAGCACCTGCCCGCGGCCGCCCCTGATGTCGACGCCCGCGTCCGACAGCCGGAACCCTCCCGGATAGACGGCCTGCTGGCCGTCGCCGATCAGGAGGAGGCCGTCGGGCGCGTCGCCCACCAGGGCGTGCAGGAGCCGCACCCCGACCAGGCTGAGGTCCTGGACCTCGTCGACGACGACCGCGCCGTACGGCGACCGGTCCGGGTGCGCGCGGGCCTCTTCGAGGGCGAGCGCCAGGATGTCGTCGAAGTCGTGCACGCCACGGGCTTTCCGGATCCGCTCGTACTCCTCGTAGAGAGCCCAAGCGGCCTCGCGCTGGGGGCGCCGGAGCCGGGTCGACCGGCGGAGCCGGGGCAGCACCGCGTACTCCTCGAACGTGGTGATGCCCCGGCCCTTGATCACATAGCTGATCTCGTCCTGCCAGTAGCCGGGCGCGACCTCGATCCCGCCGAGGCGGCCGTCCCGGCCCACGTTCTTCCAGGCCAGGCTGAAGGCGGTCTCGGCCTTCTCCTTGTGGAGGTGGCTGGCTATGCCGCGCTCGTGGAGGAACTCCTGGGCCCAGGCGTGCAGGCTGCGGAAGTCGACGCGGTGGGCCACGGCGGGGGCCATGGTGCGCAGGAAGGTGCCCTGCACCCGGGGAAGGTTCTTGGCGAAGGTGACGTACAGGACCCGGCCGCTGGTCCGCTGCGCGAGGTGGGCCGCGCGGTGCAGGCCGACCACGGTCTTGCCCGTGCCGGCGGGCCCGCTGATCCGCGCCGGCCCCGACCACCTGCGCCCGACCAGACCGGTCTGGTCGGGGTCGAGGAAGGTCATCCACTCCTCGATCGGCGCCGCGCGGGCCGCCTCCAGCGCGGCCTCACGCAGCTTCCCGACATCGAACAGCGTCGTGCCGTCCTCGGGCGGCGCCGGGCGGGCGGGCGCCCCCGCCGGGACGGCACTCCCCTCGTACGCGGGGAAGACCCCCTCCAGGTGGTCGGCCACCGCGCGGACCATCGCCGGGCGCAGCCGGAGCCGCTCCGCGAGGAGTGCCGGGCCCACCTCGCCCTCGCCGAGCAGCCGCACGCGTCCGAGCCCGGCGCTCACGCGCTGCCCGGCGAAGACCATGAGGGGCTGGACGGCCACCGGCGACATGCCGAGAGCCGAGACCGCCCGCTCGGCCTCCTTCGTCAGGGCCAGCAGCTTTCCGTAGTCGCGGTCGCGGGATACGCCACCGGCGCTCAGGTGCCCGTCCGAGACCTCCGGGCGCGACCGCCAGTTCTTGACGTCGATGACGAAGACGCCGCCCGGACCGATCAGCAGCATGTCGACATTGGCGGAACGCGTGCCGGGCCAGCGCCGGTCCACCAGCAGCCGCCAGCCCCGCTCCGTGAGGACGAGCAGCTGCGCGGCGACCCGCTGCTCACCCTCGCTCGCCGCCTCCCAGCGGGCGGCCTCCCCGCGCGCGGCCTGCCACTGCTCGCGCAGCAGCCGTTCCTGCCGCCGTGCCTCCTGCGCCCTGCGCGAGGCCGAGTCACCTGCCGCCATGTGCGCCCCCTCCCCCTTGGAATCGCGATCATAAAGCGGCGTGAGGCATCAGTGACAGGCCGTCAACTCGCGGTCCGTCAGCTTTCTTGCGGGCCGCGCACCAACTCCTCCTCCAGCACCTTCGCGAACGCCCTTATGCGGGAGTTCTCGTGGCCGGGGTGCCAGACCAGGCCGAGGGCGGAGTCCGGGAGGCCCGTGAGGGTGACGTAGGCGACGTCGCGGCGGTGGTGGTATTCGGCGGTGGAGTGGCACAGGAGCATCGCGCCGCGGTTGGCCGCCACGAGGGAGAGGCCCTCCTGGAGGGTGGCGACCATGGGGCCCGCGGGGACGGGGCGGCCGCCGGGGGTGCGGGTGGGGGCCTGGGCCTCGCGCCAGTACGCCGGGGCGGGGCCGCGGACGCCGACGAGCGGGGAGTTGGCGAGGTCCTCCGCGCACAGCGCCGTGCGGGACGCGAAGGGGTGCCGCGTGGAGACCGCGAGGTACTGCGGCTGGCGGGAGAAGACCGGGCCGAGGACGAGGGACTCCTCCGCCACCGGGAGCAGGACCACCGCGATGTCGACCTCGCCGCGGCGCAGCGGGCCGAAGGGGTCGGAGAGCGGCACTTCGGCGATCTCCGTGGAGCAGTCCGGGTAGCGGTCCTCGAAGAGGCTCACGACGGCCATGACGCGGTCGTCGGCGGTGCCCTGGAAGCCGACGCGCAGCCGCCCCGAGACACCGCGGGCGGCGACGCGGGCGTCCTCGACGGTGGCGCGGAGCGCGGCGTAAGCGGGGCGCAGGGACGCGAGGAAGTCCTCGCCGAGCGGGGTGAGACCCACACGCCTGCTGGTGCGTTCCACCAGACGGGCGCCGATGCGGCTCTCCAGGGAGCGCAGCAGCTGGCTGACGCGCCCCTGCGAGACGTACAGCCGCTCCCCCGCCCGCCCGAAGTGCAGTTCCTCCGAGAGCGCCAGGAAGCACTCCAGCTCGCGGATCTCCACGCCGCTCGCCGGCTTCCGGTGTCCTGCCATGGCTCTCGTGCCCCACTTCAGGTGGCGGCACCGGAGGGCCCCGCGCGCGCGTCCCCCCGGATACCGCGTCGATTAATCCACCTCATGGAAGCATGAGGACTTCGCGATTGTTCCCCCTGCTCAGGCCGGATTGGCTGGGCACATGGCAAAGATTGATGACCTGACCACCGAGGCACCGGCCCCCGGGAACGCGGCGGTGAGGGGGTGGCTCGCCGTGGTGGCGCTGGCGGCCGGGACCTTCACGGTCGTCACGTCGGAGATGCTGCCGGTGGGTCTCCTCACCCCGATCGGTGACGCGCTCGACGTCACCGAGGGCACCGCCGGCCTGACCCTGACCGGCACCGGCATCGTCGGCGCGGTCTCCGCCCCGCTGGTCACCTCCGCGGTCGGCCGGCTGGACCGGCGCCTCGTGCTCTGCGCGCTGATGGCGCTGCTCACCGCGGCGAACGTACTCGCCGCCTGGTCACCGAACTTCGCGGTCATGATGGCCGCTCGCGTGCTCGTCGGCATCGGCATGGGCGGCGTCTGGTCGCTCGCCGGCGGCCTGGCCGTACGACTGGTTCCGGCCAGATCCGCGGGTCCCGCGACGTCCATGGTGTTCAGCGGGATCGCGGTGGCATCGGTGCTCGGCGTGCCCGCCGGCACGTACATCGGTGAATGGGCCGGCTGGCGCGAGGCGTTCCTCGCGGTCGCGGCGCTCGCGCTCCTCGTGACGCTCGCGATGGCGGTGCTGCTGCCGCCGCTGCCCGCCGGGCGGGCGGTCGGCCTGGGCGGTGTGGTGCGGCTCTTCGGCAACCCCGAGGTGGCCACCGGGCTCGCGGTCGTGGCCCTGCTGGTGTGCGGTCACTTCGCGGCGTACACCTATGTGCGGCCCGTGCTGGAGGACGTCTCCGGCGTCGGGGCGAGCCTCATCGGCACCCTGCTGCTGGTCTACGGCGTGGCCGGTGTGGCGGGCAACTTCCTGGCGGGTTCCCGGGTCGGGAAGAGCATCAAGGGCACGCTGCTGACGATCAGCGCGGTGCTGGCACTGTCGGTGCTGCTGGTCCCGGAGCTCGGGGTCTCCACGCCGGGCGCGCTGATCCTGCTGGCGGTCTGGGGCATCTCCTACGGCGGTGTGTCGGTCAGCACGCAGACGTGGCTGGCGACGGCGGCGCCCCAGGCCCGCGAGGGCGTGACCTCGCTCTTCGTCGGCGTCTTCAACGGCGCGATCGCCGTGGGAGCCACGGCGGGCGGGCGGATGGCCGACGGCTTCGGCACCGAGTCGGTGATGTGGCTGGGCGGCGCGCTGGCCCTCGGCGCCCTCCTGGTGACGCTTTTCGGCCACGTGCCCAGGGCCGGTGCGGCACCGGCCGACTGACCCGGGCCAAAATGGAGTGGGCCGCTCCCCTTTGACCGGCGGCCGCGGAACCCCCGCCGCGGCCGCTGAAAACTTCTCAAATCCTCAAGTCTCGCGCAGCGAAACCCATGAGTGACGTGATTTTAAAAACTTGATGTCATTTCATTGTGAACCTTGTGCAGAGCACCCCCAGTTGTGCATGAATGGTGCAGGGCATCGCCGTTGAGGCGCCAGAGACGGGGGATACGAGGGGAACGGGGGGAATGGGCATGCGATCCGGCTGCGATGGTGCGGCCCGGCCACGGTCCGGCTCGAAGGACCTGGCTCGCGCCTCCCGGAGCACAAGGAGCGTGAAATGAACCCGCCCACCGCGAGCGTGAGAACGACCCCTTCCGCCGCACCGACCCCCGACCGCCACGGCACCGCGACGGGCTACGCGCGCCAGCTCGTACGCAAGCACCGGCCCACGCTGGAGCGGGCGTTGGAGACCATCCGCACCCGCGCGCACTGGACGCCCTACCCCGAGGACCCCCAGGCGTACGGCCCCGACGGTGCCGAGGCCGGTGAGGCCGCGTTCGGCCGCTCGCTGCACCGGCACTTCGCGCTGGACCAGCCGGGGCGCGACGGCGTGGTGGGGCCGTCGCCCGCCGAGGGCGGCGAGCGGTCGCCGTACGGGCCGGAGTTGGGGATCTCCTACGACCACCACGACCCCGCGGTCCTGCTGCCCGCCATGCGGGCGGCGATGCGGCGCTGGAACGAGGCGGCGGTCTGGACGCGCGCCGCGGTCTGCGCGGAGATCCTGGCCCGCGCCAACGCCCGCTCCCACGAGTTCGCCCAGGCGGCCGCGCACACCAGCGGCCTGGGCGACGTCCTGGCCTTCCGCGCCGGGGCCGTGCACGCGCAGGACCGCGGCCTGGAGGCCGTCGCCCACGCCGTCGCCGAGCAGACCCGGCTGCCCGACACCGCCGCGTGGCGCAAGCCGCAGGCCGGCGCCCGGCCCTTCGTGGTCGACAAGGGCTTCACGCTCCGGCCGCGCGGCGTCAGCCTGTTGATCGGCGACGGCGTCCTCCCCGCCTGGCACGGCTACCCCGGCCTCTTCGCCTCCCTGGCCACCGGCAACGCCGTGCTCGTCAAGCCGCACCCCCGGGCCGTCCTGCCGCTCGCGCTGACCGTCGGCGTGGCCCGCGACGTGCTCCGCGAGACGGGCTTCGACCCGGACCTGGTCTGCCTGGCCCCCGAGCGGCCCGGCGAGGAGCTGGCCAGGACCCTCGCCACCCACCCGGACGTGCGCATCGTCGACTACGCGGGCTCCGCCGCCTTCGGCTCCTGGCTGACGGCCCACGCCCGCCAGGCCCAGGTCTTCACCGGGCCGTCCGCCGTGCGCGGCCTGTTGATCGAATCCACCGCGCACTACCGCGACATGCTGGCCGACCTCGCCTTCGGCCTCGCGCTCCACAGCGGCCGGCTCCGCACCACCCCGCGGAATCTGCTGATCCCCCGCTCCGGCATCCCCACCGACGAGGGGCACAAGACGTATCCCGAAGTCGTCGCCGATCTCGGCGCGGCCCTCGGCACGCTGCTCGCGGACGACGGCGAGGCGAGCGCGCTGCTCGGCGCGCCGCTCGGGCCCGAGGTGCTCGCGCGGGTCGACGAGGCCGCGTCGGGCGTGCTCGGCGAACCGGCCGTGCGGCCGCGGGCCGTACGCCACCCGCGCCACCCGGACGCCGTGCTCCGCACGCCCGCCGTGGTGACGCTCGACGCCGGCCGCGCCGAGGACCTGGCGACGCTGTCCGCCGGGTGGCCGGGGCCCGTCTTCTTCGCCGTCGCCGTCGACTCCGCCGCCGCGGGGATCGAGCTGCTGACGCGCACGGCCCGCGAGCAGGGCGCCCTGTCCGCCGTCGCTTGCACCACGTCGCCGGACGTGGAGGCCGCGCTGACGGACGCCTGCGCGGACGCGGGCATCACGCTCTCACCGAACCTCAGAGGCAACCGGTACCTCACGCGGTCCGCCGTCCACTCCGACCCGCACGGCACGGGCCTCGGCCCGGCCGCCGACGCGGTCCACCGCGACGCCTCGTTCGTCACACGGCGCTTCCGCACGCTGGGCGTACGGCGGCTCGGCGCCCCGGGCTGAGTCCGGGGCCTTCCGCACGGCCCCTCCACACCCGCCCGTACCGCCCGACGACCAGACCCCAGGGAGGTGGATCACCCATGCTCACCACATTCAGCGCGCCCGTCGACCAGCCGCTCCGCGGCCGTGAGAGCGAGATGGCGCGCATCCATGACGTCCTCGAACACGGCCGCGCCGGTGGCCGCGCGGTGGTCGTCATCGAGGGCCGGCCGGGCTCCGGCAAGACCCGTCTGATGCGCGAGTGCGTGACCCTCGCGGACCGCCTCGGATATGTCACCGCCAGCTCCTCGCGGGCCGGCCGGGCGGCCCGCCCGGCCCGGGAGACGCGGCACCGCCTCCAGGCGCCCGGCCACCGCGAGGTGCCCGCCCGCCACCACGGCCCGGTCCGCCCGGTCCTCGTCCTGATCGACGAGTTCCAGGGCCTCACCGGCTGGGCCGAGCGCACCGCCGCGCTGCCCCGGGGGCTCCGCCACGACCACGTCGTGTGGGTGGCGGCCCGCCGCACCGGCATGGGCCCCGACCCCACCTGCGTCCTGCTCTCGGACCCCACCAGCCGCTGCGAGCGCATCGCCCTCGGCCCCCTGGCGCCGTCGGCCGCCCTGGAGCTCGCGGCCGACACCCTGGGCGCGCTGCCCTCGCCGCTGCTGCTCCGGCTGGTGGAACAGTTCCAGGGCCACCCCCGGCTGATCGTCGAGCTCCTCGCCGGGATGCGCGAGGAGCGGAGCATCGTCGTCGACGGCGCCGAGGCCACCCTGCTCACCAACCGGCTCCCCGACCGGCTGCGCGCCCGGGTGCGCAGGACGCTCTCGCAGTACAGCTCCGAGTGCCGCCAACTCCTGTGCGTGGCCGCCGTCCTGGGCACCGAGGTGGAGTACGAGGCACTGGCCACGATGCTGCGCACCGCGCCCTCCGCGCTGCTGCCCGTCATGGAGGAGGCGTGCGCGACCGGCGTCTTACGCCACGACGGCGCGCGGACCGTCTTCCACAACGAGCTGGTCCGGCAGATCATCGACGACTCGGTGCCGGCCGCGCTCAAACGCGCCCTCTACCGCGAGGCGGCGCTGCTCCGGGCCGTACGGCAGCCGCCCGTGGACGAGCCGGTACGCGTGCCCCCGCCGCATCCGGCGGCGGAGACCCCGGGCCACCACCCGCCGCCGCTCAGTGTCCGGCAGCACCAGCTGCTGCGGCTGGTCGGCGAGGGACTGACCAATCAGCAGATGGCCCGTCGGCTGGGCCTGTCCCCGCATACCGTCAACTATCACCTGCGGAAGCTCTTCAAGTGCTTCGGGGTGCACTCGCGGATCGATCTGCTCAGGGCCGCGGCCGGAGCGCATCGGGCGCTCTCGCTTGCCGACAGCAGGGAACTCTGACCGGATCCGTCGGGGAGGACCACACGTTTTCCTGTGGTCGCGGTTCGGGCGGCCTCAATCGCCGGCCGGGCTCCGGCTTGTGGTGGGTGCTGGGGAGCACGTTCAGGGCTGTGGGGCACGCCGGTCTTTTCCCTTCAGCCCGCTGGGGGCACCTCTGGGGGCACCCCCCACGCGGCGGAGCCGCCTATCGGACGCGGCCGGGAAGGGGCGGGGCTGGGGAAAACCCCCGCCCCGCCGGAGATCAGCGCGTGATCGCCCCCAAATACCGGTCCAGCGCCCTGTCCGGCAGCACTCGCGAAAGTACGGACAACCGCCAGACGTCCACCCCCACCCCGTACCGAGCCCGAGGCCGCGCCTCGGTAAGGGCCCGGGCGACAGCGCGGGAGAAATGCGCGGGCGTGGTCGAACTCGCCCTCGCGCTCCGCTCGTTCACCAAGAGAAAGCGGCTGAAAGGAACCCGGTACAGCGAAGCGACCCCCTCCGGCACGGACTCCAGCGCCGCCCGCCCCGCATCCGCCACCTTCCCCCAGATCGGCGTCATGATCGCGCCGGGCCGGACCACGGAGACGTCGACGCCGAAGCCGCGCAGTTCCCGGCGCAGGGCGTCCGTCAGGGCCTCCTTGGCGAACTGGGCCGCGGAATAGGCGCCCATGTAGGGGACGGCGACGCTGCCCAGGCCGGAGGTGACGTTGACGACGCGGCCGCGGCCGCGGCGCAGCATGGGGAGGAAGGCGCGGATGACGGCGAGCTGGCCGACGACGTTCGTGTCGAGCTGGCGGCGGAGTTCCTCGGTGGTGACGCACTCCAGGGGCGCGGCGACGCAGACGCCGGCGTTGTTGACGACGGCCCACAGGCCGTCGTCGCCCACGGCGGCCTCGATCTCCTTCACGGCAGCGGCGATCGAGGCGTCGTCGGTGACGTCGACGCGTACGGGGGTGAGCCTGCCGGACGCGGCGGCGGCCAGGTCGTCGCCGTCGCCCGGCCTGCGGACGCCCGCGAAGACGTGGAAGCCCGCCTCGGCCAGGTGCAGCACGCACGCACGGCCGAGGCCGGAGGACGCCCCGGTGACCAGGACCGCGCGGCCCGCTCCGCTACCGGACACGCGCCGCCTCCGCCGTGGTGTGGCCGGGGAAGGTGAGGGAGTCCTCCAGCGTGCGGGTGAGCCGCGCGGCCGGGAGGAACTTGAAGTAGGCGTCGCGGATCGGGCGTCGCACGGGGTTCTCCGACTGCTCGAAGTCGCTGATGCCGCGGGAGGCGGCCACCATGCCGCGGGCGCGCTCCCGGCGCTCGTCCTCGTAGCGGCGCAGCCCCCGGGTGAGGTCGTCGGCTGAGCCGAGCACGCGGGCGAGCACGGCGGCGTCCTCGATGGCCATGCCGGAGCCCTGGCCGAGGCTGGTGAGCATGGGGTGCGCGGCGTCGCCGAGGAGAGTCACCGGTCCTCTGCCCCAGCGTTCCAGGAAGGGCCGGTCGCGGGAGGGGACGGCGATGATGGACTCCTCGGGCGTCACCCGGATCGCCTTCTGCACCTCGTCGGCCCAGCCCGCGTAGGCGCGCAGGACCTCGGACTTGCCGCCCCGCCAGTCGCGGGACCGCGCGGCGGGCATGTTCTTGGTGCCCCACCAGTAGAGCCGCCCGCCGCCCATGTCGACGAGCCCGAACCGCTTGCCGCTGCCCCAGTAGTGGGTCACCGAGCCGCGGGTGAAGCGCGGGTGCTCGAAGGGCACGACGGCGAGCCAGACGATGTAGCCGCTGTCCTTGGAGCTCTCGCCGGGGCCGACGAGCTGGCGGCGGACGACGGAGTGGAAGCCGTCGGCGCCGATGAGCACGTCGCCCTCGGTCTCGCCGCCGTCCTCGAAGCGGACGCGTACGCCGTGGCCGCTCTCGTCGGTCTCGAACTCCCGCGCCGTCCTGCCGAGATGGACCGGGATGCCCTCGGCGGCTTCCAGCAGCGCCTGCTGGAGGTCGGAGCGGGTGATCAGGACGCTGGGCACGCCGAGCCGGGAGATGATGCCGGGGAAGGGGAACTCCCTGATCAGCCGGCCGCGGGCGGTCCTGACGTGGTACGACTCCAGGACCTGGCCGCGCTTCTCCAGGCCGAGGTCGACGCCGATCGAGTCGAGGGCCGCGATGGCGTTGCTCATCACGGACAGCCCGGACCCGGCGGCCTTGAGCTCGCTCGCCCGCTCGTGGACCTCGACGTCGAGTCCGGCCTTGCGCAGAGCGACGGCCGCGGTGAGGCCGCCTATGCCCGCGCCGATGACGACGGCCTTGCGGTTCTGCTTCTGACTCATGCTCACTTCTCGCTCATCAGTGCGGTGACGGTCTCGACGACATGCTTCACGAAAGGCTCTTCCATGAGCGTGAGATGGTCGCCCGGCACGTCGATGACGTTCAGGTGACCGGTGGTGCGCTCACGCCAGCCGTTGGTGGGGTCGCGGTGCAGGGACTCGATGGCCGTGTGCATGGTGTCCAGGACCGGCGGCAGCGGCTCCATCGCGTGGATCAGCGTCATGTCCTGCTCGACGACCTCGGGCCGGTAGGCGAACGCGGCGCGCCAGTTGGCCTCGTAGACATGGAAGAGCCGTCGGACGATCACCCCGGAGGACCCGGCGGGCAGGACGCCCTCGTCGACCGCGAGCTGGGCGATGAAGTCGAACTTCTCCTCCAGCGTGGCCAGCCGGCCGGGGATGATCTCCTCCGGGGACGCGCCGCCCCGCTGGAGCCACAGCAGCTCCCAGAAGAACCAGGTGAGCAGCGCGTCGTCACCGGCGGGCCTGCGGCGGCCCGGGTTGAGGGCCGTGGTGTCGAGGAGGACCAGGCTCGCGATCTCCTCGCCCGCCGCGCGCAGCTGCCGTGCCATCTCGAAGGCGACGAAGCCACCGAAGGACCAGCCGCCGATGGCGTACGGTCCGCTGGGCTGCACGCGCTTGATGGCCTCGACATAGCTGGCCGCGATCTCCGGGACGCTGCGCAGCGGTTCGGTGCCCGCGTCGCTGCCGGCCGCCTGGAGGGCGTAGAGCGGCTGGTCCTCCGGGAGGTGGGGGGTGAAGCGGAGGTAGCACAGGACGTTGCCGCCCATGGGGTGGACGAAGAACATCGGCCGCTTGTCGCCCGCGGCCCGGATGGGCACGAGCGGGTCGAAGGCGGATACCGCGCCGCCGCCGCGCAGCCGCTCGGCGAGTTCGGCGACGGTGGGCGAGGCGACGAACTCCGAGAGCGGGATGTTGCTGCCGTAGCGCTGCTCGATCAGCACGACCAGGCGCATCGCGGTGAGCGAGGTGCCGCCGAGGTCGAAGATGTTGTCGTGGACGCCCACGGCGGGCAGCTGGAGCAGCTCGCCGAGGATCTCGGCGAGCGTCCGCTCGTACTCGTCGCGCGGTGCCGTGAGCTCGCCGGTGGTGGCCGTGGTGAGCTGCCGGGCGCGCAGCGCCTGGTCGTCGCGCTTGCCGCTCGGGGTGAGCGGGAGCGCGTCGAGCCACTCGAAGTGCGACGGGATCATGTGGTCGGGCAGCACCGTGCGCAGCTGCTTGGCGAGCTGTCCGAGGTCGGTGCGCCCGGGGTCGCCGGTCAGGAAGGCGGCGAGGAAGGAGTCGTTGCCCTCGCGGCGGCGGGCGACGACGGCGGCCTCGGACAGGCCCGGGTGGTCCTGTGCGAAGCGGGTGATGGCCAGCTCGACCTCCGCCGGCTCGACGCGGAAGCCGCGCACCTTGACCTGCGAGTCCTCGCGGCCGACGCAGACGATCGCGCCGCCGGGGAGGCGGAATCCGAGGTCGCCGGTGCGGTAGAGGCGCTCGGTGCGCCCGTCGACGGTGCGGGTCACAAACCGCTCGGCGGTCGGCTCCGGCTGGTCGGCGTAGCCGTCGGCGAGGCAGGCGCCGGCGAGGTGGAGCTCGCCCTTCACCCCGTCGGGCACCGGCCGGAGCCGGGCGTCGAGCACATACGCGGCGGCGCCGTCGATCGCGGTGCCGATGGGCGGCAGCGCGGGCCAGGCGGCGGGGTCGCCGGTCAGGGTGTGGGCGGTGACGACATGCGACTCGGTGGGCCCGTACTGGTTCTCCAGGAGCACGCCGGGCAGCCGCGCGCACAGCGCGCGGATCTCGTCGGTGACACGGAGCTGTTCGCCGGAGGACGCGAGGACCTTGATGCTCCGCGGCACGGTGCCGAGGGCGACCGCGGTCTCGGCGAACTGCTGGAGCGCGACGTAGGGGAGGAAGAGCCGCTCGACGCCGTGCCGGTCCAGCAGGCGCAGCAGCGCGGGCATGTCGCGCCGCTCGTCCTCGCTGACCACCAGCAGGTTCCCGCCGCCGCAGAGCGTGGAGAAGATCTCCTGGAAGGAGACGTCGAAGCTCAGCGGGGCGTACTGCGCGGTGGTGCCGCCGACGGCGCCGCTGGGGACGCCGTTCTGCCAGGCGACGAGGTTGGCGAGCGACCGGTGGGGCATCGCGACGCCCTTGGGCTTCCCCGTGCTGCCGGAGGTGAAGAGGACGTACGCCACGGACTCCGGCGCGATCGCGGGCAGCGGGACGTCCGCGGGGGCGGCGCCGTCGAAGATCTCCTCGGCGGTGAGGACGGCGGTGCCGTCGGTGAGGAGGTGGGCCTGGTCGGCGTGGGCGACGACCCGGAAGGGGCGGGCCTGTTCCAGCATCGCGGCGACCCGCTCCGGCGGATAGCCGGTGTCCAGCGGGACCGTGGCGGCACCGGCCCTGAGCACGCCGAGGATCGTGGCGATCGTCTCGGGCGAGCGGCGCATCGCGATGCCCACCCGGTCGCCGGGCCGCGAGCCCAGCGAGAGGAGCGTGCGGGCGACGCGGGCGGAGGCGCGCTCCAGCTCCGCGTACGTCCAGCGGGTCTCCCCGGAGGTGAGGGCGGTGGCGTCCGGGGTGCGGGCGGCCTGCTCCTCGAAGAGGCGGGCGACGTCGGGGCGGGCGGCCTCCGCCCCCGTCGCGACGGCCGGGGCTCCGGCGAGGAACGCGAAGTCCGGTGCCTCTTCGGGGTGTTCGACCAGCCGGCGCAGGATGCCGGTGAAGCCGTTCGCGTAGAGCTCGGCCTGCGCGGTGGTGAAGGTGCGGCCCTGGTGGTCGAGGCGCAGGGAGATGCTCTCGTCCGTGGGGTCGGTCATGGCGTTGACGAGGAGCTGGAAGTTGGTCTCCTCCCACGCCTGGAAGTTCCGCAGCTCCACGCCCGGCAGCCGGAAGACCTCGGCGAGCTGGCGGAAGTGGATGTAGTTGAAGGCGGTGTCCAGGACGGTGACGCCGAGGTCCTCCTGGATGGCGCTGAGCGGGTAGCGCCGGTGCGGGTGGCTGTCCTGCTCCTGCCGGAACGCCTCGCGGACGACGTCGAGCCAGGTGGCGGCGTCCGCCTCCAGCCGGACCGGCATGGTGTTGAGGAAGAGGCCCGCGATGCGCTCGGAGCCCTCCTGTTCGGGGCGGCCGTGGGTGACGAGGCCGGTGGTGATGTCCGTGGCGCCGGAGAACAGCCGCAGGGTCAGGCAGTGGGCCGCGAAGAGCACGGACTTCACGGGCAGGGCGTGCGCGCGGGCGAAGGCGCGTAGCGCGCCGGTGAGCCCGGCGGGCAGGTGCACCGTGCGGGTGATCAGCTCCTCGCTGCCGGGCGCCTCGTGTGGCCGGAAGGCGCCGAGCTGCGGCGGCGTGGCGCCGTCGAGCCGCTCGCGCCAGTACGCCCGGGTGGCCTCGGACGCGAGGGCGAGGCGCTCGGCCCGGATGTGGTGGGCGGGGCTGGGCAGTTCGTGGTCCGCGACGGCCTCGATGCCGAGGCCGAGAGCGTGGAGGTGGTCCTGGAGGAGTTCGCGCACGAGGTTGGCGACGCTGCCGCCGTCGAGGATCGCGTGGTGGAAGCTGAGGACGAGCTCGACGGTCTCCGGCAGCAGGTGCACGCGGAAGTGGTACAGCGGCGCCCGCTCGAAGACGTACGGGTGGAAGCGGCGTTCCTCGATGTGCCGGCTGATCTCGGCGCGAGCGGCCGCGTCGTCGTGGCCGCGCAGGTCGACGATGCCGAGGCCGCCCTCGACGGCCGGTGCCACGGTCTGGAGCGGCTCCGAGAAGGTGCCGAGGTCGAAGGAGGAGCGCAGCACCGGGTGGCGGGCCACCAGCCGGTCGAAGGCGTGCCGGAAGCGGTCCTCGTCCCAGGGCAGCACGAAGCTGTACTGGAAGACGTCGCGGTAGACGGCCGAGTCCTCGCGGGCGCGGCTGTGGTAGAGCAGGCCGAGCTGGAGGCGGGAGAGCGGACAGGCGTCCTCGGCGCCCTCCAGGCGGGCCCGGTCGACGCCGGACACCAGGCCGAAGGGTTCGAGCGCGGGCTCCTCGGCGGTCCCGGCGGCACTGGTCGCGCAGGCGGCCAGGGCGGCGATCGTGGGCTTGCGCATGAGGTCGGTGAGCGAGAAGTGGATGCCCTGCTTCTCGGCCCGGGCCCGCACCCGGAGCATGAGGATGGAGTCGCCGCCGAGCGCGAAGTAGTCGTCGTGGACGCCGACGCTGTCGACCTCCAGGAGCTCGGCCCAGATCGCGGCGAGCGCCGCCTCGGTCGCGTCGCGGGGCGCGGTGTCGTCGCGGCCCGTGCCGGTGTCGGCCGCCGGGGCGGGCAGCGCGCGGCGGTCGGCCTTGCCGTTCGGGGTGAGCGGTACGGCGTCGATCCGCACATAGAGCGCGGGGATCATGAACTCGGGCAGGTTCGCGGCGAGTTCGGCGCGGAACCGAGCGGGCTCGACGGTCTCGTCCGCGACGTAGTAGCCCACGAGGTGGGTGCCGCGCGCCGGAGAGGTCCGGTCGACGACGACGGCGTCACGCACGCCGGGCACCCGGGCGAGGAAGTGCCGCACCTCGCCGAGCTCGACGCGGTTGCCGCGGATCTTCACCTGGCCGTCGATGCGGCCGAGGTATTCGACGGTCCCGTCGGCCAGCCAGCGGGCGAGGTCGCCGGTGCGGTAGAGGCGGCCGCCGGGCGTGAACGGGTCGTCGGTGAACTTCTCGGCGGTCAGCTCCGGCCGCTCCAGATAGCCGCGCGCCACCTGCACGCCGCCGACGCACAGCTCGCCGGGGACGCCGACGGGCTGGAGGCCGCCGTGCGCGTCCAGGACGTGGAGGCGGGTGTTGTGGACGGGCCGTCCGATCGGCACCCGGCGCACGGTCCCGTCGGTGGGGCAGTCGAAGTACGAGACGTCGACGGTGGCCTCGGTCGGCCCGTAGAGGTTGACGAGCTTCGGCGCGGAGTCACCGCCGAAGATCCGGTTGAACTGCTCGACCCGGGCGGCGGGCAGCGCCTCGCCGCTGCAGAAGACGTAGCGCAGCGAGGCGGCCTCGGCGCGCAGCTCGGGGGCGTCGTCGAGCAGGTCGAGGAAGGGGCCGAGCATGGACGGCACGAAGTGCGTGACGGTGACCCGCTGGGCGGCGAGGGTGCGCAGGATGCCGCGCGGGTCCTTCTCCCCGCCCACGGGCAGCAGCGCGAGGCGCGCGCCCTCGATCGCCCACCAGAACAGCTCCCACACCGAGACGTCGAAGGAGACCGGCGTCTTCTGGAGCAGCACGTCGCCTTCGCCCACCGGATAGCGGCTCTGCATCCACGCGAGGCGGTTGACCACCGAGTGGTGCTCGACCATGACGCCCTTGGGCTTGCCGGTCGAGCCGGAGGTGTAGATGACGTAGGCGAGGTCGCGGGAGGTCGCGACGGGTTCGAGCGGGCCGTCCGGGGCGTCGGGCAGCTCGTCGACGCGCAGGACGCGCACATCGTCGGCGACCTGCGGCTCCGGGGAGCCGGCGGCCACCAGGACGACCTTGGCGCGGCTGTCCTGGAGCAGGAACGCGATGCGCTCGGCGGGGTATCCGGGGTCGACGGGCACGTACGCGCCGCCGGACTTGAGCACGCCGAGCAGCGCGACCAGGGTGCGGGGGGCGCGGCGCATGAGGACGGCGACCCGGTCGCCGGGGCGCACGCCCTCGGCGCGCAGGACCCGCGCCAGCCGGTCGGCGCGGGTGTCGAGCTCGGCGTAGGTGAGGCCGGGGTCCGTGCCGTCGGCGGCGACCGCGACGCGGTCCGGGGTGCGCGCGGCCTGCTCCTCGATCAGGCTGTGCAGGGTGCGGTCGCTCGCGTACGGCACGAGGGGGCCCTGCCGGGTCTCGGTGAGGTCCGCGCGCTCGGCGTCGCTCAGCACGGGCAGGGTGACGGCGGGCCGGTCCTCCTGCTCGACGCCGGCCGCGATCAGGGAGCGCAGATGCCCGGCGACGGCCTCGATGGGGAAGTCCTCGTCGAAGACGTCGCGGGCGTAGTCCAGGTCGACGCGCAGGTCGGCGTCGTCCTCGAAGGCGTGGATCTGCACGGCCAGCGCGTCGGGCACGTGCGCGGGGGCCTGGATGAGGCTCTCGACGGCGGCGCCGGGGACCTCCGGGCGCGGGTGGCGGAGGTAGGAGAGCGTGATGTCGAAGAGCTGCCGGGAGCCGGTGCCGGTCGCGGGCAGGTCGCGGAGCACGTCGCCGAGGGCGAGCCGCTCGTGGCCCTTGTGCGCGTCCACGGCCTCCCGTACGCGGCCGGCCAGCTCGTGGAGCGTGGCGTCGGCGGTCACGGCCACCCGCAGGGGCAGGTTGTTGGCGAACTGGCCGACGGTCGCCAGCTCGCGGTCCGTGCGGCGGTTGCGGAAGGGGACGCCGAGGACGATCTCGTCGGTGCGGTGGACGCGCGTGAAGTACGTCGCGAAGGCGGCCGCGAGGTAGGAGAAGGGCGAGCTTCCGCCCTTGCGTATCCGCTCGACGAGCGCGGCCTCCACGGTGAAGGTGTGGCGGCCGCTGCGGCGTTGGCCCTGCGCGTGCTGCGGGACGGCGCGGGTGAACAGGGCGGGCACGGCGCCGTCGAGGGCCTGCCGGTGGAAGGCGCGGTCCTGCTCATATGCCTCGGAGGCGCGGTAGGCGTCCTCGGTGACGAGGGTGTCGAGAGGCGAGGGCGGGACGGTGGCGTCCACGTCGGCCGCGCCGCGCGTGGCGCGGTCGTAGGCGGCCCACGTGCGGAGGGAGACCTGGTTGGCCGCCCAGGCGTCCACGATCAAGTGGTGGGCGTTGAGGAAGAGATGGGCGACACAGTCGCTCTCGCGCAGCACCGCCGCGGTGAACAGGCGGCCGCGGCGCAGCGGGAAGGGGCGCGTGAAGGAGCGCTCCCGCCAGGCGGCGCAGGCGGCCGCGGGGTCCGCCGCACCGGAGAAGTCGAGGTACTCCACCCACTCGGCGGCGGAACCGGCGTCGGCTCCCCCGGCCCACTGGCCGGGCACGCCGTCCAGCTCGTCGAAGCGCAAGGAGAACGCCTCGTCGCGGCGCAGCACACCGGTCAGGCAGCGGCGCAGCACCTCCAGATCGACCCGGCCGTCGAGCCTTTCGTGGAGGACCACATTGAACTGGTGATCCCCTGGAGCGTGTGATTCCGCCGCCCAGATGTCACGCTGGTACGAGGTAAGGGGAAATATACGGGGAGGCGTCATGGCCTTCCTTCCGCTTCTGACAAGGGGGGGGTTAGATCCGGCCTCTCGCCCCGAACCCTAGATTTCCCATAACCGTATGTACCACTACTTGTACGAGTAGAAGCCGACCACTCGTTCGAGTGGTCGGCTTAGGGATGTGCGGAAAAATATTGATATACAGAGGGCGTTGCGGCCGGTCGGCGGGGCGGCCTCCGGCGTGTGACCCCATGCGCCGAGGGCCCGGGGCCGGCGCCGCCGCGCGCACGGCGCGGGCCGCGATATCCAGGACGGCTACGGACCGATGCCGGCGAACTCACCCGGCGGCATACGGTGACAGGCCCGATTTCCCCGGTTCCGGGAATTCCCCCTCACCACTGGCCACTCCTGGAGTGCGGACACGCGATCGCGGCGGAGCGGCCGGGCGCATGGGCGGCGCTGATCACGGACTTCCTGACGGACACGGCGGCCTGAGCCGCGCCGGGCGCACGCGCGCCGTCAGCGGTGGATGCCGCGCCGCCGGGGCGCGCGCCGGACGACGCGGCGCTGCTGCGAGATGACACGGCGGCCCAGGTCGAGCGCCATGGGGCGCGCGGCGACCGCCGGCGGGTCGAGGGACTCGTCGTTGTCCAGGACGGCCTGGTAGAGGGCGCGCATCCGGGGCGACGGCGAGATGCCCAGGTCGCGGTCGAGCGTGCCGGCCAGCCGGTGGAAGGCGTCCAGCGCGCAGGCCGCCCGGCCGGAGCGGTAGAGGGAGAGCATCCACTGGGCGTGCAGGTTCTCGTGCGTGGGGTGCCGTACGGTCAACTCGGCGAGCTCGGTGGTCAGCTCATGGTGGCGGCCCAGCCGCAGATCGGCCTCGATGCGCTGCTCCTGCGCCTGGAGCCGCTGCTCCTGGAGGACCGTGGCCCGGCCCTGGAGCAGCGGGCCGAGGGGGATGTCCGCCAGGGCGGGCCCGCGCCAGAGCTTCAGCGCCTTGTCCAGAGTGGCCGAGACCATGCGGTCGTCCTCCCGCGCCAGGGCGGCGCGGGCGGTGCGGACGTGCTCCTCGAAGAGCTCAAGATCGGTGCCGCCGGGCTCGACGACCAAGCGGTAGCCGTAGTTGGCGGTCTGGAGGATCCGCTTCGCCTCGCCCAGGGATCCGATGCGCGGAATCGTGCTCATGGCCATGCGGAGATGCAGGACATAGGTGTGCAGGGTCGAATAGGCGCTCTGCGGAGGATTCTGGTCCCAGAGTTCCTCTATGCAGGAGTCCACGGAAACCGACCGGTTGGCGTTAAGAATCAGCAGCGCGAGCAACTGACGCTGCTTGGGCGGCGTGGGCGTGAAAGGAAGACCGTCGTCCGTGGCCAGCAATGGACCCAGCACTGAGAATTTCATGAACCCAACCCCCCGGTTTACGGGTCGACCGCGAAGAGCGGGACCCTTAGGCATGGTGGGAAATCTACAGCGCGGCTTGACCGAGTGCACCTAAGGTAGCGGAATTAACGAGTCCGACATCATTCCGGACACTTCACCCGCGCGCCGTCAACTGCCCTGACCTGCGGAGCAGTTACCTCACGTAGCACTACGGGCGGGAGCGCCCCGCACCCTCCGGCACTGTGGGCCAGCCCACAAGGCCGGCCCAGGCGGGCCCCAGACGCTCTCCAGAAGTGCATGGAATTCGTCAAATTCAGTTGGTCAATCCTTGATCTCACAGATGACGGCGCCGGACGAGACAGAAGCACCCACTTCGGCACTTATGCCCTTGACCCGGCCCGCGCGGTGAGAATTGATTGGCTGTTCCATCTTCATTGCTTCCAGCACCACGACGAGGTCGCCTTCGGCTACTTCCTGGCCCTCCTCGACCGCGACCTTGACGATCGTGCCCTGCATGGGGGACGCGAGCGCGTCACCCGAGGCCGCGGAGCCGGCCTTCTTCGCCGCCCGCCGCTTCGGTTTGGCACCACCCGCTTCGGCCTTGCCTCCCGCAGCCGTTCCCAGTGACGACGGCAGGGAGATCTCCAGCCGCTTGCCGCCGACCTCGACCACGACCGTCTCACGCGTCTCCGGCTCGGCCGCCCCGTCCACCGCGGGCGCGGAAAATGGCGGGATCTCGTTGACGAACTCGGTTTCGATCCAGCGGGTGTGGACGTGGAAGGGGTCGGCGGTGAAGGCGGGGTCGGTGACGACGGCGCGGTGGAAGGGGATGGCGGTGGCCATGCCTTCGACGGTGAATTCGTCCAGGGCGCGGGCGGCGCGCTGGAGGGCCTGTTCGCGGGTGGCGCCGGTGACGATGAGTTTGGCGAGGAGGGAGTCCCAGGCGGGTCCGATCACCGATCCCGCTTCGACGCCCGCGTCCAGGCGTACGCCCGGGCCTGTCGGCGCGTCGAAGCGTGTCACCGTGCCGGGGGCGGGCAGGAAGCCCCGGCCCGGGTCCTCGCCGTTGATGCGGAACTCGAAGGAGTGCCCGCGCGTCGGCGGGTCGGTGTAGCCGAGTTCCTCGCCGTCGGCGATGCGGAACATCTCGCGTACGAGGTCGATGCCGGTGACCTCTTCGGTGACGGGGTGTT
>NZ_JBIRVR010000014.1:0-206443 GCF_044387105.1 Streptomyces sp. NPDC020379
CGTTTTTGTGTCCGTGGGGGGGTTTTGTTTATTTACCCCCTTGGGGGGGTGGGGGGGGGGGGGGGGGGGGGGGGGGGGGGCTGGGGGGGGGGGGGGGGGGGGGGGGGGGGGGCCCCCCCCCCCCCCCCGCCGATGTCTTGATCCGGGACACACGCTTAATCAGCTGAACGTTCGACCCGCGGCAGGGCACTCTAGGGAGCGTGGCCTCCCTCATCCCGCAGCCCCAAGTCGTCCCGCCCGCACCACACATGCTCGTCTGCGGCGACGACGGTCTCGCCCACCGGCTCGCCGCGGAGCTCTCCGGCGTCTACGGCGAGCGCGTCACCCTCGTCGTGCCACCCGCCCGTGACGGCCACCCCCGGACCGCCGCCGTGCCCGGCCGCGCCGCCACCCTCCTCGGGCGGGTGACCGGCGTGGTGGGCCGCGCCGCCGGAGCCAACGGCGGCGCGGGCACCGGGAGTCCGGCCGGCACCCTCGTACGCGTCGTGCAGGCGCCAGAACCCGACGACGAGACGCTTACCGAGGCCGGGGTGGCCGGTGCCACCGCGCTCGCCCTCGTCTATGACGACGACGAGACCAACATCCACGCCGCGCTGCGCGCCCGCCGGATCAACCCCCGGCTGCGGCTCGTCATCCGGATGTACAACCGCCGGCTCGGCCAGCGCCTGGAGGAACTCCTCGACCAGGCCGCCCGGATGGGCAACGGCGATCCGGACGGTCCCGGCGCCGCCGAGGCGACCACCACCGTCCTCTCGGATGCCGACACCGCGGCCCCCGCGCTCGTCGCCGCCGCCGTCTCCGGGCACTCCAAGGTCATCGAGGCGGGCGGGCTGCTGCTGAGGGCCGTCGAGCGGCCCCCGCTCGCCCCCGGCGAGAGCCACGCCCCCGGAGCCAGGACCGTGGCCCTGCTCTCCCCGGCCCGCCCGGACGGCATCGACGGGGAGGGGCCCGCGATGCTGCCGGACGCGGAGTCGGTGGCGGCGTCGGGCGGCCGCGGCCGCATCGTCCTGGAGCGGGTCCACTATCCGGGAGCACCGCGGCGCGCGCCACGGCTGACGGACCGCAGCCTGCCCCTGGGGTCGTTCTTCTCGCACCGGCTGCGCTGGGCCCTCGGCTGCCTGGCGGCCGCCGTCCTCGGGCTGGCCGTCGCCTCCTGGCTGGTCACCGACACCAACCCCACGCACGCCGCCTACCTCTCCCTCCTCGACCTCTTCGCGATCAACGACCCGGCGATCGGCCAGCCGCTCGGCCGGCAGATCCTCCAGCTCCTCTCCGGCCTCACCGGGCTGCTGCTGCTCCCGCTGCTGGTCGCCGCCGCGCTGGAAGGGCTCGGCACCTTCCGCTCGGCCTCCGCGCTGCGCCGCCCGCCGCGCGGGCTGTCCGGGCACGTGGTGCTGCTCGGCCTCGGCAAGATCGGCTCCCGGGTGCTGTCCCGGCTGCGCGAACTCGACATCCCGGTGGTCTGCGTGGAGCGCGACCCGCAGGCCCGCGGGGTGGCGCTGGCGCGCTCGCTGCGGGTGCCGACCGTCATCGGCGACGTCACGGAGGAAGGCGTGCTGGAGGCCGCCAAGATCGGCGAGAGCCGTACGCTGCTCGCGCTCACCAGCAGCGACACCACCAATCTCGAAGCCGTGCTGTACGCCCGCGCCGTCAGGCCCGACGTCGGCGTGGTCATGCGGCTCTACGAGGACCGGTTCTCCAAGGCCGTCTACCGCACGCTGCGCGTCTCCCACCCCGGCGCGCGGACCCGGACCCGCAGCGTCTCCTATCTGGTCGCCCCGGCCTTCGCCGGGGCGATGATGGGCCGTCAGATCCTGGGCGCCGTACCCGTGGAGCGGCGGGTGCTCCTCATCGCCGCCGTGGAGGCCGGAGGCCACCCGGGGCTGGCGGGCCGCACGGTCGCCGAGGCGTTCGAGCCGGGCGCCTGGCGCGTCCTCGCCCTGGCCGCGGAGGGCGCGGGCGAGACGCCCCGCCCGGCGGACGGGCCCGCCGACGACTACATCCTGCGCCCCGACGACCGCGTCGTGGTCGCCGCCACCCGGCAGGGGCTGGCCGAACTGCTGGGGCGGCGGCCGGTGCCCCAGCCGCGTACGGACTTGGTATGAAAGACGGATTCCGCTGGACAAATGGGGTTCTCGCGGGCCACGGGGCAGGGGCGTCCGGGCTTTGCTCGCGCGCCCGCAGAGTGCCCCGCCACGGGCGCCGCTCAGTCGCCGTCCGGGACGGTCACCAGACATCCCCCGGCCGCCAGTCGCAGACCAGCTCCCCGCCCAGGTCGACATCCACCCGCGGAAGCACGTAGACGCAGCCGTCCTCCTCCGCCGTCCGTTCCATGCCCGTCGGGGCGAGCACCGACGTCGGGCCCCGCCACTGCCGCCAGCCCCGTCCCGCGTACAGGGGGACGGCCTTGTCGGACGCGCCGAGGGCGCCCAGTTCGTAGCCGCCGTCGCGCAATATCCGCTCCAGCGCCTCCATCACCGCCGAGGCGACGCCCTGGCGACGGCGGTCCGCGCGGACCGCCACGGCCTCCACGTAACCGGTGCGCAGGGCGCGGCCGCCGTGCAGCAGGCGGCGCTGTACCAGGGAGCCGTGGCCGATCAGCTCGCCGTTGTCGTACGCGAGGGCGTGCATGCCGCCGACGGTGTGGTCCCAGTCGTCGTCGGTGAAGTTCCCCTCGAAAGCATGATCCATCAGGGCGCGGACCGCCCCGAGTTCCGCCGTGCCCAGCTGCGAGGTGTGCGCGATGCGTACATCAGTCATACCGGGCATGGTGCCATCCCGGACCCCGCCGGAGGCGGCCCCGGCGGGCCGGTCCGGAGCCGCGGAGGCGCGCGTCAGGACCGCGTCAATACCTGGTGAGCAGCCGCCCCGCGCACCAAATGTCCACAACCATGGCCGTAAGGTCGAACATGCGCGACAGTGCTGCACCTCGGGACGGACAACCGTTTCGAACACGGTCGCGTTTCGTGAAAGACAATGGGGCCATGGGACGCGGCAAGCTTCGGATCTACCTCGGCGCGGCACCGGGCGTCGGCAAGACGTACGCGATGCTCTCCGAGGCACACCGCCGGGTCGAGCGTGGCACCGACGCCGCCGTCGGTTTCGTGGAACATCACGGCCGGCCGCGCACCGAGGTCCTGCTGCACGGCCTGGAGGAGGTGCCCCGGCGCGAGATCGTCTACCGGGGGACCGTCTTCAGCGAGATGGACGTCGACGCGGTGCTGGCCCGCCGCCCCGCCGTCGCCTTCGTCGACGAGCTGGCCCACACCAATGTGCCGGGCTCCCGCAACACCAAGCGGTGGCAGGACGTCGAGGAGCTGCTCCAGGCGGGCATCGACGTCGTCTCGGCCGTCAACATCCAGCACCTCGAATCACTCGGTGACGTGGTCGAGTCGATAACGGGTGTCCGGCAGCAGGAGACCGTCCCCGACGAGGTCGTCCGCCGGGCGGACCAGATCGAGCTCGTCGACATGTCGCCGCAGGCCCTGCGCCGCCGCATGGCGCACGGCAACATCTACAAGCCGGACAAGGTCGACGCGGCCCTCTCCAACTACTTCCGGCCCGGCAATCTGACCGCGCTGCGCGAGCTGGCGCTGCTGTGGACGGCCGACCGCGTCGACGAGTACCTCCGGCAGTACCGCACCGAGCACAGCGTCTCCACCATCTGGCAGGCCCGCGAGCGCATCGTCGTCGGCCTCACCGGCGGCCCCGAGGGCCGCACCCTGATCCGCCGCGCGTCGCGCATGGCCGCCAAGGGCTCCGGCAGCGAGATCCTCGCCGTCTACATCGCCCGCAGCGACGGCCTCACCTCGGCCTCGCCCAAGGAGCTGGCCGTCCAGCGCACCCTGGTGGAGGACCTCGGCGGGACCTTCCACCACGTGATCGGTGACGACGTGCCGGCCTCGCTGCTGGAATTCGCCCGCGGGGTCAACGCCACCCAGATCGTGCTCGGCTCCAGCCGCCGCAAGACCTGGCAGTACATCTTCGGCCCCGGCGTCGGCCAGACCGTCGCCCGGGAGTCCGGGCCGGACCTCGACGTCCACATCGTCACCCACGAGGAGGTCGCCAAGGGGCGCGGCCTGCCCGTCGCCCGCGGCGCCCGCCTCGGCCGGGGCCGCATCGTGGGCGGCTGGATCGCCGGTGTCGTGGCCCCCGCGCTGCTCAGCCTGCTGCTCACGCACATCGACCCGGACCTCGGTCTGGCCAACGACATGCTGCTGTTCCTGTGCCTGACGGTCGCGGCCGCGCTCCTCGGCGGCCTGCTCCCGGCACTCGCCTCGGCGGCCTTCGGCTCGCTGCTGCTGAACTACTACTTCGTCGAACCGCTGCACCGGCTGACGGTCACCGACCCCAAGAACATCGTCGCCATCACGATCTTCGTGTTCGTCGCGGTGTCCGTGGCCTCCGTGGTGGACCTAGCCGCCCGCCGCACCCACCAGGCCGCCCGGCTGCGCGCCGAGTCCGAGGTGCTGTCCTTCCTCGCCGGCAGTGTCCTGCGCGGCGACACCAGCCTCGACGCCCTGCTGGAGCGGGTCCGGGAGACCTTCGCGATGGAGTCCGTCGCCCTGCTGGAACGCGCCAGCGAGGTCGACCCCTGGACCTGCGCGGGCAGCGTCGTCACCAGCACCGGCAAGCCCCTGCTGCGCCCCGAGGACGCCGATGTGGACATGCCGGTGGGCGACAACATGGCCCTGGCCCTCTCCGGCCGGGTGCTGCCCGCCGAGGACCGCCGCGTGCTCGCCGCCTTCGCCGCCCAGGCCGCGGTCTTCCTCGACCGGCAGCGGCTCGTCGGCGAGGCGGAGCGGGCCCAGGAGCTCGCCGAGGGCAACCGGATCCGCACCGCCCTGCTGGCCGCCGTCAGCCACGACCTGCGCACGCCGCTCGCCGCGATCAAGGCCGCGGTGACCTCCCTGCGCTCCGAGGACATCGCCTGGTCCGAGGAGGACGAGGCCGAGCTGCTCGCGGGCATCGAGGACGGCGCGGACCGCCTGGACCACCTCGTCGGCAACCTCCTCGACATGTCGCGGCTCCAGACCGGCACCGTCACCCCGCTGATCCGCGAGATCGACCTCGACGAGGTGGTCCCGATGGCACTGGGCGGGGTCCCCGAGGGCAGCGTCACCCTCGACATCCCGGAGACGCTGCCCATGGTGGCCGTCGACCCGGGGCTGCTGGAGCGCAGCGTCGCCAACATCGTCGAGAACGCCGTGAAGTACAGCCCCGGCGGCACCCCTGTCCTCGTCGCCGCCAGCGCGCTCGGCGAACGCGTGGAGGTGCGCGTGGCCGACCGGGGCCCCGGGGTCCCCGACAGTGCCAAGGACCGCATCTTCGAGCCCTTCCAGCGCTACGGAGACGCTCCGCGCGGCGCCGGTGTCGGCCTCGGCCTCGCCGTCGCCCGGGGCTTCGCGGAGGCCATGGGCGGCACGCTCACCGCCGAGGACACCCCGGGCGGCGGGATGACCATGGTCCTCACGCTGCGGGTGGCCGCCGGCCATCCGCCCGTCCGTCCGGAACTGCCGGCCCATGCCACTTCCTGACCGACGGCGACACCCGGGCGACGCCCGGCACAGACAGCTCACCGACCAAGACTCCGGGCCCAGTGGATGGGCCCGAACGAACAGCAGAGGTGGTTCCGCATGAACCGGGTGCTCGTGGTGGATGACGAGCCGCAGATCGTCCGCGCTCTCGTGATCAACCTCAAGGCGCGGAAGTACGAGGTCGACGCCGCCCCCGACGGCGCCACGGCACTCCAGCTCGCCGCCGCCCGCCACCCCGACGTGGTCATCCTCGACCTCGGCCTGCCCGACATGGACGGCGTCGAGGTGATCAAGGGCCTGCGCGGCTGGACCCGGGTGCCGATCCTCGTGCTCTCCGCCCGGCAGACCTCCGACGAGAAGGTTGAGGCGCTCGACGCGGGCGCGGACGACTACGTCACCAAGCCCTTCGGCATGGACGAGCTGCTCGCCCGGCTGCGCGCCGCCGTCCGGCGCGCGGAGCCGACCGGGCCGTCCGCCGCGGGCGACGACGCGATCGTCGAGACCGAGGTCTTCACCGTCGACCTCGCGGCGAAGAAGGTCAACCGCGGGGGCCGCGACGTCCGGCTCACCCCGACCGAGTGGCACCTGCTGGAGGTCCTGGTCCGCAATACGGGACGTCTCGTCAGCCAGAAGCAGCTCCTCCAGGAGGTCTGGGGCCCGTCCTACGGCACGGAGACCAACTATCTGCGGGTCTACATGGCCCAGCTCCGCCGCAAGCTCGAACTGGACCCGTCACATCCGAAGCACTTCATCACGGAGCCGGGGATGGGGTATCGCTTCGAGGGGTGAGGGTGCGAGGCGGGGCCGGGCCGGGGGTCCGGGGGTTGTCCCCCGGGGGTCGCGGTATCACGGAGCCGGGGATGGGGTATCGCTTCGAGGGATGAGGGTGCGAGGCGGGGCTCGGCCGGGGGGCCGGGGGAGTCCCCGTCGAGGGGTGAGGGGGACCGAGCCCGTGCGGGTCGCACGTATGACGCACGGGCCTCGCGAGGATGGGCCGACGGTACGCTTGATTCATGAGTGCCGTACCCCGTTCCGAGAAGCCGACCGGCCGTTTCCGCCGGATGCTCGACCGGCTGTCCACCTCGCAGGAGGACCTGCACTCCGCGGAGCTGCAACAGGACGCGGAGGCCGTCGGTTGCACGCGCATCTGCGACTGCGACGACCGTCAGATAGTCAAGGTCACCGGCACTCTGCGGACCGTCACGCTCCGCCCCCGTGCCGGGGTGCCCGCGCTGGAGGCGGAGCTGTTCGACGGCTCGGCCGCGCTCGACGTGGTGTGGCTCGGCCGTCGCTCCATCGTCGGCATCGAGCCCGGCCGTAAGCTGATCGCCTCCGGCCGGGTCTCCATGAGCCGCGGACGCCGGGTGCTGTTCAATCCCAAGTACGAACTCCGACCGCTCGGACAGGAGTAGCGGGTGACGTCTCTCGACAAGCCGACGGACCAGCAGGAGCAGGGCGCCGACGGCGCCGACGCGAGATCGGCCACCGAGGCGGCCCTCTTCGAGGCGTTCGGCGGAGTGCGGGGCATGGTCGAGACGACCGTGCCGGGCCTGGTCTTCGTGGCGATCTACACCGTCAAGCGGGACATCCACGTCGCGGCCATCGCGGCGCTCGGCCTGTCCCTGGTGCTGGGCATCGCGCGCCTCGTCGGCAAGGACACCCTCAAGCACGCGTTCAGCGGTGTCTTCGGGGTCGCCTTCGGCGCGGTGTTCGCGATGATGTCAGGCGACGCCAAGAACTTCTATCTGCCGGGCATGCTCTACAGCCTCGGGCTGGCCGTGGCGTACATCGTCACCTCGATCGCCGGCTATCCGCTGCTCGGCCTGATCCTCGGCCCGGTGTTCAAGGAGAACCTCTCCTGGCGCACCCGCAACCCCGGCCGCAAGGTCGCCTACACCAAGGCCAGCTGGGCCTGGGGGCTGATCCTGCTCGCCAAGTCGGCGATCCTCTTCCCGCTCTACTGGTGGGGCGACGCGACGTCCCTGGGCTGGGTCAAGGTGGCCCTCGGCATCCCGCCGATGCTGCTCTCCGTCTACCTGACGTGGATCTTCCTGGCGAAGGCCCCGGCGCCGATCGATGTGTTCGCGGAGATGGAAGCGGCGGAGCGCGCCTCCGCGGAGCCTGAGTCCGTGGTGCGGGACGCCTCGTAAGGCTGGGGCCCGTTGCGCGGGGCTCCGCCCCGGACCCGGTCCTCGAACTCCCCCAGCTGCCGCTGGGAGGTTCCCCCGACGGGCTGAAGTTCACGGACCGTGGTCCATGAACTTCAGCCCGTCCGGCGTTTTGCCGCCTGCCTCAGCCCGTGACGTCCTCGCGTCGCACGGACAGAAGGTCTTCCAACTGTTCCTCACGTGCCGGGGCCGCCACGAAGAGGAGTTCGTCGCCGGCCTCCAGCGCGTCCTCCTTGCTGGGGGTCAGCACGCGGTTGCCGCGGATGATGGTCACCAGCGAGGTGTCCTCCGGCCAGTCCACGTCGCCCACGCGCGTGCCCGCAAGGGCGGACTCCGGCGGCAGGGTCAGCTCGACGAGGTTGGCGTCACCCTGGCTGAAGCGCATCAGGCGCACCAGGTCGCCGACGCTCACGGCCTCCTCGACCAGGGCCGACATCAGGCGCGGCGTCGAGACGGCGACGTCCACGCCCCAGGACTCGTTGAAGAGCCACTCGTTCTTGGGGTTGTTCACCCGGGCCACGACCCGCGGCACCCCGTACTCCGTCTTCGCGAGCAGCGAGACGACCAGGTTGACCTTGTCGTCACCCGTCGCGGCGATCACCACGTTGCAGCGCTGGAGCGCCGCCTCGTCGAGCGAGGTGATCTCGCACGCGTCGGCCAGCAGCCACTCCGCGAGCGGCACGCGCTCCACGGAGATGGCGGTGGGCGCCTTGTCGACGAGCAGCACCTCGTGCCCGTTCTCCAGCAGCTCACCCGCGATGGAGCGCCCCACGGCGCCCGCACCGGCAATAGCAACCCTCATCGTGCTTCTCCGTTCTCCCGCAGAGCCGACGCCTGGGCGCTGCCCCCATCTCCGCCCACGCGGCGAAAGCGCGCGTCGTCGTCAGTCCGCGGCCCGGCGGCCGCGTGCGCGGCGCTCACCGGTGCGTCTCCTCGGGACCCTCGGCACACGCGGCCTCGACCTTCGCGACCTCGTCCGTGCGCATCATGACGTGCACCAGGTCGCCCTCCTGCAGGACCGTCTGCGACGTCGGCAGCGTCGCCTCACCCAGCCGGGTGAGGAAGGCCACCCGCACGCCCGTCTCCTCCTGGAGCTGGCTGATCTTGTGGCCCACCCAGGAGTCCGCGATCGGCACCTCCGCGAGCTGCACACCGCCGCTCGGGTCGCGCCACAGGGGCTCAGCGCCGGACGGCAGCAGCCGGCGCAGCATCTGGTCCGCCGTCCAGCGCACGGTGGCCACCGTGGGGATGCCCAGGCGCTGGTAGACCTCGGCACGCCGCGGGTCGTAGATGCGGGCCGCGACATTCTCGACACCGAACATCTCCCGGGCCACCCGGGCCGCGATGATGTTGGAGTTGTCGCCGCTGCTGACCGCGGCGAACGCCCCGGCCTCCTCGATGCCCGCCTCGCGCAGGGTGTCCTGGTCGAAGCCGACGCCGGTCACCCGCCGTCCGCCGAAGCCGGAGCCCAGGCGCCGGAAGGCGGTGGGGTCCTGGTCGATCACGGCGACTGTGTGGCCCTGCTGCTCAAGGGTCTGCGCGAGGGCCGAGCCCACTCGGCCGCAGCCCATGATCACGATGTGCATGACGATTACCCCGTGCTCCGGACTACCGCGCTGACCTGCACCAACAACCTGCTCACATCTTCCCTTGCTGTTCTTCTGTTCGACTCATGGGCCCGCGAGCGGCACGCTCCGCGGTGTCGACGCGGTGCGCCCACAGGAGGGTGGTCCGTGTCGGCGCACGGGACCACCGTATCCGCTGTGCCCTGGGGCGCGCGCCCGAGCCCGGCGGCCGCGGCGCGGGCCGGTGGGCGGCGCTTCAAACGATCAAGGCGGGTGATGATCGCCTCGCCCCGCGGGGCCCGCTCCCGGCTGCCGCCACCCCGTGCGGCCGGCTCACCTTTCTGATCACCCCGACGATGGGGGATGAAAGAGGAAATCCCGCCCGGTGACCGATAATTGACCGCTTTCATGGGGGGTGTGCGGGCGCTGTTCGTCGACAACCGCGACTCCTTCGTCTGCGGCCTGTTCCGCTGTCCGGCCGAGGCCGACGGCCGGGAGCGGCGAGGCCGTCAGCACCGCCCGGCGGCGGAACGGCCTCGCCGCCTTCGCCGACGTGGTGCTCTCGCCCGGCCCCGGCGTCGTCATCCGCGCCGCGTCAGCACCGCGGTGATCACCCGGGGTGGGTGCGCCACGGCGCGCGTGGCGGGATCATCGCGCTGTCCGGTGCTGGGGGGAGTGTGAGGAGACGGCAGTGAAGACCGCCCCGCCGACCGCCCTGACCGGCGCGGACTTCCCCGACCGGCGACGGGACGCCGTCACCGTCCGAGCGGACCGGTCCGTTCAGGTTGCCGCGTCCGTGACGTCCCCTCACCTTGCCATCGGGGCAGCCCTCGTACGGTTTCCTCGTACGAGGGATGGGTACGGATGCATGTTCGGTAAAGCGTGGGCGAAGATCGGCCACGCGACCGTTCGCGTGGTTAGGATGATCGGCGTATTCCGCTTCCGGGCGGGACGTTCAGGACACCGACCCCGTACAGCCGACCGTATGCCCCCTTCGCCCGCGAGGAATTGATGTCACATCACATACCGGAGGCGGTGAGCTGGTGCCTGGCCGCCGCGCTGGTCGTCGTGGCGGTGCTGCTGGTGCGCCAGCGGAGCATCACCGCCGCCGTGCGCAGGCGCGTCGCCGCGCTGGAGGACAGCCTCCAGACACGCGACACCGAAGTCAGGCACCTGGTCACCGTCCGGCTCCCGGCCGTCACGGCGTCCATGCACCAGCCGGTGCCCCTGCCCGGACTGCTCGACGAGCGGCTCGGCGGCACCGTCTTCGCCCAGGGCCTCCAGGCCGTGATGGACACCTTCACCCAGGCCGTCGACAAGGCCCAGGCCCGCGCCGACCAGTCCGCGAAGGCCGCGCTCAAGGCGTCCATGCGCGCCCTCCAGGGCCTCGCGCACGAACAGCAGCTGGCCATCTCCGACATGCAGGAGCGGCACGACAACCCCGACGTGCTGCGCGACCTGCTCCAGATCGACCACGCCAACTCCCAGTTCGGCCGCCGCGCCCAGGCCATCGCCGTCCTCTGCGGATCCTGGCCCGGCAGGCAGCGCGCCGCCTCCCCGCTCACCGACGTCGTCCGCGGCGCCACCTCCCGCATCCGCGACTACCGCCGCGTCAAGGTGCACAACCACGCCGACGTCGCCGTCGTCAGCCGGGCCGTGGAACCCGTCGTCCTCGCCGTCGCCGAACTCCTCGACAACGCCGCCCGCCACTCCCAGCCCAACACCACCGTCGAGGTCGGCCTCCAGCCCGTGCACAACGGCGCCTGCGTGGTCATCGACGACGCGGGCGTCGGCATGAACGCCCAGGAGGTCCAGAGCGCCGCCGGCCTCCTCTCCGGCCAGCGCACCGTGGACGTCTCCCGGCTCGGCGACCCCCCGCAGTTCGGCTTCCCCGTCATCGGGGTGCTCGCCTCCCGCTACGGCTTCAGCGTCTCCGTCGACACCCGCTCGCCCTACGGCGGCGTACGCGCCGTCCTCTTCCTGCCGAGCGCCCTGCTCAGCCAGATCGACCTCGACGGGCCCGACACCACCCCGCTGGCGCCGCCCACCCGCGAGGGCGGCCCGGCCCGAACGGCCGCCGGCGCCGTACGCGCGCCGGCCCGCCCGGCCCCCGCGCCGCGGGAACACCCCGAGCCCGAGCCCGGTGTCTTCCCGCCCTCCGCCATGCCCCCGGCGGACGCCGGAGCCATCACCGGCTCCACGGCGGGCGGGCTCCCCAAGCGCCGCCGCAGGCAGCCCGCGCCCCGGCAGCCGGCCGCGCCCCTGCCCGCCGAGCGGCCCACCGGGCCCGCCGCCGCGCCCGACGGGCCGCCCGCGCCCGGCCCCGCCGCCCCCGAGCGGACCGCGGAGGAGACCGCCCGCCGCATGGGCGCCTTCGCCCGCGGCACCCGCTCCGGCCGCGCGGGCAGCACAGGCCCCGCCGGTCACCCCGACCCGGCACCCGCAGACGACGAAGGGAACCCGTACGCGTGAACGACCACCTCACCAACGAGCTCGGCTGGATGCTCGACGAGGTCGTGAAGATGCCGGAGGCCCGGCACGCGATCCTCCTCTCCGCCGACGGGATGCTCCGCGCCCGCTCCGGGGGCATCGACCGCGACGAGGCCGAGCGGCAGGCCGCGGCGCTCTCCGGGCTCCAGTCGATCAGCCGCTCCACCTCGGAGTTCTGCACCCACCAGAACCAGCAGGACACCCCCTGGCGGCAGACGCTCGTGGAATTCGCCCACGGCTACGTCTTCCTGATAGCCGCCGGCCCCGGCGCCTACCTCGCCGTCTCCGCCACCGCGGACGTCGACATGGAAGCCGTCACCTACCGCATGCAGAAGCTGGTCGACCGGCTGGGGAAGGAGCTCACCAGCCCGCCCCGGCAGGCCGCCTGGCACGGCACGGGCACCCCATGACACCCCCGGCGCCGAGGCGCGGACAGGGATTAGTGCGGCCGTACGTCGTCACCGACGGCCGGGCCCACCCCACCCGCAACACCTTCGACCTGGTCACGTTGGTCATCGCCCAGTACGACCGGCCGCTCGGCGGGCTCAGCCCCGAAAAGCGCCGGCTCATGGAGCTCTGCCTCGGCGGCCCGCTGTCGGTCGCCGAGATCGCCGGACACCTGATGCTGCCCGTCAGCGTCACCAAGGTGCTGCTCGGCGACCTCGTCGACAGCGGCCACCTCATCACCCGGGCCCCCATCCCCTCGGCACAACTCCCCGAGGCCCAGATCCTTCAGGAGGTATTGGATGGACTCCGCGCTCGCCTCTGAGGGAGCGGTCTATCTGCGGCAGAGCGTGCAAACCGCGGCGAAACTCCTCGTGGTGGGTCACTTCGCGGTCGGCAAGACCACCTTCGTCGGCTCCCTGTCGGAGATCCGGCCGCTGCGCACCGAAGAGACCATGACCCAGGCCGGCGCCCTCGTGGACGACCTCGCCGGCATCGAGGGCAAGAGCACCACCACGGTCGCCATGGACTTCGGCCGCGTCACCCTCAGCGACAGCCTCGTCCTCTATCTCTTCGGCGCCCCCGGCCAGCAGCGCTTCACCCGGCTCTGGCAGGACATGACCCGCGGCGCGCTCGGCGCCCTCGTCCTCGCCGACACCCGGCGCCTGGAGCAGTCCTTCGAGGTCATGGGACTGCTGGAGGAGCACGGCCTGCCGTACGCCGTCGCCGTCAACCACTTCGACGGCGCGCCCGCCCACCCCGAGGAGGAGATCCGCGAGGCCCTCGACCTCCTCCCCGAGACCCCGCTGATCACCTGCGACGCCCGGGACCGGGTCTCCTCCACCCGCGCCCTGATCTCCCTCGTGGAATACCTCCGCGACCGGCAGCGTACGCAGCCCCGCACCGCCCAGGAGCCCGTGTGACCCACCGCCCCGACGCGGGCACCGCGCCCCCGCCCGTCCCCCCGCCGGGCTGCCCCGCCCACCAGGCGGCGCCCACCCCGCTCCACGGGCCGGACTTCGCCGCCGACCCGCACGCCGTCTACCGGCGGCTGCGCGCCCAGGGCCCCGCCGCCCCCGTCGAGCTGGCACCCGGCGCCCACGCCGTCCTCGTCACCGACTACCGCGCGGCGCTCGACGTCCTGCGGAGCACCGACACCTTCGGCAAGGACGCCCGCCGCTGGCGCGCCCTGGCCGACGGCCGCGTCGCCGCTGACAACCCCGTCGTCCCGATGATGGCCTACCGCCCCAACTGCCTCTTCTCCGACGGCGAGGCGCACCGCCGGCTGCGCGCCGCCGTCACCGACAGCCTCTCCCGCATCGACCCCAACGCCCTGCGCGGCTACGTCGAGCGCAGCGCCGACACCCTCATCGACCGGTTCGCCACCCTCGGCGAGGCCGACCTCCTCGGCGCGTACGCCAAGATGCTGCCGCTGCTGGTCTTCCAGCAGCTCTTCGGCTGCCCGCCCGAGATCGGCGACCGGCTCGTCGAGGGCTTCTCCGGGATCTTCGACGGCGTCGACCACGAGCGCGCCGACGCCCTCATCACCCAGAGCCTCGTCGAGCTCGTCGGCCTCAAGCACGTCAAGCCCGGCGCGGACATGACCTCCTGGCTGATGGCCCACCCCGCCCGGCTCACCGACGAGGAGATGCTCCACCAGCTCGTCGTCCTCATCGGCGCCGGCACCGAGCCCCAGCAGAACCTCATCGCCAACGCCCTGCGGCTGCTGCTCTCCGACGACCGCTTCGCGGGCGACCTCGCGGGCGGCAGCATGCCCGTGGAGGACGCCCTGGACGAGGTACTCTGGCTCGATCCGCCGATGGCCAACTACGGCGTCCACTACCCCTTCCACGACCTCGAACTCGGCGGCGTGCCGCTGCGCGCCGGGGAGCCCGTCGTGGTGAGCTTCGCCGCCGCCAACACCGACCCGGCCCTCCTGTCCGACCAGCGCACCGGCAACCGCGCCCACCTCGCCTGGAGCGCGGGCCCGCACACCTGCCCCGCCAAGGACGCCGCCCGGCTCATCGCCGCCGTGGCCGTCGAGAAGCTCCTCGACCGCCTGCCCGACCTCGAACTGGCCGTCCCCGCCGACCGCCTGGTCTGGCGGCCCGGCCCCTTCCACCGGGCTCTGACCGCCCTGCCCGTGCGCTTCCCGCCCGTGCACCCCACCCGGCCCGCCCCCGCCCCGGCGGGCCCCCACGCGCACTCCCTCCACCAGCCCCCTCGTCAGCCGGCCGACACCCCTGGAGACAGTCGATGGAAAGCCAGCTCGCCCCCCTCCGTATCGACCCCACAGGCCGTGACATCCACGGAGAGGCAGCCCGCATCCGGGCCCGGGGCGCCGCGACGCCCGTGGAGCTTCCTGGTCAGGTGGTGGCGTGGGCAATAACCACCCAGCCCCTCCTCAGGCAGCTGCTCACCGACCCCCGCGTCTCCAAGGACCCGCGCCGGCACTGGCCCGCCTGGATCAACGGTGAGATCTCCCCGGAGTGGCCGCTGTTCACCTGGGTCGCCGTGCAGAACATGTTCACCGCCTACGGCAGCGACCACAAACGGCTGCGCACCCTCGTCTCCAAGGCGTTCACCGCCCGCCGCACCGCCGCCCTGCGCCCCCGCATCGAGCAGCTGACCGCGGGCCTCCTCGACGACCTCGCCGCCCGCCCGCACGGCACCCCGGTCGACCTCCGCGAGGACTACGCCTACCCCATCCCCATCCAGGTCATCTGCGAGCTCTTCGGCGTCACCGACGAGGCCACCCGCGAGGGCCTGCGGGCCTGCGTCGACAGCATCTTCCACACCTCAGCCGACCCCGACGAGGTCACCGCCACCTACGCCCGGGTCTACGAGGTGCTCGGCGGCCTGATCGCGCAGAAGCGGGCCACCCCCGGCGACGACATGACCAGCGTCCTGATCTCCGCCCGCGAGGACGACGGCTCCCGCCTCAGCGAACAGGAGCTCGCCGACACCCTCCTGCTCGTCATCAGCGCCGGGCACGAGACCACCGTCAACCTCCTCGACAACGCCGTCCACGCCCTCCTCACCCACCCCGGCCAGCTCGCCCTCGTGCGCGACGGCAAGGCGAGCTGGGACGACGTGATCGAGGAGACCCTCCGCGTCCAGGCCCCCGTCGCCAATCTGCCGCTGCGCTACGCCACCGAGGACATCGAGCTCGACGGCCTCACCCTCCGCAAGGGCGACGCCATCGTCGCCGCCTACGCGGCCGCCGGACGCGACCCCGCCCTGCACGGCGCCGACGCCGACGACTTCGACGTCACCCGCGCCGTCAAGGACCACCTCGCCTTCGGCCACGGCGTCCACTACTGCCTCGGCGCGCCGCTGGCGAAGCTCGAAGCGGCCGTCGCCCTGCCCGCCCTTTTCGAACGCTTCCCCCGGCTCCGGCTCGCCACCGACCCCGGCGAGCTGCGGCACGTCGAGTCGTTCATCTCCAACGGACACCGCGCCCTGCCCGCCCTCCTGCACGGCTGACCAGGCACTTATCAGGCCCCGACAAGATCGTCCAGCTTTCGGAGCGGGAATGCGGCGTGCGCCACATTCCCGCACCGGAGGGTGGCGGGTGGGCGTACAAGAGACCGAACCCTTACGATCCTCTGCGTGTCCAAATTGACCGACCTGCCGAAACGGATCCTCATCGGCCGGGCGCTGCACAGCAACAAGCTGGGCGAGACCCTTCTCCCCAAGCGCATCGCCCTCCCCGTCTTCGCTTCCGACCCGCTCTCCTCCGTGGCATACGCGCCGGGCGAAGTGCTGCTCGTCCTGTCCGTGGCAGGTGTGTCCGCCTACCACTTCAGCCCCTGGATCGCCCTGGCGGTCGTGGTGCTGATGTTCACGGTGGTCGCCTCGTACCGCCAGAACGTGCACGCCTACCCCAGCGGTGGCGGTGACTACGAGGTCGCCAACGTCAACCTCGGCCCCAAGGCGGGCCTCACCGTCGCCAGCGCCCTGCTCGTCGACTACGTCCTGACCGTCGCCGTCTCCATCGCCTCCGGCATCGAGAACCTCGGCTCCGCCATCCCCTTCGTCGTCGAACACAAGACGGCCTGCGCCATCGGCGTGATCGTCCTGCTCACGCTGATGAACCTGCGCGGCGTGCGGGAGTCGGGCAAGCTCTTCGCCATCCCGACCTATGTCTTCGTCGGCGGCGTCTTCATCATGATCGCCTGGGGCGCGTTCCGCGGCCTGGTCATGGGCGACACCATGAAGGCCCCCACCGCCGACTACACCATCCACGCCCCGCACCAGGGCCTCGCCGGCTTCGCCCTCGTCTTCCTGCTGCTGCGCGCCTTCTCCTCCGGCTGCGCCGCCCTCACCGGCGTCGAGGCCATCAGCAACGGCGTCCCCGCATTCCGCAAGCCCAAGAGTAAGAACGCGGCCACCACGCTCGCCCTCATGGGCGGGCTCGCGGTCACCATGTTCTGCGGCATCATCGCGCTGGCCATGGTCACCAAGGTGCGGATGGCCGAGAACCCCGCCACCGACCTGCTCAAGGGCGGCGTGCCCCTCGGCGACGGCTACACCCAGAACCCGGTGATCTCCCAGGTCGCCGAGGCGGTCTTCGGCAGCGGCTCGTTCCTCTTCATCGTGCTCGCCGCCGCCACCGCCCTCGTCCTCTTCCTGGCCGCCAACACCGCGTACAACGGCTTCCCGCTGCTCGGCTCGATCCTCGCGCAGGACCGCTACCTGCCGCGGCAGCTGCACACCCGCGGCGACCGGCTCGCCTTCTCCAACGGCATCGTGCTGCTCGCCGGCGCCGCCGCCGTCCTCACCTATATCTACGGCGCGGACTCCACCAAGCTGATCCAGCTGTACATCGTCGGCGTCTTCGTCTCCTTCACGCTCAGCCAGACCGGCATGGTGCGGCACTGGAACCGCCACCTGCGCACCGAGACCGACCCGGCCAAGCGCCGCCACATGATGCGCTCCCGGGCCATCAACAGCTTCGGCGCCTTCCTCACCGGCCTCGTCCTCGTGGTCGTCCTGCTGACGAAGTTCACGCACGGCGCCTGGGTCGCCCTGCTCGGCATGGTGATCTTCTACGCCACCATGACGGCCATCCGGAAGCACTACGACCGGGTCGCCGAGGAGATCGCCGTCGACGAGGAGCCGGGCGACGAGGCCGTGCGTCCCTCCCGGGTGCACTCCATCGTCCTGGTCTCCAAGGTCCACAAGCCGACCCTGCGCGCGCTGGCCTACGCCAAGCTGATGCGCTCCGACACCCTCGAAGCCCTCAGCATCAGCGTCGACCCGGCCGAGACCAAGGCACTGCGCGAGGAGTGGCAGCGCCGCTCCGTCGACGTCCCGCTGAAGATCCTCGACTCGCCCTACCGCGAGATCACCCGGCCGATCATCGACTACGTCAAGAGCCTCCGTAAGGAGAGCCCCCGCGACGCGGTCAGTGTCTACATCCCGGAGTACGTGGTCGGCCACTGGTACGAGCACCTGCTGCACAACCAGAGCGCGCTCCGCCTCAAGGGCCGGCTGCTCTTCACCCCCGGGGTGATGGTCACCTCGGTGCCGTGGCAGCTCGACTCCTCCGAAGCGGCCAAGAAGCGGGCCCGCAAGCGGGCCGAGTGGAACGCGCCCGGTGCCGTCCGGCGCGGCCCCGTCTCGGCCCCGAAGAAGGAACTCAAGAAGGAACCCAGGAAGGAAAGGGCCGCCACGAAAAAGTAGGCGGCAGGAGCAGGGGGCGGTGGGACGTAGACTGAACGGCTGTTGTCCCGCAGCCCCCTCTCACCTCTCTGGAGTCGACCCGCCATGCAGCACGAGACCGAAGCATCGCTGGTCGGCCACGAGTACGAGGTGGAGGTCGGCCCGGTCGCCCACGGCGGTCACTGCGTCGCCCGCACCGAGGCGGGCCGGGTGCTCTTCGTCCGGCACGCGCTGCCCGGCGAGCGCGTCGTCGCCCGGGTCACCGAGGGCGAGTCGACGTCGCGCTTCCTGCGCGCCGACGCCGTGGAGATCCTGACGGCGTCGAAGGACCGCGTCGAGGCGCCCTGCCCCTTCTCCGGCCCCGGCAAGTGCGGCGGCTGCGACTGGCAGCACGCCAAGCCGGGCGCCCAGCGCCGGCTCAAGGGCGAGGTCGTCGCCGAGCAGCTCCGCCACCTGGCCGGCCTGACCCCCGAGGAGGCAGGCTGGGACGGCACGGTCGTCCCGGCCGAGGGCGACAAGCTCCCCGCGGGCGAGGTCCCGGCCTGGCGCACGCGCGTCCAGTACGCGATCGACGCCGAGGGCCACGCGGGCCTGCGCAAGCACCGCTCGCACGACGTCCAGGTCATCGATCACTGCATGATCGCCGCGCCCGGCGTCTCCGAGCTCGGCATCGAGAAGCGCGACTGGCCGCAGATCGCGACCGTCGAGGCGATCGCCGCCTCCGGTTCCGCCGACCGCCAGGTGATCCTCACCCCGAAGCCGGGCGGCCGCCTCCCGATCGTCGAACTCGACAAGCCGGTCTCGGTGATGCGCGTCGGCGAGAAGGACAAGGCCGTCCACCGCGTGCACGGCCGCCCCTTCGTCCGCGAGCGCGCCGACGAGCGGACCTACCGCGTCGGCGAGGGCGGCTTCTGGCAGGTCCACCCCAAGGCCGCCGACACCCTGGTCAAGGCCGTCATGCAGGGCCTCATGCCGCGCAAGGGCGACATGGCCCTCGACCTCTACTGCGGTGTGGGTCTGTTCGCAGGCGCCCTCGGCGAGCGCGTGGGCGAGAAGGGCGCGGTGCTGGGCATCGAGTCCGGCAAGCGCGCGGTGGAGGACGCTCGCCACAACCTCCAGGACCTGGAGCGCGTCCGCATCGAGCAGGGCAAGGTCGAGTCGGTCCTCCCGCGTACGGGCATCAAGGAAGCCGACATCATCGTGCTGGACCCGCCGCGCGCGGGGGCGGGCAAGCAGACGGTGCGCCACCTTGCTTCGCTCGGTGCGCGGAGGATCGCGTATGTCGCGTGCGATCCGGCGGCGCTGGCGCGGGACCTCGCGTACTTCGCGGAGGAGGGGTACAAGCCGGTGAAGCTGCGGGCGTTCGATCTCTTTCCGATGACGCATCATGTGGAGTGTGTGGCGATCCTCAAGCCTGTCGAAAAGGGTCGCTGAGAGAACGCCATGGCCTTGCCTCCGCCGGACATCCGGCACGGAGGCAAGGCTGTGTTGCGGATGACGACGTTGGCGCAGCGCGCGCGTGCACGGGAAGCTGTCGCTGGACCCTCGACCTTCAAGCCCGCGACGGGAACAGCACGATTCGGTCACTGTGCCCATGACTTTGACCGGCAGCCGTGGTGTCGTTTTCCAGCGGGTTAAGATCACCTAACTGATTGCGGCCCGACGGGCTTCCTGACGAGGACATGCCCCCACCCGCACGAGTCACTCGTGCCCTGGGGGAACCACCTCGTGTCCATGCTGCTGCTGAAGTTGTCGGCGCAGGATCTGCTCACTCTGAATTCGCGTCGTCGTATGGTGCCGCACCTTGCCGCCCGCTGGCGGCACTTCCGGGGCAGAGATGCTTCCGAGTCCGAGCGGTCAGCTTGGGCGGAGAGCCTGGTGAGTCTCGCGAGCGACCTCGTCGCCGCGGGGCGCGGCAACGTGGAGATGATCGTCGAGTGCGCCGCGACAGTGGACGAGTCGAACCGCGCAGGTGATCCCCGGCTCATCGACGTTGTTCTGGTGGGCCGTCATCCGGAGAAGCACGGGCCGTCCGTGCAACTGGTCGAGTTGAAGCGCTGGTCTACGGTGACCAGAGTGGAACAGGCCACTGCGGATCTGGTGTATGTGCCGGGCATGAAGGACAGCAAGAAACATCCAGCTCTGCAATTGCACGAGTATTACACGGCGTTCACGAGTGCCAGGGGCCCGTTCGAGGGACTTGAGTTCGCCTGTGGCGGCTTCGCCTATCTGCACAACGCTACGGAAGAATCCGTGCGCCCCATGCTCGAGGTGGATGCGCCGACAGGATCCTACGCCCATGTGTACACGGGCGACCGGCGCGAACAATTGCTGTCCGACCTACGGAAGCACTTCGCCGAGGAAGGCGCCGCCTCTGTCGCGGAGATAATGCTGAGGAGCATGGGCTTGCGCAATACCCCCCTGCTCGACGCCATGATCCGTTCCCATGGGGCCGACACTGTCTTCACCCTGCGCGGGCAGCAGAAGGAGGTCGCCGACCAGGTCATGGACACGGCCTCCAAGGTCCTTCCAGAGCCCCTGAACCCGACGTTGATCCCGGACGAACGACGGGTGGTTTTCCTGGTGACCGGTGGTGCAGGAACCGGGAAGAGCGCGATCGGCCTGCAGATCAAGGCGGAGCTGGAAGCCCAAGGCCGCACGGTGAACTACGCCAGCGGCAGCAGGGCCTTCAATGGTGCGCTCCAAGAACACGTCGGCTACGGAGACCGGGAGTTCAAGGAGACGTTCACCTATTTCAGCAACTTCGTCACTCCACCGGATCCACCTCTGGACATGCTGATCTGCGACGAGGCGCACCGTCTCCGGGATCGTTCGACCAACCGCTTCTGGAAGCCTGAGGACTGGGGCACCGGTCCTCAGGTGGACGAGCTTCTCGCCGCGTCTCGTCTGACGATGTTCTTCCTGGACGAGGGCCAGTCCGTGCGACCGAACGAGGTCGGCACCGTCGGCCTGATAGAGGATGCCGCCAGGCGGCACGATGCCCGGCTTGTTCGATACGGGCTCCGGGAGCAGTTCCGGTGCGGTGGCAGTGACGCCTACGTCCGCTGGGTACGCGCGGTGCTCGGCATGGTGGAAGAAGAGCCCGAGCCGTGGACGCCGGACGGACTGATGCACATCGAGGTGGCGGATACCCCGGAGGAACTCGAACGGATCATTCGTACGGAAGCACTGGCCGGGGCGTCCGCGCGCATGGTCGCGGGATACTGCTGGCCATGGACGAAGCCGATCGGCGCGGAGAGGCGGCTGGAGGCGGACGTTCGTATCGGCGACTGGCACCGGCCGTGGAACGCTGATAGCACCAGTTTCTGCAAGGATGGCGTGCCCCCGTCGAAGATCTGGTCCGTGCACGAGAACGGACTCGGGCAGATCGGCTGCGTTTACACGGCGCAGGGCCTTGAGTGGGACTGGTGCGGTGTGATCATGGGCGAGGACATGGTGCGCCGTGACGGTCAGTGGGTCTTCCGCCGGGGTAAGGAGCGCAAGGATCCGGAGTCGGGTATCAAACGTGTTGCTCAATCCGGCTCGTTCGACCCGAAGGTGAAGGCCGGTAGTGTCGATGACGAGGAATTCGCCAGGCTTGTCCGCCAGGCGTACAACGTGCTGATGACCCGGGCCAGCCGGGCGACGGTGCTCTACTCCACGGATGAGGAGACCCGGACCTACCTCAAGAAATTCGTCGGCGAGGTGGAGATCCACGGATTGCGTCCCACCTGGGAGAACTTGCCGGCCGAGGCGCGCACCCCGCATCTGCCCCGGCCCAGCAGAAGAGGACGTGGCCGAAAGGCCAAGAAGTCACGCGGATCGCAGAAACCTGATCTGCGGCTCTTCTGACGAAGAGCGATACGGAAAGGGGAGTGGCGGGCTCACCGGGCCCGCCACTTGCCTGCATCAGAAGAGCAGGCTCGCAACCGACGACGAGGCCGTCACCAGAAGATTGGAAACGACTCCGACCGCGATCTCGATCAGGATCCTGCGGATCCGGTCACGACGCGCAGACTTGTACTCGACCGAGGTCATGGGCTACTCCAAAGCAGTGAGATTGGAATAGCAGGGGGACGCCCTGCCGGGCATCCACGCTCACGTCGTGTGTTGCCACACGACGGGCACAACCATTCCTCACCCACAGCTGCTGAAGCACGCGCATGAACCGCAGTCCGTACCCTCCGGGAAGGTGCGCTGCGCGACGATGATATCTCGTGGTCCGGATCCGAGAGGCGGGTCCTCCAAGGTGACTCCATGTCGCGAACGGGTAGCTGTCCACGACATGGTGAGCACCGTTCAGGGTCTAAAACGCCGAGGGGATCAGGGAGCGGAGCTTCTCGCGGGTCTCCGCGTCCGTCGAGTAGATGATTGTCCCGATCATGCCTCGAGTGAGCAGCACCTTGTAGGTGTTGCGGACGAGGCGATCGACCTCCTCGTCCGGCGTCGCCTTGGTGAAGGCGGGGTCTTTCGACGCGGTACGGTCGACCACCCAACGGTCGGTTCGCCAGACCAGATCCGGGCCCATGATCACCCCTGACCAGTCGTACTCGAAGCCCTGAGCTGTATAGACACAACCAACCTGCCCGAACCCGGCGGGGTCAGTAGCCCAGAGCGACGCGGGCGGTGCGCCGAGAAGGGCGCGATCACCGTAGAGGTTCCACGGCCGCGCCCAATCCCCGACGACCACGTCGGCAGGCAGGGCGGACATGTTCGGAGTGATCTTCGTCGTCCACCGCCAGCAGTAGCCGGCGGACATTCGGGCGCCGTAGCTCTCGGCCCTCCGTGAGGCGAGGAAGTCCTCCAGTTCCTGTGGGCTGCCGGCGGTCAGCAGTTGCACCTTGCCGTCCGGTTCCCATACGCCAGGTACGCTGCCCTCCAGTTCCAGCAGACTGGTCACCCAGTCCAGGTAGGCGTCACTGCCACCACACCGGAATTGACTGTCCAGCTCGATCACTGTGCACTCCAGCCCCTGTGCGGCGGCGGCGTCCTGGATCTGCTCCACTGTGCCCATTTCGCCGGGCCGCACCACCTGGTGCTGGTCCAGCAGGAATACCGGCACCCGGGCAGCGTCCATCAGCTCCGCCACCTGAGCGCGGCCTGTACGCAGCGCAGCTCTGGTGTACCGGTTGGCGGATGTCTTGCGGAGACGGTGGGCCTCGTCGCAGATGAGCACCTCGAGGTCGTTGGGCTCGGCCTCCATGAAGCTGTTGAAATAGCGGAAAAGCTTCTGGACCTCGGGCTTCCGGGCACCGGCGACCTTGCGCATCGTCTTCGTGAACGACTGCGAACCAGTGGCGTGCAGCGCGGGGATCCCACGCCGGTAGAGATCGCCCAGCAGGGACAGAGCGATCACGCTCTTTCCGGAGCCCGGACCGCCGGTCACCACGACGGCCTGCTTGTGGTTGGAGCGCCGGGCCCTCCGGACCGCCGCCATCACGGTTTCGTAGGCGAGCCGCTGCTCGTCCAGCAGGACGAACTGCTCCCGGCTGCGGACTTCTTCGGCCGCAACGGTCATCAACTGCTTCGACGGCCGAACCTTGCCCTGCATCAGCGCGTCGGCCGCCTCGGCGCCTGGCTTCGCAGCCAGCCGGGAACGCAGGTAGCCCAGAAAGGCGCCGCGTTGTTCTCCGGTGAACATCCGGCCCCGGTCGTCCTCTGTGACGGCACGCAGCCCGGCCACCCCGGACTCGGTCGCGTTGTGCAGGTAGGCCACCCCGACGATCGACTCCGGCAGCCGTTCCAGTGCGCCGTTGAACGAGACCAGGTAGTCGCAGTAACCGCGCACCTGCTCGATCGGGTTGAGGACCGGCTCTGGGTAGGCGGGAATGTGGCATCGCAGCGGATCGTCGTCCTCCGGGTGTGCCTCGCTCCACTGCTTGAGCTCGACTACCACGTACGACGGCTCGCCGGTGGACGGATGCACGCCGGCCAGTATCGCGTCCGCGCGCTTGCTGGTCAGAGGCAGTCCGTACTCCAGAAGAACCTCGACCTCGCCGAGCCCGGCTTCCACGAGCGCGTTGGTCAGCGCGGGGACGCTGCGCTCCCAGGAGCGTACTTCCGATGACTGAGGCCAGTGGCGGTGCTTGTGCAGGAAGTTCTCGGTCAGGAGCTCCGCCAGTTGCCCTTCGAGATGGGTGCGGTTGGCCAATGATGCCGCGGACTCACGGAACAGCAAGAAATGCCCCCAGGCAGCACGAAGTAGCTCGTGCGGGTGGGGGCATGTCCTTCGTGCCGCGAAAGCGGAGCGGAAGCCCGTCGGGCCGCTGAGATAGTTCCTGTCATTCTAAAACAGAGGGTGGGGCAGGCGCCCACGGTGTGGCTCGCCGTCCAGGATCCGCAACAGGCGGTGCCGAGTGCTCTGATTCGGCCTCGGGGGCGGGGCGTGCGAGAAGGCGCACGGGCGACACTTGATGCCGGCCCGGTTCGCGACGGGCATTGCTCTCGGAACCTGGCTGCAAACCAGCGGTGCCGTCAGTCATCTGGCGGTCGGCATCGCGGTGCTCCGTCCCTCTGATGTCAATGGCAGATCAATGTGGTCGATGATCACTGCGGCTCGGTTTCACGTCGGTGATGCGGCGCAGGCCGACGTGCTTCTGGAGCCGGTCCGTGAACTTGTCACAGAACACGGATGGTACGGCTCGGCAGCGGGCTCGGTCCCTTGGCGGCCGTCGCGCGCCAATCGCTGGGCCGATTCGCGGTGTGGGAAGGGAGTCGGCAGCTTGTGACAAGGCCCAGTTCCGGACCACTTCGAATTCCAGACCTGCGAGTATCGCGACGCCCTGTGCGTGGCTGCAGATTCCCGCTGACGTCACTGTTACAAGACGTACCACGGCCGCGTAGGAATGGAGTCCCCGGAGGATGGCGCCCACCAGTAATAGCCGTGGGGCGCCAAACGCGGAGGCCGTTGTCGGGCAGGTTGTGCTGCTCACCCTGTGTCGCTTGCCCAACGGCTCCGGGGGCCCCACCGGGAGGAGCCGGAACGCGATCGACATCCGCGCCCTGACCCTTTTTGTCAAAAACCGCTCGTAGCCAGTCCACCCCGGGGAAAGAATGGCTGACGATGCCCCCGGCGTCCGATACTCCGGCCCTCGCTGGTGAGACTGCGGCGGCACCCGCCGGGTACGCCCCCTACGTGCACCTCACCGCGCCCAACGCCGCTCTGTACCGGCGCGTCAGGCGGACGTTCCTCGTCGCCGAGGAGCGGTTCGCCGTGCATCTGCGGCCCGAGGACGTGTATGAGGCTCTGCCCGCCGGTGAGCGTCCGGCCGAGCTCGAGACCATCGCCAAGGCTCTCGACAGCCTTGTCGATTGGGGGAATCTGCGCGCTGATCCGGACACCGCACGGGTCACCGCCGTCGAGGACTTCTACCGCAAGCGATTCGTCCATCAGCTCATCCAGGCCGGTGAGGCGGCCGAGGAAGCGCTGGCCGCGTGCGACGAGCCGCTCGGGCGGCGTGGAGCGCCGCAGGCGGTCGCGCTGCACGACATCGTCACCCAACCGCGTGCCCTGCTCGCCCTAGGGGCCGAGGAAGCCCCCGACCTCGCCAAGCCCATCTCGCGCTCTCCGGACTGACCAGCCGGTTCGCCGCTCTGGCGCAGAACGCCCGTGCGTTCATGGGCTCGTTGCGGCGCACCATCGATTTGCACGACGTCGAAGAGGAGGTCTTCCTCGCCTGCAAGGACCGGCTCATCCAGTATCTGGAGCGGTTCATCCAGGACTTGATCACTCTCGGCGGGCGTATCGTGCCGCTGCTGCGGACCGCCGCCGTCCGCGAGGCCACCGCTGCCTCCCCGGAGGACGCGGAGCACGCCGAGCGGGAGGCGTACGCGCGGTGGACGGAGCGTTGGGAAGGGCTTGCCGCCTGGTTCCTTACCCGGGACGGCCGTGAGTCACAGGCGCGGCCGCTGCGCGGCCGGGCGCTCGGGGCCATTCACCAGTTCCTCGCGGTCGTACGGTCGTTGAACGAGCGGAGAGCCGGACGCTCCGACCGCTCGGCCGACTTCTGGACACAGGCCCGCTGGTTCGCGGAGGCGCCCGACGGCGAGGCTCGCCACCGATTATGGCGCACCGCCTTCGGTCTCCACCCGTCCCGCCATCTCACCGTCGACGCCGAGACCCTCGCCGCCCGCGAGGCCCGCCCGGTTCCCGCCGCCACCTCGTGGGCTGAGGATGGCGTACCGCTCGTTGTCACTCATTCCGCGTCCGGCCCGCCCTCGCCACGCTTGCCGTTGCTCGTGCCGTCGGAGAGGAATCGCGCGATCCGCCCGTCGTCCGTGCGGGCTTCCCGGCCGCTGAGGCGCAGCGTCGCCCCGTCGGCGCGGGTGGCGACGATCGTCCGCTGAGGCGCGCGGGCCAGCCATACCTGCACACCTGTGGCGAACGAGGGAGCCCCCGCTGAACACGAGCCCGATCAGGTCGGTGACCGCGCTGCCCTTGTCGACGGCACGAGCGGCTTGCTGCTGGGGGACGTCGAGCGCCGCTCGTGGGTCGGCCTCGGCGCCTCAGCGATCCCGGCCAGCAACTCGCGCGCTTCACGCCCCGCACGCAACGGGTCGTCGTCGACGATGGAGGCGCGGTGGTCGGCCTCGCCGGCAGGGATCATGCTCTCAGTGACTGCCCCCTCTTCATACCCGTGTGGTGGATACCGGCCGGTAAGCCCGCGGGGCTGCGCGTACCGATCTCGTGGGATGCCGAAAACGGCGACGGTGGGCCGGATCACAACCGCCCGCATTACGCCCTGACACCATGTCAGCCTCTAGCGTCCTCCACGTGACACAGACGACGCGGTTCCGCCTGACCGCTGGGCCTGGCCCGCATCGTCGACATCCTCGACTTGGAGAACCCGCCGGACCATGAAAGTCAGCGTTTCCACCTTCCAGACCACCGGATCCGCCCCCGTCCAAGATCTCGCGCGTGACCTCGAAGAGCGTGGCTACGACGCCCTCTATTTCTGCGAGCACACGCACCAGTCCTCGCGCGTCGCACGCCAGAAGCCGGACCTGGAGCGGCGCTTCCGGGAGACCTTCGATCCGTTCGTCAGCGCGCACGCCGCCGCCGCGGTGACCGAGCGGTTGCGGGTGGGGTCCGCCGTCTCGCTGCTCGCCCAGCACGAGCCCATCGCCATGGCGAAGCGGCTCGCGACGCTGGACCGGCTCGTCGGGGGCAGGCTCGACGTCGGGGTGGGGGCCGGGTGGATCGAGGACGAGATGGTGACCCACGGCGTCGATCCGAAGCGGCGCAACGGGCATCTCGCCGCGCACGCCCGCGCCGTCAAGGCGCTGTGGTCCGGTGAGCCGGTCACCTTCTCCTCGCCGTACGTCTCGTTCGAGGAGATCGTCGTGCGCCCCACCCCGTCGCAGCGGCCGGGGCCGCCGGTCTACGTCGCCGGTGCGGGGCCGCGGTCGGTAGAGCGCGTCCGGGACTTCGGGGACGGCTGGATGCCCGACTACGGGTCCGTCGACCCGCGGACGTTCTTCGCCCGGCGCGAGCAGGTGCGGGAGTTGGAGCAGGAGACGGGCCGGCGCGTCCCGGTCGTCGTGATGGGCGTGCCGCACGACCCGCGCGTCATCGAGTCGCTCGCCGCGGCGGGCGTCGACCAAGTCGCGACGCTCGCGCCGTCGGCCCCGCTGACCGAGATCCGCGCGTTCCTGGCGTCCTTCGAAGCGAGCCTCCGCGCGGCCCTCGGCGGGGAGAGCAGGGTTCAGGCGATCAGGCCAGGGAAGCCGCACGCCCTGTGAGCACCGCGATGTACTGGCGCGTACGGCGCAGCGACGCGATCTCGCGCGAGATCCGCTCGTATTCCTCGTCGAGCATGGCGGCCAGTTCCTCGCACGTGGTGGAGATGTCGATCCCCTCGTGCGCGCAGTCGATGAGCAGGGAGATGTTCTGGGTGCTCACACCGCCGTCCAGCAGGAACCTGATCAGCAGGACCCGGGACACGTCCTCGGGGTCGTAGAGACGGTGCCCCAGGCCGGTGCGGTGGGGGTTCAGCAGGCCGCGGCTCTCGTAATAGCGCAGGAGCCGTTCGCTGACTCCCGTGGCACCGGACATCTCCCCGATGCGCAGCTGCCGGCGGGGCCGCGCCGCCGCGCCATCGGGACCGCGCTCACGCGCTCTCCCTGTGGTGATCGCTTCGCCGAGTCCTGCCGACACTGCCGCCCCCTGTTCCCGACGCACTGGATGTGTCCCGCCGGGTTCAACCGGAACGGCCCGGTGAATCATCCCGTGTGCTCAGGAAGCGGCCGGTGGCTCGGTCGGCCGCGCCGCGCTGCGTCCCGCGAGCCTCGGGAAGTGCAGGTCGAAGTGGAGTGCCGCCATGCGGATCATGAAGACCGTCGCGGCCGCGACGACCGTGGTGAGGGTCGGGGCCGTGCCGGCCCAGTGCAGGAGCAGGTAGACGCCCGCGCCGGCGGCGGCCGCCGTGGCGTAGATGTCCTCGCGCAGCAGCAGGGGCGGGAACTGGCCGCACAGCAGGTCGCGTACGACCTCGCCGGTCACACCCGTGAGCACCGCCAGCATGATCACCGCGAGCGGGGTGACGCCCGCGTCGACGGCGGCGCGGGCGCCGATCACGGTGACGACCGACAGACCCACGGCGTCCACGGTCATCAGGCTGCGGTGGGGGAGCCGCCGGTGGCGCAGGAGGAGCATCGTGGCGACGGCGGTGGCGGCGACGACGGTGAGCAGGACCCAGTCGTGCGTCCAGTACAGCGGGTGCCGGTCCAGGATGAGGTCGCGCAGGGTGCCGCCGGAGATGGCGGCGGCGAAGGCGAGGACCAGGCCCCCGAAGGGGTCCAGCCGTGCCTGGTGGGCGGCGAGCACGCCGCTGGCCGCGAAGGCGGCGATCCCTGTCAGGTAGAGCACGTACAGCACCATGTCCGCCTCCCGCCGGATGACGCGTATGACTTCGGCGGGGCGGCCTCGACCAAGGCTCGACCCAGCGCACAACCACGCCAGCCAACCAGCGCCGCCCGGGCCTCGGCGTCGGTCTTTCGGCCATACCTATACGGCCGAAAGGCCCATTTCCGCCCGGCCGGCTCCGACGGGGCCTGTGCATGAGCGCTCGGGGCGCTGTCCGGGGCCGGAGCCTCCGCCGACGCCGGTCACCGGACGGGAGAGGCAACGGCACCGCCCGTGGACGCGCGCCCACGGCCGACCGGTGGCACGCTGAATCCATGGCCCGGCGCAATGCCGAGATCGAGGCGCTGCTCCAGGAGTACGCCGACCTCGTCGCGATCACCGGTGGCGACGCCTTCAAGGCGCGCGCCTACGAGAAGGCCGCGCGGGCGATCGGCGGGCACCCGGTCGACGTGGCGAAGCTCGACGCCAAGGCCCTGCGCGAGATCCCCAACGTCGGGAAGTCGATCGCCGAGAAGATCGAGGAGTACCTGCGCACCGGCCACGTCTCCGCGATCGAGGAGACCCGGACGGCCGTCCCGGCCGGGGTCCGCGAACTCATCGGCATTCCCACGCTCGGACCGAGGAAGGCCCTGGCCCTCCACGAGGAACTGGGCATCTCCTCCGTGGCGCAACTTCTCGACGCCGTCCGCGAAGGGCGCCTGCGCGACCTCAAGGGCTTCGGCGAGAAGACCGAGGCGAACATCCTCCACGGCATCGAGCTCATGCAGAAGGCGGGCGGCCGCATCCTCCTCGGCGCCGCCATGGACGCCGCCGAACAGTTCGTCGCCGCGCTCTCCGAAGTGAGCGGCTGCGCGGGCTGCGCCTACGCGGGATCGCTGCGCCGCATGCGGGAGACCATCGGGGACATCGACATCCTTGTCGCCGCCGAGCGGGCGGCCCCGTTCATGGAGGCGTTCTGTGAACTCCCGGACGTCGCCGAGGTCATCGTGCGCGGCCAGAAGAAGACCTCCATCCGCACGCTGAAAGGGCTCCAGGCCGACCTGCGCGTGCTGCCTCCTGGCGCCTGGGGAGCGGGACTTCTGTATTTCACCGGCTCCAAGGCGCACAACATCCGCGTCCGGGAGATCGCGGTCCACCACAAGTACAAGCTCTCCGAGTACGGCCTCTTCCATGTCAAGAGCGGACGGAAGATCACCTCCGCCACCGAGGAGGACATCTACGCCCGGCTCGGACTGCCCTGGATCCCCCCGGCCTTGCGCGAGGACCGCGGCGAGATCGCCGCAGGGCTGCGGGACGAACTCCCGGAGCTGATCGCGGAGGACGACATCCGCGGCGACCTGCACACGCACACCGACCTCACGGACGGGCTCGCCTCCCTGGAGGACATGGTCGCCGCGGCGGCCGCGCGCGGCTACGCCTACTACGCCGTCACCGACCACGCCCCCGGCCTCGCCATGCAGCGCATGACCGACGAGAAGATGCTCGCCCAGCGCGACCAGGTGCGCCAACTCGACGGGAAGCACCACCGGATGCGGGTGCTGCACGGCACCGAGCTCAACATCGGACCCGAGGGCGGTGTGGACTGGCCCGACGAGTTCCTCGACCGCTTCGACCTGTGCGTCGCCTCCGTGCACTCCCACTTCAACCAGAGCCGCGACGACCTGACGCGGCGGATCGTGCGTGCCTGCGAGAACCCGCACGTGGCGGTCCTCGGTCATCCCACGACCCGGCTGATCGGCAAACGGCCCGGCATCGACGCCGACTTCGACGCCGTCTTCGAGGCATGCGCGCGGACCGGCACGGCGCTGGAGATCAACGCTCACCCGGAGCGGCTCGACCTGGGCGACGAGGACATCCTGCGCGCGAAGCGGTACGGCGTGAAGTTCGCGGTGAACACCGACGCGCACGCCACCACCCACCTCTCGTACATGCGTTACGGCGTGGGTACGGCGCAGCGCGGCTGGCTGACGAAGGACGACGTGATCAACACCTGGCCTCTGCAACGGCTGCGGCGCTTCCTGCGTCCGGGCTGACGCGCCCTGCCTGCGCCCGCTTGCCGAAACCCGTTCTGCGGGCGCTCGCCTTGCCCGCCCCGTTCTGCCCGCGCTCGCTTCGCCGGCACCTGCTCTGCGGCACCCGTTCTGTCTGCACTGGCCGCGTCGGCACCCGCTCTGGCCTGCGCCCGCCTGCCCGCACGCGGCGGCGCCGCCCCGCAGAAATGTTTCTCCACAGGCAAACCATGTTCGAATAAGTTCTGGTTACTCTCTGTTTTCAGATCGCCACGCAAAGGCGCATCGCCGGGTGGCGGCAGCACCGCCACGCAATGGCCACTCAGGGGGATTCGCATCATGGACGTACTGCGGCACGTCGCCGCCCACTTCGCACTCGACCTCGTCGCCGTGTGCCTGCTGACCTTCGCGGTCTACTGTCCGCGCCACCGCCGCCGAGATCTCGTCCCGGCGTATCTCGCCCTGAACGCCGGGCTGTTCACGGTCGTCGCGGCTCTCGGCGAGCTGGGCGGCGGCGGTGGGGCGGCGCTCGGGCTGGGGCTCTTCGGGGTCCTGTCGATCGTCCGGCTCCGGTCCGACTCGGTGCAGCACGAGGAGGTCGCGTACTACTTCACGACCCTGGTCCTCGGGCTCGTCTGCGGCCTGCCGCATCTGGGGCTCCCGCTGGAGGCCGGGCTGAGCGCCGCCCTGCTCCTCGTCGTATGGGCCGGCGACCATCCCCGGCTCCTGGCCCGTTCCCGCCGCGCCGTCGTCACCCTGGACAGCGTCCACCGGGATCCCGTCGCGCTGCGCGCCGATCTGGCGCGCCGGTTGGGTGAACCGCTCCAATGGACCGTCACCGAGGTCGACTTCGTACGCGACCTGACGGTCGTGGACGTGCGCTACCGCGAGCCCCGGCCGACCGCCGCCACCGGACCCGTCCGCCGCGAGGTGCCCGCCTGGGAGCCGGTATGAGCGCCCCGGCCGCGCCCCCGCGGGTGTATGCGCAGGCGGCCGCCGAGGCGGTCAGCGAGGCCGCGTATGCCACCGTGCCGGTCTCACTCGCCGAGGTCAACGAGCGCTCGGCTCTCCTGGCCCGCTTCGACCACAGCTACCTCGTGCCCGTCCCCGTCTTCCTGCGCATGGCCCGGCGCCTCACCGACCCTCGCCGGCCCGACGGACCCTTCCGCGCCCTGGCCATCGACGGGCGCCGCGCCTTCCGCTACCACTCCGTCTACTACGACACCCCCGCCCTCCGCTCCTTCCACGACCACCGCCAAGGCCGCCGCCTCCGCTTCAAGATCCGCGAACGCCGCTACCAGGACACCGGCGAGCGCCAACTCGAGATCAAACTCAAGGGCGGCCGTGGCGACACCGTCAAACACCGCCGCCCTCTGTCCGGCCACACCGCGCCCCTCGACCCCGGCAACCGCGCCTTCCTCACCCACACCCTCCGCCGTGCCTACGGCATCGGCGCCCCGGCCCACCTGACCCCCACCCTGACCACCGACTACCTCCGCACCACCTTCGTCGCCGACGGCCAGCGCATCACCTGCGACGCGGCACTCACCTGCACGGACCTCCACACCGGACATGCCGTGCACTGCGATCCGCAGCTCGTCCTCGTCGAGACCAAGACCACCGGCCACCTCACGGAGGCGGACCTGCTGCTGCACGCGTACGGCGTACGCCCGGCTGTCTTCACCAAATACTGCGGCGCGTTCGCGGCACTGAGACCGGAACTGCCCGCCAACCGCTGGCGACGGGCGGCACGCCGCGCCTTCGGCCCCGGCGGCTGACCCGGGTCAGCGCCGCCCGGCGCCTTCCAGGACCCGGGTGCCGGACTCCTGTGCCTGTCGTCGGAACTCGCCCGGAGGGAGGTCGAACATCTTGCGGAACGCCAGGTGGAAGCCCACGGAGCTCTGGTAGCCCACCAGCTCGGGGATCGTGGCGAGCGGGACCGTGGTCTCGGACAGCAGTGTCGCGGCCTTCTGCATCCGACGCTTCGTCAGGTGCTGGCCGGGCCCCTCGCCCACCAGCTCGCGGAAGGTCTTGGTGAACGCCGACCGGGACATCCCGGCCTGCCGGGAGAGGGAGTCGATCGTCCAGGGCTCCGCGTACTCCCGGTAGATCGCCAGCAGCGCCTTGCTGATGCCGGGGTGGCGCAGCGCGTGCAGCTCCGGGGAGCTCTCCGCCAGCTGCTCCAGCGCGACCCGCAGCGACAGCACGAAGACCATCTCGAAGGCGCGGGTCACGATGAGCTGGCTGCCGGGCTGCCGCCGGGCCGTCTCCGCCGTCAGGCTCTCCAGGGTGCGCATCAGCAGCGGTTCCTTCGCCAGCATGTCGCGCTCCAGGACGATGACGTCGGGGAGGGCCGCGTAGACCGGGGGCTTGCTGACGGCGTCGTAGTGCAGGCTGCCGCAGATCAGCTCGGTCTCCGGGCCGGACGAGCCGATCTCGACGATGCCCGAGGCGCCTGGGCGGCGCTCCGGCAGCACCGTGTCCAGCGAGGGGGCGAGCGGCACGGCGCGGTCCGCGATGGTGTGTCCCGTGCCGTGCGGGAAGACCGCGAGATCGCCTTCGCGCAGGGTGACGGGCGAGGAATCCCCGGGAAAGCTCACACAGCAGTCGTTGCGGAGTATGTAATGGATGATCGCGCAGCTCTCGTCCTGTCCCTGAATCGCCCAGGGCCCGCGGGCAAGCCATCTGCTGTGAAAAACGCTGTGCAGCCGCAGCGGCATCAGCAGGTCGCTCAATGTGTCGTCAACGCGGCTCATGGACGATCCTTAAAAGCAGCAGGATTCTTGATAGTTGAATCCTAACCAGGCCGGGGTCAGGATTCTTCTCAGGGAAGTCACCGAGGCCGGCCGGGGGGCCGGCGGGTGGGGGCGATCGCAGTGTTCGCATTGCGAGTCGCAGGTCACAGGTGAACATCACCACAGGCGTACAACCCTGGGCGGGTTTCACGGAACCGCGCGGGGATCTGCTCTGGCATGTTCGGAACAGTGGGAACGGGGGTTCCGTGGATATTCTGGTAACAGGGGCGGGAATTGGCGGGCTGGCAGCCGCCCTGAGTCTGCAGCACGCGGGATTCGACAGGGTCCGTATTGTCGAGGCGGCACCTGAATTGCGGCCGCTGGGTGCCGGTGTGAATCTGCTGCCCAATGCCGTGCGCGAGCTGGCCGCCCTCGGGCTTTTCGATGAACTCGTCACGGCCGCCGCCCGCACCGATGAAATCCGCTATTACGCCCGCACCGGCGGCTTGATCTGGCGGGACGACCGCAGCGCCGGATCCGGCCATCGCTGGCCCCAGTTGTCACTCCAGCGCGGCCGGCTCCACACGGTGCTGACCGAGGCCGTCCGGGCCCGGCTCGGGGCGGACGCCATCGTCACCGACTCCCGGCTCACCGGCTTCACCGAGCTGCCCGGCGGCAGGCTCCGGACCACCCTCCGCCACGGCCGCGGCGCCTCGTCCTCCACGCTGGACACCGATGTCCTCGTCGGTGCCGACGGCATCCGCTCCGCCGTGCGCGCCACGCTCCACCCGCACGAGGACGGCCCCGCCTGGAACGGCACCACGGTCTGGCGGGGCACGACCCGGATGCCGCCGTTCCTCGGCGGTACCTCGATGCTCGTCACCGGCGACGGCACCCAGAAGGTCGTCGCCTACGCGATGTCACCGGACCTCGACCGCGAGGGCCGCACCCTCGTCAACTGGGCGGCCTCGCGCCCCGCCGACGGCGGAGCGGAGGCGGACCGCAGTGACTGGAACCGGCCGGTGCCGCAGGCGAAGTTCCTGCCGCACTTCCGGGACTGGGATCTCGGATTCCTTGATGTCACGGCTCTCCTCGCCGGCGCTTCCGGTGCATTCGAGTATCCGATGCTCGACCGCGATCCGCTGCCCCGCTGGTCCTTCGGGCACACCACGCTGCTCGGCGACGCGGCACACGCGATGTGCCCGATGGGATCCGGCGGCACGACTCAGGCCGTCATCGACGCCCGGGCCCTCGCCTATTGCCTCGCGACGTCCGGGGGCATCGAGGCCGCGCTCACCGCGTACGAGGAGCACCGCCGCCCCGCAATGACCGAGCTCCAGCTGGCCAATCGCAATATGGGCCCGGAAATCGTCATCGACATGACCTACGACCGGGCGCCCGCCGGATTCCGGCAGGCCACCGATGTGATACCCGCCGCCGAACTGGCGGATGTCGCCCGGCACCACGCCCGAATCGGCGCTTTCGACCCGGCGGCGGCCAGCACCGGCTCGCCCTGGACAGTCTGATCCACCGCACAGCCGGAACACCGGGGAAACCCAGGGCTTCCGGCAGGCACGAAGAACCATCTCAGGAGAACAATGACCCGCGTTGGCCAGGAGTACATCGAGTCCTTGCGCGACGGACGCGAGATATGGCTCGACGGTGAACTCGTCAAGGACGTCACCCGTCACCCGGCATTCCGCAACACGGTCCGCTCGATCGCCGGCCTGTACGACATGACGCACGATCCGGCATTCCGCGACGTCCTCACCGTGCGGCCCGCCGGCACGGACCAGCGGATCCACCGCGCCTACGCCGTCCCGCGCACCCACGAGGATCTGATCGCCCGGCGCAAGGCGTTCAAGACCTGGTCGGAGGCGAGCTACGGTTTCCTCGGCCGCTCTCCCGACTACATGGCCGCCGGCATCGCGGGCTTCGCCGCCCTGCCCGGCGTCTTCGCCGGCGCGGAGTTCGACGGCACCGCCAATCTCGACGCCTACTACCGCAGGATGTCCCAGGGCGACCTCTACCAGTCGTTCACCCTCGCCAACCCGCAGGCCGACCGCACCAAGGCGGCCTCGGAGCAGGAGCGCGACGACCTCTACATCCGGGTCGTCAAGGAGCTCGACGGCGGCATCGTCGTCCGCGGCGCCAAGATGATCGGCACGGCCGCCATCTTCGGCAACGAGATCATCGTCGGCACCATCGAGCCCCTCCCGGCCAAGGACGCCGACTACGCCCTCAGCTTCTCCGTCCCGCTGGACACCCCGGGCCTGAAGTTCATCTCACGCACCTCCTACGAGGCCGCCGCGCGCACGGTCTTCGACAACCCGCTGTCCTCGCGCTTCGACGAGAACGACTCGATGCTCATCTGCGAGGACGTCTTCGTCCCGTGGGAGAACGTGCTGGTCTACCGCGACGTCGAGGCTTCCTTCAAGCAGTGGTGGATCACCCCCGCCTACTGGAACTTCGTCCACCAGGCGGCCACCCGCTTCTGGACCAAGCTGGAGTTCCTCGTCGGCCTGGGCATCCTGATCGCCAAGGCCAACGGCACCTACGAACTGCCTCCCGTCCAGATCCAGATCGGCCGCCTCATGGGCTGGCTCAACATGGCCAAGTCCATGCTGCTCGCCGCCGAGGCGAGCTATGAGGCAGTGCCGGGCGGCGACGGCGCCGTGCAGATCAACAAGGAGATCGCCTCGGCGCACCGCTTCATGGCCGCCGATGTCTACCCCAAGGTCCTCCAGGAGATCAAGACGCTCGCCGGCGGCGGGCTCATCCAGCTCCCGGCCTCCGGTCTGGACCTCCGCCACCCCGTCATCGGCGACCTGGTCGCCAAGTACGTCCGTTCGCCCGGCGCCGGGCCGGAGAAGCGCGTCAAGCTCTTCAAGCTCGCCTGGGACGCTCTGGGCTCCGAGTTCGCCGGACGTCACGAGCAGTACGAGCGCTTCTACCACGGCGCGCCGCACATCTATCTGCCGTCCATGGTCCGCGACGGCAGCCCGGAGCTCTGCGAGCGCCTCGCGCAGTCCTGCCTCGACGGGTACGAACTCGCCGACGAACCCGCAGGGTTCGCGCAGTGACCTCCATGGCACCCCACCGCCGGCTCGCGCTCGCGCTGCTCGCCTGCACCCAGTTCATGCTGATCCTCGACACGGCGATCATCAACGTCGCCGTGCCGTCGATCGGCAGTGAGCTCGGCATCTCGCCCACCGGCCTGTCCTGGGTGGCGAACGCCTATCTGATCACCTTCGGCGGTCTGCTGTTGTTCAGCGGCCGCGCGGCCGACCTGTTCGGCCGCAAGAAGCTGTTCGTCCTGGGCCTCGCCCTCCTCGTGCTCGCCTCGCTGGCCGGTGCCCTCGCGGACGACGCGGCCTGGCTGATCACGGCGCGCGCCGTCCAGGGCATCGGCGCCGCCCTCGCCGCGGCCTCAGCCTTCGCCCTGCTGCTCACCCTCTTCGCCGACGGCCCCGAACGCCACAAGGCGCTGGGCGTCTTCGCGGCGATGGCCGGCGCGGGCGGTGCCGCCGGCACCGTGCTCGGTGGCGTGCTCACCAGCTGGCTCGGCTGGCGGTCGACCTTCGTGCTCAACGTCCTGGCCGGCGTTGTGCTGATCGTCTGCGCCCGGCGGCTGCTGCCCGAGGCCCGGGAGGACGACGCGGGGCGCGGCTTCGACGTCGCCGGAGCGCTCACCGTCACCGGCGGACTGGGGCTCCTCGCCTACGCGCTGGTCAACGCCGGAGAGGAGGGCTGGACCGCGGCGACCACGCTCGTCCCGGCGGCTCTGGCCGCGGTCCTGCTCGTGGCCTTCGTCGTGATCGAGTCGCGGGCCGCGCAGCCGCTGCTTCCGCTGCGGGTCCTCGGGCGGCCCACGCTGCGCCTGGCCAACGTGCTCGGCGGGCTCTCGCAGATGGCGCTGTTCCCGATGTTCTTCCTCGTCAGCCTGTACATGCAGGCGGTGCTCGGGTTCGAACCGGTGGCCGGAGGGCTGGGGCTGCTGCCGCTGTCCTTGGTCGTCGTGATGGTCGCCGGCGCGGCGGACCGGCTCATCGGCCGGTTCGGGCTACGAGCCGTGATGACCGCGGGCTTCACGCTGATCGCGGCCGGACTCGGCTGGCTGTCGATGCTCTCCGCCCAGGGCACCTTCTCCGCCGACGTGCTCGCGCCGAGCGTCGTCCTCGGGGTGGGGCTGCCGCTGGCCGCCGTCACCACCAATGTGGCGGCGACCATGGACGCGGGGGAGGAGGAGGTCGGACTGGCCTCGGGGCTGATCAACACCAGCCAGCAGTTCGGCTCCGTACTCGGGCTCGCGGTGCTCACCGCGGTCGCGTCGGCCCGCACCGGCCCATCCGACGACCCGGTGGCGCTGACGAACGGCTTCCAGGCGGCCTTCCTCGTCGCGGCCGGGATCTCCCTGGCGGGCGCGCTCCTGAGCCTCGCGCTGCGTGCTCCCGGGGCCGCGCGGCCCGCCCCGGCCAGGGCGGACGTGGCCAATGGCTGATTGTTAAGTACGTCCGACCGGCTGCTAATTGAAGCCGTCGGAGCGCAACTGACAGGCTCGAACACATCTGTTCAGTGCATACTTCTGCGAGGAAAACCTCATGACCGACACGCAAGGGCGCCAGTACCTGGTATTCGGTGCCAGCGGATTCCAGGGCGGGGCAGTCGCCCGCCTGCTGGCCGAGCGGGGCCACGCCGTGCGCGGCTTCGCCCGCCGCCAGGTCGAGGCGGAGAAGGCCGTCGACGGCGTCACCATGGTCCAGGGCGACCTGGCCGACGCCGCCGCCGTCCGCGCCGCCTTCGAGGGCGTCACCCACGCCGCCGTGGTCATGCCGCTGGTCTACGACCGTGCGACCGTGGAGACCTACGCGAGGAACATCGCCGAGGCCGCCAAGGCGGCCGGGGTCGAGCGCCTGGTCTACAACGTCAACACCCCGCTGCCGAAGGCGAAGACGCCGTACGCCTCCTTCGAGACGCGCCGCGCCGTCGAGGCTGTCCTCCGCGACAGCGGTGTGCCGCTGGTCGTCGTCCGCCCGCCGGTCTACCTGGACAACCTCTTCAGCCCCTGGAACGGCCCCGCTCTCGTCGACGACGGTGTGCTGGCCTACCCGCTGCCCGCCGACCGGCGTGTGTCCTGGCTGTCCCACACCGACCTCGCCGCGGCCGTGGCCGCCGCCCTCGACGCCGAGGGCCTGGAGGGCGAGACGCTGGAGATAGGCGGCGCCGAGACCGTCACCGGTCCCGAGCTCGCCGCGGCCTTCGCCCGTGCGCTGGGCCGTGAGGTCGGCTACCTCGCCCTGGACCCGGCGGAGTTCGAAGCCGGACTCGGTCAGGTCATCGGCGCCGAGGCCGCCGCGGGTGTCGCGGGCATCTACCGCTGGGCCGCCACCGGCGACGAGCCGGAGCTGTTCGCGGCCGACCCGGAGGCCACCGCACAGAAGCTGGGTGTGCGCCTGACGCCGCTGAGCGAGTGGATCTCCGCGCAGCCCTGGCACATCTGGGCCAAGAAGAACGACTAGCACGACGGACGGGGTGTGCCACGCGGTGACCGTGTGACACACCCCGGACGAAAAGCACCAACGGGGGAGCAAGATGACAGGGCCGGACCACGGACCTGACGCACGAGGGCCCATCGCCGTCATCGGCATGGGATGCGCCTATCCGGGCGCATGGGGGACCGAGGAGTTCTGGGACCTCCTCATCGACGGCCGCGACGCCATCGGTGACATCCCGGAATCCCGCTACGACACCCAGGAGTTCCACGCACCGAGCCCCGGCACACCGGGCCGCACCACCGCCCGCCGCGGCGGCTTCCTCGACGGCCTCGCCGCCGCCGTCGGTCCTGACGCCTTCCCCGCGGCCGAATTCGGGGTGGCTCCGCGCGAGATCGAGGCCATGGACCCGCAGCAGCGGCTGCTCCTGCTGACCGCGCGCGCCGCCCTCCGGGACGCCGGACTCACCACGGAGCGCCTCGCGGGCAGCCGCACCGCCGTCTTCGCCGGCCAGTCGCACGCCGACCACTGGGACAATCTCCGCGACCGCGGCCGGGACACCCTGGACCTCGACACCTTCAGCGGCGCCCACCAGCGCGGCCTGCTGTCCGGCCGCCTCTCGTACGCCTTCGACCTGCGCGGCCCGAGCGTCACCGTCGACACCGCCCAGGCGTCCTCGCTCGTGGCCCTGCACCTGGCCGTGCGCAGCCTGCGCGCCGGAGAGGCCACCACGGCCCTCGCGGGCGGCGTCAGCCTCCTCCTCGGCCCCGCCGCCGACATCATGCTCGCCCAGGCGGGCGCGCTCTCCCCGGACGGGCGCTGCAAGTTCGGCGACGCCACCGCCGACGGCTTCGTCCGTTCCGAGGGTGCCGGGATCGTCGTCCTCAAGCCGCTGGACCGGGCGCTCGCCGACGGGGACCGGGTCCGGGCCGTCATCCTCGGCAGCGCCGTCAGCAACGACGGCCGCGCCAAGGCACGGCTGACCGACCCCTCGCGGGAGGGCCAGGCCGCCGCCATGCGGTGGGCCTACGAGGACGCCGGGATCCTGCCCGGCGAGGTCGCGTACGTCGAGGCCCATGGCACGGGCACCCGGATCGACCCGGTGGAACTCGGGGCGCTCGGCGACGTGCTCGGCGAGGGCCGCCCGGCGGGACACCCCTGTCTCGTCGGCTCGGTCAAGACCAACATCGGCCACGCCGAGGCGGCCGCGGGCGTCGCGGGTGTGATCAAGACCGTGCTCGCGCTCGAACACGGCACCGTGCCGGGCGGCCTGCACTTCGAGACGCCCCACCCCGCCGTGGACTGGGACCGGCTGCCCCTCGTCGTCCCCACCCGGCCACGGCCCCTGCCGCGCCGGAACGGACGCCCGGTGATCGCGGCCGTCAACGGACAGAGCATCTCCTCCACCAACGTCCACCTCGTGCTCGCCCAGGCCCCGCAGGCCCCCGGCACCGCGCACTGACACCGGCCCCGGTTCCCGCCCGGCTCCGACGGCCGCGGCCGGCGCCCACCACCCACAGCATTCCCCGCACCGCCGCGGGCAACGGCATGCCCATTATGGAGAAAAATCATGATTTCTGACCTCTTCATGGACCATGGCAACCCTTTGCAGATCGAAAGAGTCAGGGCCCTGGACCCCCTCGCCGCGGACGCCGCGCTCGCCCGCCTCCCCGAGCTCAACTCCCGCGGCGACGTCCCCACGCTGACGGCCATGCTGCGTGACCTCACCCCCAGCCTCGACGCCGTGGCCCTCTGCTCGACGGACGAGTGCCTGGCCGTGATGCGCGACCTCGGCATGCTGCTCGGCTCGCTCAAGCGCCACGACACCGAACCCGCCGAGGCCGTCCCCGAGGTCGTCCCCGTGCTGCTGGAGCTCGGCCGACGCACCGGCATGATCCCCCGGGACACCGTGCACCACTACACCACCTGGAACCCCACCGGCGAACGCCAGCGCTCGTACACCGGCGATCCACAGGAGTTCTGCCTGCAGGACTCCGTCCGGATGGTCTTCCCGCAGCTGCGCCAGGGCCTCGAACTGTGCGACATGCTCTCCTGGACCGACCCCGCGGAGCAGAAGTTCGCGGCCGTCCTCGACGAACTCACCGATCTGCTGGGCGCGATGGTCGACTCCATCGACATGGTGGTCAAGGAGGTCGGCCCGGCCTTCTTCGCCCGCGTCCTGCGCCCGTACTACGAGAACGTCACCCTCGCGGGCGAGACCTACCTCGGGCCGGCCGCCGCCCAGGTGCCGCTGTGGCTCATCGACCTGTCCGTCTGGGCCTCCGACCACAGCAGGCCCGAGTACCGGGAATTCCTGCGCCACTCCATCCCGTACAGCCTGCCCCGCTGGCGTGAGCTCTACGACTCCTGGCTGCACGCGCCCTCCCTGGTCACGCGTCTCGTGGCGGCGTTCGGCACCGACCCCGCCGTCACCGAGCGGTCCGAGCCTCAACTCCTGGAGAGCGCCGAGGCGCTGCTCCGCCTGCTGCGCGTGATCATGGTTTTCCGTGGCCGGCACCTGGGCATCGCCCGCAAGGCGTACCAGGAGGACCTGCGGCTCTTCCCGGTCGGCAGCGGGGGCGCCAGCGTCGAACTGCTCAAGCAGATCCTCGACCTGACGCGTGACAACGCCAACCTGACCCGCGGCGCCGCGGACGGGAAGAAGGCCGCCTCGTGAAGATCCTGATCGCCGGAGGCGGCATCGGCGGCCTCGCCGCCGCCCTCAGCCTGCACGCCGAGGGCTTCACCGACATCACCGTCGCCGAGACCGTCCAGGAGATCCGTCCCCTGGGTGTCGGCCTCAACATCCTCCCCAACGCCGTCCGCGAACTCGACGAACTGGGCGTCTACGAGGACCTGGCCGCCCTCTCGGTCCGGACGGGCGAGCTGTCGTACTACAACAGGTTCGGCAGCCTCATCTGGAACGAACCCCGCGGCCTCGGCGCGGGCTACAACTGGCCTCAGCTGTCCATCCACCGCGGACGGCTCCAGATGGTGCTGGCCGACGCCGTGCGCAAGCGGCTCGGGCCGGCCTCGATCGTGACGGACACCCGGATCACCGGATTCACGTCGGTGCCCACCGGCCGGCTCCGGGTGTCCGTCACCCACCCCTCCACCGGGAACGCTTCCGACACCGAGGCCGACGTGCTGATCGGCGCCGACGGGATCCACTCCGCGGTGCGGGCCGCGCTCCACCCCGACGAGGGGCCGCCCCGCTGGAACGGACTCGTCGTCTGGCGCGGCGCGACCTGGAGCAAGCCCTTCCTCAACGGCCGGACGATGATCATCGCCGGTGACGACCGCCGCCGCGGCGTCGTCTACCCCATGACCACGGGCACGAGCCCCGACGAGCCCGTCCTGATGAACTGGGCCGTGGCCCGCCGTGCCGACAGCGGCGAGGTTCCCGACCGCGCCGACTGGAACCGCAAGGTCCGCCCGGAGGAGTTCCTCCCGCACTTCGCCGACTGGGACTTCCCCTGGCTGGACATCCCCGGCCTGGTCCGCACGGGCGACGAGGCGTTCGAGTACCCCATGGTGGACCGCGACCCGCTGCCCCACTGGACCTCCGGCCGGGTGACCCTCCTCGGCGACGCGGCCCACGCCATGTACCCCATGGGCTCCAACGGCGCGACCCAGTCGATCGTGGACGCCCGGGTGCTCGCCCGGTGCCTGGCCCGGCACTCCGATCCAGGCGAGGCCCTCGCCGCCTACGAGGAGCGCCGCCGTCCGGCCATGACCCAACTGCAGGCCAGAAACCGACAGATGGGTCCCGAGATCGTCATCAACATCGCCCACGAGCGGGCCCCGGACGGTTTCGCGTCCATCCACGACGTGATGAGCGAGGCCGAACTCGCCGCGATCTCCGCGCAGTACGCCCAGGCCGGTGCCTTCGACACCGACACCGTCAACCGGCGTCCGGATGGCCGGGCCCGAGTGGTGAAGGTCAGCGGATGAGACTCGACATCTACTCCGACATCTCCTGCCCCTGGTGCTACGTGGGCAAGCGGAACGCCGAGCGGGCCGTCGCCGCCTTCGGCGCGGACCGTGTCGAGACCGTGCTCCACCCGTACCAGATCGACGGCGAGCACCCCGAGCACGCCGTGCCGATGCTGGAGTGGCTGGCCGGGAAGTACGGCGTCGCCAAGGCCACGGCGATGAGCGAGGAGGTCACCGAGGCGGGCAAGGCGCTCGGCATCACCTTCCGCAACGCGAGCGGCTACGCGGTCAACACCCTCCAGGCGCACCGGCTGCTGCGGCTCGCCGGGCGCGCCTACGGCCAGGACGCCCGGTCCCGGCTGGAGGAGCTGCTGTTCGCCGCCTACTTCACCGAGAACGGCGACGTCTCCGACCCGGAGCTGCTCGTCGACCGCGCCGTACGCGCGGGGATGGACGGCGAGCGGGCCGCCGCGTACCTCGCCTCCGACGAGGAGCTCGCCGAGGTCCGGGCCGCCGTCGCCCGGTCGCGCGGGCGAGTGCAGGCCGTGCCCGCCTTCGTCTTCGACGACGGCACCACGCTGGTGGGCCCGCGGGACGAGGAGACCATCCTGCGCGCGCTCCAGCGGGCCGCCGACAGCGCGTAACCGACCGGGCGCGCACGCAACACAAGGGGGAATCGGGTTTGAACGACAACGGGAGCGCGGGCGGCAGTCCCGAGCTGCGCAAGGCCCTCAGCGGCCGCCACGTACGCATGATCGGGCTCGGCGGCGCCATCGGCACCGGGCTCTTCCTGGGATCCGGGCTGGCCATTTCCATGGCCGGGCCCTCGGTGATCGTCGCGTACGCGGCCGGGGCGGTCCTGGCGCTCGCCCTCGCCTACGCGCTGGCGGAGATGACCGTGGCGCACCCCGGCGCCGGGGGCTTCGGCGCCATCGCGCACGCCTACCTCGGGCCCTGGGCGGGCTTCGTCCAGCGCTGGATGTACTGGGTGGCCCAAGTGGTCAACATCGGCAGCGAGGTCACCGCCGCGGGCATGTACGTCCGCTTCTGGTGGCCGGAACTCCCGCTGTGGGTGCCCGTCGTGTTCTTCTCCCTCGCCATGCTGCTCGTCAACGCGGCCTCGGTGCGGTTCTTCGGCGAGTTCGAATACTGGTTCGCGATGATCAAGGTCGTCACGATCGTGGTGTTCGTTCTGCTCGGGCTGGCCTGCATCACGGTGGGGCTGCCCGGCCGCGAGCCCGTCGGCCTCGGGGCGTGGACGGAGCACGGCGGGTTCGCGCCCGGCGGCCTCACCGGCCTGTGGCTCGCCATGACCGTGGTGACCTTCGGCTATATGGGCACCGAGGCCGTGGCGCTCACCGCCGCCGAGTCCCGCGACCCGGCGCGCGACATCCCCCGCGCCGCCCGCGGCATGGTGCTCAGGCTCGCCCTGTTCTACCTGCTCGCCATGGCGGTCGTGGTCACCGTCGCGCCGCTCACCGGTGACGGCTCCGCGGCCGGCAGCCCATTCGTGCGGCTGTTCAGCACGGCCGGGATCCCCGGCGCCGTCACCGTGATGAACTTCGTGATCCTCACGGCCGCGCTCTCCGCCATGAACACCAATCTCTATGTGAGCGCCCGGATGGTGTTCTCGCTCGCGCGGGACGGCTACGCGCCCCGCCGCCTCGGCCGCCTCAACTCCCAGGGAGCGCCGGGGAACGCGCTGCTGTTCTCGGCCGTCGGCCTGACCCTGGCCACCGTCCTGTCGGTCACCGCGCCGGGGTCCGCCTTCGCCCTGCTGGTGGGCATCGCGACGTTCGGCGCGCTCGTCACCTGGCTGCTGATCTTCGCCACACAGTGGGCGTTCCACCGCAGCCGCCGCGCCCGGGCACTCGGCCCCTCACCGATCCGGCTGCCCGGCACCCCGGTGACCACGGCCCTCGCCATGGTGATGGTCGTCGCGGTGATGGTGACCATGGCCTTCACCGAACAGTTCGCCGACGCCCTGCTCTTCGGCGTGCCGTTCCTGCTGCTCGTCTCGGCCTCCTACGGCCTCGTACGCCGCAGGCGCCGCGCCGCCGGACCCGAACCGGCCGCCCCGCCCCGGGAACTGAGCCCTTCCCGGTAGGCACACCACCCGCCCTTCCCGCGAAGCCCGGCACGCCGGCACGCTTCCGCAAGTCCAGCAAGAGAGAACGACCTTCACATGAGTCTCGACACCGACGTGGGCACTCCCGCTGTCACCCCCGCCCCCGCTTCCGACGGCGACGACGTCCGCACCCTGGACCGCGTCGTGATCCGCTTCGCCGGTGACTCCGGTGACGGCATGCAGCTCGCCGGCGACCGGTTCACCTCCGAAGCGGCCGAATTCGGCAACGACCTCGCGACGTTCCCCAACTTTCCGGCCGAGATCCGTGCCCCCCAGGGCACCCTCCCCGGCGTCTCCAGCTTCCAGCTGCACTTCGCCGACCACGACATCCTCACCCCCGGCGACCGGCCGGACGTCCTCGTGGCCATGAACCCCGCCGCGCTGAAGGCCAACCTCGGCGACCTCCCCGCGGGCGGCACGCTCATCGTCAACACCGATGAGTTCACCAAGCGCAGCCTGGCCAAGGTCGGCTACGCGGCGGACCCGCTGGAGGACGGCTCCCTCGGCGCCTACCACCTGCACAAGGTGGCCATGGCCACCCTCACCAGGGGCGCGCTGGAGGACACCGGACTGGCGAAGAAGGACGCCGAACGGGCGAAGAACATGTTCGCCCTCGGCCTGCTGTCCTGGATGTACCACCGGCCCACCGCCGGCACCGAGCGCTTCCTGCGGGAGAAGTTCGCCAAGCGCCCCGAGCTCGCCGAGGCCAACGTCCTCGCCTTCCGTGCCGGCTGGAACTACGGCGAGACCACCGAGTCCTTCGCGGTCACCTACCAGGTCGCCGCGGCCGCGCTGCCCGCCGGCACGTACCGCCAGATCACCGGCAACACCGCGCTCGCCTACGGCATCGTCGCCGCCGGCCGCCGCTCCGGGCTTCCCGTGCTGCTCGGCACCTACCCGATCACGCCCGCCTCCGACATCCTGCACGAGCTCTCCAGGCACAAGGCGTTCGGCATCGCCACCGTGCAGGCGGAGGACGAGATCGCCGGGATCGGCGCGGCGCTGGGCGCCGCGTTCGGCGGTGCGCTCGGGGTGACCACGACCTCGGGGCCCGGCGTCGCCCTGAAGTCGGAAACCATCGGCCTCGCCGTGATGACCGAGCTCCCGCTGCTGATCATCGATGTGCAGCGCGGTGGCCCGTCCACCGGCCTGCCCACCAAGACCGAACAGGCCGACCTGCTCCAGGCGATGTACGGCCGCAACGGCGAATCTCCCCTGCCGGTGGTGGCTCCCCGCTCCCCGGCGGACGCCTTCGACGCCGTCCTGGAGGCCACCCGGATCGCCCTGACCTACCGCACGCCCGTGATGCTGCTGTCCGACGGTGCCATCGCCAACGGCTCGGAGCCCTGGCTGATCCCCGCCGCCGGCAGTCTGCCCGACCTGCGCGTGGAGTTCGCCGCCGAGCCCAACGCCACCGACGGCTCCGGCGGCTTCTGGCCCTACCTCCGCGACCCCGAGACCCTCGCCCGGCCATGGGCGGTGCCGGGCACCCCCGGCCTCGAACACCGCATCGGCGGGCTGGAGAAGGCCGACCGCATCGGCAACATCTCCTACGACCCGGACAACCACGAGAAGATGGTCCGCCTCCGGCAGGCCAAGGTCGACGGCGTGCGGGTCCCCCGTCTCGCCGTGGACGACCCCGGCGGCGACGCCCGCGTCCTGGTGCTCGGCTGGGGCTCCACCTACGGGCCCATCGGCGCGGCCTGCCGCCGGGTCCGCGCCGCGGGCGGCCGCATCGCCCAGGCCCACCTGCGCCACCTCAACCCCTTCCCGGAGAACCTGGGCGAGGTCCTCGCCGCGTACGACCGTGTCGTCGTGCCGGAGATGAACCTCGGACAGCTCGCGACCCTGCTCAGGGCCAGGTACCTCGTGGACGTCGTCAGCCACACCAAGGTCACGGGCCTGCCCTTCATGGCGGAGGAGCTCCAGGGCGTACTGACCGATGTGATCGGAGAACCGCAAGCATGACAGCGATCGACCTCGGCATGCCCGCGCGCGGCGGCCTCGACGGCGTGCCCGCCGCCCCCGGCCCCCAGACGGCGAAGGACTTCAAGTCCGACCAGGAAGTGCGCTGGTGCCCCGGCTGCGGCGACTACGCGGTCCTCGCCGCCGTGCAGTCCTTCATGCCCCAGCTCGGGCTGGCGAAGGAGAACGTCGTCTTCGTCTCCGGCATCGGCTGCTCCTCCCGCTTCCCGTACTACATGGACACCTACGGGATGCACTCCATCCACGGCCGCGCCCCCGCCATCGCCACCGGCCTCGCGACCGCGCGCGAGGACCTGTCGGTGTGGGTCGTCACCGGCGACGGCGACGCCCTGTCCATCGGCGGCAACCACCTCATCCACACGCTGCGCCGCAACGTCAACCTCAAGATCCTCCTGTTCAACAACCAGATCTACGGCCTGACGAAGGGCCAGTATTCGCCGACCTCCGAGGTCGGCAAGGTCACCAAGTCCACGCCGATGGGCTCCCTCGACACGCCTTTCAACCCGGTCTCCCTCGCCCTCGGCGCCGAGGCCACCTTCGTGGCCCGCGCCCTCGACTCCGACCGCAAGGGCCTCACCGAGGTCCTGCGCGCGGCGGCCGAGCACCGGGGGACGGCGCTCGTGGAGATCTACCAGAACTGCCCGATCTTCAACGAGGGCGCCTTCGACGCGCTCAAGGAGCCGGGTGTACGCGAGCGGCACATCATCGGGCTGCGGCACGGCGAGCCGATCCGCTTCGGCGCGGACGGTGAGCTCGGTGTGGTCCGTGACGCGGACGGCCGCCTCGCCGTGCGGCCCGTGGCCGAGGCCGGCGAGGAGGCGCTGGTCGTCCACGACGCCACCGAGGCCGACCCGGCCTATGCCTTCGCGCTGTCCCGCCTCGGCGGCCAGGACCGTGCCCACACGGTGACGGGCGTCTTCCGCTCGGTGTCCCGACCGGTCTACGACGACCAGGTGCGCGACCAGCTCGCCCGGGCCCGCGACGCGGGCGAGCCGGACCTGGACGCCCTCCTGCGGGGCAGGGACACCTGGACCGTCACCGCGTGAAGCCGGTCGGCGGGGGTGTCACCCTTCGGCGAGACCGGCACCCCCGCCCATCTCGCGTTCGCGCCCGCCCGGGTGGCGGTGGCGCCAGAGCCAGAAGACCGCGCTGCAGCCGACCGCCCACGCCCCCAGGACCGCGAACGGGAAGGCGTGCTGGTGCCCGCCGAAGTAGACCGCCGTGTGGTGGGCGTTGACCGAGGCGCCCGGGGGCAGCCAGCGGCCGACCGTACCCAGGAGCGACGGCAGCAGCGGCCAGGACACCGCGCCGCCCGAGGAGGGGTTGCCGAGCAGCACCAGGAGGCTCCACGTCGGGAGCATCGCCCAGCGCCCGATCAGGGTGTTGAACATGGTGAAGACCATCCCCGACGCGAACATCGTCAGCGTCAGGATCAGCCACGACTCCGTGAACGGCAGCCGCAGCGCGCCCAGGCCCCAGTCGACGACTGCGGCGATGGCGAAGCCGCCCAGCGCCGACTGCAGCAGGGTGAAGGCGATGCGCTCGCCCGGGTTCAGCCGGGCCGCGTGCACGCTCAGCTGGATCGCGCCGATGAAGCCGACCACCGACGCGGCGAGCGAGACGTAGAACAGCGCGAGCCCCCGCGGGTCGCCCTTCTGCAGCGGCTTGATGTCCGTGACCGTCACCGGCACGCCGATGGCCGCGCCCACCCGGGGCGCCGTCTCGGTCAGCAACTGCGCGACCGAGGCACCCGACGCGCCCGACACGGACAGCGCGGCACGCCCGTCCGTCCGCTGTTCCAGGATCGCGAACACCCGCTGCTCCTCCACCGCCCCCCGGGCCCGCCGGTACGTGCCGTAGTGGTGCAGCTTGAGCGTGGCCCCGAGGGCCTTCTCCATCCCCTGCACGAACTGGGCCCGCTTCACCTCGGAGGCCGGCACTCCGGTCACCGCGGTGGGGATGCTGCGGGGCGTGGGGTTGGCCATGCAGTACGTGTACGACCCGGCGAAGAGCCCGGCCGCCGCGGCGACGAGCACCACGAGCACGGCGGCTGGAAAGAACGGCGACCGCCGGAACGCCGCCCAGCGCCCGCCGCCTGTGGACCCGATGCTGTTTCCGGCCGTGCCTTTCTCGTTCACACCCCCACCATAGGCGGGCAAATCGGATCATCACGGGCATCCGGGTTCTGTCGCGAGCGGCGGCCGCCGCTCAGGTGACCGTCGTGCGCTGCTGGAAGCGTTCGGCGTGGTGCTCCCCGGAGCTCACGACCTCGCTCAGATGCCGCACCGCGGACAGCACGTCCCCATGGGTGACATAGAGCGCGTTGACGCCGAAGCGCAGCATGTCCGGGGCGCGCATGTCACCGATGACGCCCCGCGCCGCGAGGGCCTGCACCAGCGCGTAGGCGTCCGGGTGGCGGAGGGTCACCTGGCTGCCGCGCCGTTCCGGGTCGCGCGGTGTGACCACGGTGAAACCGTGCAGCAGGGCGTCCGCGCAGTCCAGGAAGAAGGACGTCAGGGACAGGCTCTTGGCCCGTACGTCCGCCATGGCGACGCCGTCGAACGCCGTCAGCGCGGCCTCCAGGGCCAGCATCGACAGGATCGGCGGCGTGCCGATCCGGCCCCGTCCGACCCCCTCCGCCGGCGCGTAACCGCCGCTCAGGCCGAACGGCTCGGCGTGCCCGTTCCAGCCCGTGAGCGGCTGGTCGAACGCCGCCTGGTGGCGCTCCGCGACGTACAGGAACGCCGGGGCGCCGGGACCGCCGGACAGGAACTTGTAGCCGCAGCCCACGGCCAGGTCCGCGCCCAGCTCGTCCAGCCGGACGGGCAGGGCGCCCGCCGCGTGGCACAGGTCCCACAGCATCAGCCCGCCGGCCCGCCGCACGGCCCCGGTCGCCGCGGCCATGTCGTACAGCTCGCCCGTGCGGTAGTCCACCGGGGAGTAACCGGCGACCGCGACCCGCTCGCCCTCCCGCGCCAGGAAGTCCGGCAGTTCAGCCGGCGGCACCCGGCGCACCTCCAGGCCGAACAGCCGGGCCACCGAATCGGCGATGTACTGGTCGGTGGGGAAGTGCCCCGGGTCCGTCAGCATCAGCTCGCGGCCGGGCCGCAGGCGGACCGCCGCCGACAGGGCGTTGAACAGCTGGACGCTCGTGGAGTCGCCGGCCAGCGTCTGCCCCGGGGCCGCGCCGACCAGCCGCCCGATCGCGTCCCCGACCCGCAGGGGCGCCTCCCACCACGCGTTGTCGTTCCACGACCGGATCAGGTCCGTGCCCCACTGCCGGTGCACGGCGTCCTCCATGGCGGGAGGCACCGCGGCGGGCAGCGCCCCGAGGGAGTTGCCGTCCAGATAGACGACCCCCTCCGGCAGCAGGAACCGTTCCCGCACGGCGGCCAGCGGGTCGGCTGCGTCGAGCGCGCCCGCGCGGGCCGTCAGGGCGTCGAGGTCGTGGGTGGTGGCGGTGGTCACCGCGAGATCCTTTACTTGTCGGGAACGGCGGCCGGAGGCTCTCGCCGGAAACGGCGGCCGGCGGGGGAGAGGCGGCCTACGAGCAGTGCGTGCGGGACAGCCGGGCCAGCGTCTCGATCACCGACCCGCTCGCCGGTGACCCCGGCTCGATGAGCGTGTAGTGCCCGGTTCCCGGCAGGACCACGAGCTGGGCGTCCGTGTGCACGGCCATGTAGCCGGTGAACTGCTCGTGCGGCAGCTCCTCGTCCACCTCGCCGTGCAGCACGACCGTCGGCACACCGGTCGTGCCCGGCCCGCGCAGCATCGTCAGCGGGTCCACGGACGGCAGCAGCGACTCCACCCGGTCGGCGGGGCCGAGCAGTTCGAGCCCCGCGCCGTTGCTGAGGTCCTCACGGATCGTCGCGGCCAGGTCGGTGATCGGGGCCAGCGCCAGCACGGCCGTCGGCAGCTCGGTGGTGTGCCACGGGGAGTCCTCCGGCAGCAGCCCGCGCGCGGCCGCCCACAGCGCGAGGTGACCGCCCGAGCAGTGCCCGGCCAGCACATACGGCCGCCCCGCCGGGATCGTGTCCAGCAGCAGCGCGATGTCGTCGAAGGTCGCCGGATAGCCGCCCGCACCGCCGGCCCGGCGGAAACCGGGCAGGACCGTGGTGAAGCCGTTCTTCGCCAGATGCGCGGCGAACGGCGTCAGGTGCATCCGGTCGTACCGCCAGTAGCCACCGTGCAGCAGGATCACCAGCGGCGCGTCCGGGTCCTCCGCGGGCCACATGTCGTACGACTGATGCGGGTGGTCACCGTATTTGTGGTGGGAGGGCGCGAGGACCGGCCGCAGGCTCAGCACCCGGCGCTCCTCCTCGGCCGCGAAATCGGAGATCGTCCTAGACATAGCTGCGGGCCGTCCATACCTCGGGGAACACGGAACGGGCGGCGCGCTTCTCCAGGAAGGCCACGCCCGGGGAGCCGCCACTGCCGGTCTTGGCGCCCATCGCCCGCCGGGTGGCCAGCAGATGGTCGCTGCGCCAGCGCAGCACCAGCTCGGCGATGTCGGTGAGCGCCTCGCCCAGCGCCACCAGCGGGTCGCTCTGCGGACCCGCGTAGATCTGCCGCCAGACCTCCTCGACTCCGGCGTCCGCCTGGTACGCCACCGTGCGGTCGCGCTCCAGCACCCCCTCCGGGACGGGCAGTCCGCGCCGGTGCAGATACGCCAGCACCTCGTCGTACAGCGACGGCTGGGTCAGGGCGTCCTCCAGCTCCGCGTGCACCCGGGGGTGACCGCGGTGCGGCTGGACCATCGAGCGGGACTTGTCGCCCAGCAGGAACTCCATGTGCCGGTACATCGCCGACTGGAAGCCGGACGCCTCGCCGAACGCCGCGCGGAAGCCGTTGAACTGCGCCGGGGTCAGCGAAGCGATCGGCCGCCACGAGTCGTTGAGCGCCTGGAGCGAACCGAGGCTCCGGCGCAGGGCCTCCATGGCCCGCTCGGTGTCGTCCTTCATCAGGGAGTCACGGGCGGTGCGCCACTCGTGGACTATCAGCGTGAACCACAGCTCCATCACCTGGGTCGTGACCAGAAAGGCCATCTCGCCGGGGTCGTTGGAGAGGGGCTGCTGGAGGTTGGTGAGCACCGAGGCGTGGACGTAGTCCTCGTACGGTGTCGTCCCGTCGAACTCCAGCAGGGAGTCGTCCTCTTCGAGCGCCTCGGGAACGGGCGTGCTGGTGCTGTCAGTCATAGGGGTCTCCTCGGACAGGGCCCCGCCGGCCGGAAGGCGCAGGGCGGAGGGCGGAGGGAAGGTGCTCGGGCCGCGGCGGGCGGTGCGGTGCGCTCGCCACGTGGTGTCCCGGGCAGGCGGCGGCGGTCGCGTCCCGGCGCCGCGCCCCGGCCCGTGCTTTTCGGGTGACCGGTGGGTCACAGGCCCAGATGGGCGCCTCCGGTGGCATCCAGGTACTGACCGGTGACCCAGCGGGCGTCGTCGCTCGCCACGAAGGCCACCACGTCGGCGATGTCGGCGGGCTCGCCGACCCGGTTGAAGGCGGAGACGGCCGCGTACATCGCCCGCACCTTCGGATCCTTCAGGGTCGGGTTGATCTCCGTGTCGACGAAGCCGGGCGCCACCGAGTTCACGGTGATGCCGCGCGGGCCGAGTTCCTTGGCGAGGGCGAGGGTGAGCGTGTCGATCGCGCCCTTGGTCATCGAGTAGGCGGAGATGTGCGGGATGGCGATCCGGGTGACGGCGGAGGAGATGTTGACGATCCGGCCGCCGTCGCGCAGCCGGCCCAGGCCCTGCTGGATCACGAAGAACGGCGCCTTGACGTTGACGGCGAAGACCCGGTCGTAGTCCTCCTCGGTCACCGCGGCGATCGGCTTGGGGAGCGTGACACCGGCGTTGTTGACCAGGATGTCCAGGCCCGGCCCGGCACCGTACCCCGCGAGGCCCGCGTCGAACGCCTCCCACAGGGCGACGGCGTCGCCGCTCACGCCGAGTTCGGCCTGGAAGGCGAACGCCTTGCCGCCCGCCGCCTCGATCAGTCCGACGGTCTCCTTCGCGGCCGTCGCGTCGTGCCCGTAGTGGACGGCCACCAGCGCGCCGTCCCGGGCCAGCCGCAGCGAGATGCTCCTGCCGATGCCCCGGCTGCCACCGGTCACCAGCGCGGTCCTGCCGGTGAGAGTGCCCATGGTTCCTGTCCTTACGTGTCGCTGTGTGTCGATGTCGTCGTGGGGCCCGTGGCGGCCCTGAGCGGCCCCTTGGGGCCGCTCAGGCGTCGAAGTCGAGCCCGACCTCGTCCGAGTCCGGCCGCGCCCGGCAGGCGAGGGTGTAGCCGCCCGCCAACTCGGCCTCGCCGAGGGCGTACTGCCGGTCCATGCGCACCGAGCCGGAGACCACCTTGGCCCGGCAGGTGCCGCACAGCCCGTCGCGGCAGGAGTACGGGGTCTCCGGCCGGGCCCGCAGCACGGCGTCCAGCACCACCCGGTCGCCGGGCCCCATGGTCGCCACGGTCGTCCGGCCGGCGAGCCGCGCGGTGATCCGCCCCTGCCGCGCCGGAACGTCACCGCCGTCGGCCTCCCGCGGCCCGTCGGCGGTCGAGAAGAGCTCCAGGCGCACCCGGGCCGGGTCGGCGCCCCAGCAGGCGAGCGCCTCACGCACCGACTCGACCAGCCCCCAGGGGCCGCACAGATAGAAGAACCCGCGGTCGTCCGGCTCGGCGCCCAGCAGGGCCAGCAGCTTGGTCAGCCGCCCGCTGTCGACCCGGCCGGAGAGCAGCTCCGCCTCGCGCGTCTCCTGGGAGAGCACATGGAGCGTGAAGAACCGGTCGACGTAGGCGTCCTTGAGGTCGGCGAGCTCGTCCGCCAGCAGCACCGACGCCGCAGTCCGGTTCGCGTAGACCAGCGAGACCCGGCACTCGAGGTCGTCCCGCAGCGCGGCCGCCGCCATGCTCAGCAGCGGCGTGATGCCACTGCCGCCCGCGATCAGCACGTGATGCGCGCCCGGGCGGTCCACCAGCCCGAAACCGCCTGTCGGCGCGGAGAGTTCGAGGAAGTCGCCCACGGCCAGCCGCTCCGTGGCGTACTCCGCGAAGCCGCCCGGCCCCAGGCGCTTGACGACCAGGCGCAGCCCGGAGCGCTCCCCGGGCGGCAGGCAGACGGAATAGCTGCGGCGCAGCTCCGGTCCGCCGTCGCCGTCCGGGAGGTGCCGGACGGCCACATGCTGTCCGGCGCGGTGGGCGAAGACCCCGGCCAGGTGGTCCGGTACGTCCAGGCGGATCGCGACCGCGTCGTCGGAGGCCCGTTCCACCTCCGTCACGCGCAGCCGGTGCCACACGCCCGCGTGCGGCGCGGACGCCGTCCCGGTCGTCACGGATGCCGCCGTCAGGGATGTCGTCGTCATGGCGGTCGTCACATCGCCTTCAGATGAGCGAAGGTCTCCTGGCACGCGGTGCACACCAGGACGGCTTGGCAGCGGGTCGCCCCGAACGCGCTCTGCGGGCGGGTCGCCACGGAGCCGCAGTTGGGGCAGGGCAGGCCGAGCCCGAGCCGCACCGGCAGCGGCGCCCCGGGCGCCGCTGGCGGGGCGATGCCGTTCTCGGAGAGCTTGCGGCGGCCCTCCGCGCTGATCCAGTCGGTCGTCCACGCGGGCGACAGCAACTGCCGTACGCGTCCGTCGGGATGGCCGCACTCCGCCAGCGCCTCCCGGATCCCCGCCTCGATCGCGGGCATCGCGGGACAGCCCAGGTAGGTCGGTGTGATGGAGACCTCCAGCGCGCCGTCCGCCGCCACCTCCACCGCGCGGATCACCCCGAGGTCGTCCAGGGTGACCATCGGGAGCTCCGGGTCCGGCACGGTGTTCACCCGCGCCCGGACCTCCTCGGCGGACAGCCGGGTCACGGCGCTCACCAGGTGCCCCCCGGATACTGCCGGCGCACCGACTGCAACTCGGCCAGCAGCGGGCCGAACGCCTCCGTGTGCAGCCCCGAACGCCCGCCGCCCGCGTGCCAGGACGGCTTGGGCACGGTCAGCCCCGCGTCCGCCACGACGCCGGCGACCTCCCGCTCCCAGCCGGCCCGCAGCCGCGCGGGATCCACCGCCGTGCCGTCGGCGTCGAGCCGCCGCACCAGCTCGTCCGACGCGAACAGCTCACCCGCGTACGGCCAGACGCGGTCCAGCCCCGCCTGCATCCGGCGGTGGCTCTCGGCCGTGCCCCGGCCCAGCCGCACGGTCCACTGGGAGGCGTGCATCCAGTGGTACTCGACCTCCTTGGCCGCCCGCGCGCCGAAGCCCGCCAGCGTCGCGTCACCCGCCTCGGCCAGCGCCGTGCACAGCAGCATGCTGTACCGCGCGTAGACCAGCTGCCGGGCGATGGTCACCGCGAAGTCGCCGTTGTCGATCTCCACCAACAGCGCGTTGCGGAAATGGCGCTCGGTCCTGCCGTACGCCAGGTCGTCGTCACTGCGGCCGGTGCCGTCCAGCTCGCCGCTGTACGCGAGCAGGGTCCGGGCGTGCCCGAGCAGGTCCAGCGCGATGTTCGACAGCGCCAGGTCCTCCTCGATGGTGGGCGCGTTCGTCACCCACGCGCACAGCCGCTGGCTGAGGATCAGCGCGTCGTCACCGAGCCGCAGCGCGTACGCCGCGATGTCCCGGGTGCGTGCCTCCGGGGGGCTAACCGTCATGGCTGCCGCCCTCGTTCAGCGCCACATAGTGCTCCGGATACCGGTACGGCTTGTCGGCCGCGTTGCTGAACAGCGGGTCCTTCTCGCTCGGCGAGGACGCGCGCACCGCGTCGGAGCGCACCACCCAGATGGACACCGACTCGCCCCTGCGGGTGTACAGATCCCGGGCGTTGGCCAGCGCCATGTCCGCGTCGGCACCGTGCACCGACCCCACATGCTGATGGGACAGGCCGCGGCGCGGCCGGATGAACACCTCCCACGGAGTCTGCACCCGTGCGGTCCGCTCACTCATGCGCTCTGCCCTTCCTCGTACCCGCCCGCCGCGTAGGCGTCGACGGCCTCCCGCACCCAGGCACCGTCCTCGTGTGCCGCGACCCGGTGCGCCAGCCGCTGCCGGGCGCACTGCGAGTTGTCCGCCAGCGCCTCCCGGAACAGCCGCCAGTCGATCGGGCTGAAGTCGTAGTGCCCGCGCTCCTCGTTCCACCGGATCGCCGGGTCCGGCAGCGTCACGCCCAGCCGCTCGGCCTGCGGCACGACGTTGTCCACGAACCGCTGCCGCAGCTCGTCGTTGGTGTGCCGCTTGATGCCCCACGCCATGGAACGCTTGCTGACCGCCGCGCCCATCGCCGCCGTGCGGTCGTCCGCGCCGCCCGCCGTCGTGTCCGGCGGGCCGAACATCAGCGCCACCGCGGGCAGCCACCAGCGGTTCACCGCGTCCTGCGCCATCTCCTTCTGCTCCGCCGTCCCCCGGCACAGCGACCACAGCACGTCGTAGCCCTGCCGGACGTGGAACGCCTCCTCCTGGCACACCCGCCGCATGGCCCGCGCGTACGGCCCGTACGAGGTGTGGCACAGCGGCACCTGGTTGACCACGGCCGCGCCGTCCGTCAGCCAGGCGATCGCCCCGGTGTCCGCCCATGTCAGCGCCGGGTGGTTGAAGGTGGCCGCGTAGCGCTGGGTCCCGTTGTGCAGGGCGTCCAGCAGCTCGGCGCGCGACACCCCCAGGGTCTCCGCCGCCGAGTACAGATAGAGCCCGTGCCCGGCCTCGTCCTGCACCTTGGCCAGCAGGCTCGCCTTGCGGTGCAGCGACGGCGCCCGGGTCAGCCAGGCACCCTCCGGCTGCATGCCGATGATCTCGGAGTGCGCGTGCTGGGCGAGCTGCCGGAGCACCATCCGCCGGTAACCGTCCGGCATCCAGTCCCGCGGCTCGATCCGCTCGTCGGCGGCCAGCAGCGCCTCGAAGTGCTCGGTGAAGCCCTCTTCGCCGCTCGCGTCGGTGGTCGTCACCCTGAGAGCACCCCTCTCACTCCTTCGTCCTCGACTGCCGGAGGCGACGGTGCCTCCAGACGTAAGGAGTACGGGGCGGGGGAGTTCCATCCCTGCGCATCCGTTCCGGACCCGTGACGAAGATCACGAAAGGGGCATGGAGAGTGCGGCCGCGCGGGCGACTCTTCATCAACGGGCAGACCGCTCGCCGAACAGCGGCGGCACCGCGACGAAAGGGAAAAACATGAGCACCGTACGGGAGATGCTCGTCGAGCTGACCGGCACGCCGGAGTTCGCCGACAGCATCGGCGACGACGCCGACCTCAGCGCCAGCGGCATCGACTCCGGCGACCTGGTGCGCCTGGTCCTCCTCATCGAGCAGCGCACCGGCGCCGAGGTCACCGCCGAGGACATGGAGCAGCTCACCACCATCGCGGACTACGAGCGCTTCGTCGCCACCCGCGGCGGGGCAGCCGCGCAGCCGAACGGCTCGTGATGTGGCTGACCCAGCTGGCGGAGCGCAACCGCCAGTGCTTCCCCGACCGGACGGCCCTGGTGGACGAGCGCCGCTCCGTCACCTGGGCCGAGTTCGACGACCGGACCGGCCGGCTCGCCCGCGGGCTGGCCGGCCTCGGCATCCAGCGGGGTGACCGCGTCGCGGTGCTCTCCCTGGACCGCATCGAGGTCATGGAGACGTACTTCGCGCTGGGCCGCCTCGGCGCGCTCTTCGTCCCCCTCAACCACAGCCTGACCCCAGCCGAGGTGACCGGCATCGCCGAGCGCACCGGGGCCGTCGCCGTCATCGGCGAGGCCGCGCTCCTCGACCGCCACCCCGATCTGCCCGTCCGGCTGCGGATCGCCATGGAGAGCGAGGAGTTCGCCGCCCTGGGCGCCGACGGCGGGCCCGGCCTGCCCGACCTGCCCGACGACACCCCCGCGGCGATCCTGCACACCTCGGCCACCACCGGCCAGGCCAAGGGCGTCACCGTCGACCACGCCTCCTTCCGGGCCATCGCGCTCGGCTGGCTCGCCGTGGCCCGCCCCGCCGACTCCGCCGACAACACGGTCCTCGTCAACTGCTGCCCGCTCTACCACGGCAGCATGGTCGTCTCCCTGACCTACATGGCCGCGGGCGCCACCATCGTCCTCATGCCCGGCTTCAAGCCGCAGACCGCGCTCGCCGCCGTCGAGAACCACCGCGCCACCCACATCTGGCTCGTCCCGCAGATGCTCCGCTTCCTGCTCCAGGCGAAGGCCGTGGAGAGCACCGACCTGTCGACCCTGCGCGAGATCCTCTACGGCGCCTCGCCCATGCCCGTCGACATCTACGCCGAAGCCGCCGCCCGCCTCGGCTGCGGCTTCCGCCAGGTCTACGGCATGACCGAGGTCGGCGGCCCGTTCGTCACCCTCGGCCCCGAGGAGCACCCCGCGCCGGACGCCGTGCCCGACCTGATCCCCGCCGGGCGGGTCGTTCCCGGCATGTCCGCGCGCGCCCTCGACGACAGCGGCGCGGAAGCCGCGCCCGGCGCCATCGGCGAGATCGTCGTCCGCGGCCCCGGCGTCATGCGCGGCTACTGGGGCAACGACGCGGCCACCGCCGAGATCACCGTCGACGGCTGGATCCGCACCGGCGACCTCGGCTACATCGACCGCGCCGGCCTGATCCACCTCGTCGACCGCAGCAAGGACCTCATCATCCGCGCCGGGCAGAACGTCTACCCGACCGAGATCGAACGGGCCCTGCGCACCCACCCGGCCGTCCAGGACGCCGCCGTCGTCGGCACACCGGACCCCGACTACGGCGAGGTCCCCCTCGCCTACGTCGTCGCCGACGAGGGCACCGGCACCGCCGAACTGCTGCGTCACGTCGCCGAACACCTCGCGCCGTACAAGCGGCCCCGGCGCATCGAATTCATCGACCAGGTTCCCCGGAACCCGGCCGGGAAGATCCTCAAGAAGCTGCTGCACACCTGACCATGGCGACCGTGACGGACCGGGCCGGGGTCGAGCACGCGCTGCTCGCCCTCCGCCCGGTCCTCGCCGTTTCCGGCATCGCGCTGGGCGTCGCCACCGACGGCGGGGAGCCCTTCGGGCCGGGAGAGGCGGAGTTGGCGTCGGCCATGCCGGAACTCAGGCGGCGGGACTTCCTCGCCGGCCGCCGCGCCGCACGCCGGGCGCTCGCCCTGGCCGGCCTGCCGCCGAGGGAGATCCTCGCCGACGGCCGCCGCCCCGTCTTCCCCGAGGGCTGCGCCGGCACGATCAGCCACTCCGGCGGCCTCGCCGTCGCCCTGGCCGCCCCCGCTTCCCGTTTCCGGTCGCTGGGGTGCGATCTGGAGACCCGCGGACTACCGCTGGAGGCGGCGCACTTGGTGCTCGGTGAGGACGAGCGGGCGTGGGCGGCGGGGTCGGTGCGGCGACTGCTCTTCGCGTTCTCCGCGAAGGAGGCGGCGTTCAAGGCGCTCTTGGACGCGGCGCCGTCGCAGTTGCTCGGTGTCGCCTTGCGGCCGGGGCGGGGCGGCGGCTTCCGGGCGTGGCCGCGCGACTTTCCTGAGCGGGCTGTGGAGGTACGGTGCCGCGGCGTCGCGGGGGCGGCGTTCACTTGGGCGGTGCGTCTGTAGGCGGGCGGGGTTTTGTTCCCCACCCCGCCCCTTCCCGAAACGGGCTGGATGTGGCTGACGTGAGTGCGCGATTCAGCCCGTCCGGCGCTTGAGGACGCGCCCGAAGGGCGCTGAGGCATGCGGGCTCGCCCCCCCACGCGGCGGAGCCGCACATCAGACGCGGCCGGGAAGGGGCGGACAGGGGAAAGGCCCGCCGCAGGCGCGACGGGCCGAGCCTCCCGGACGGATCAGGCCGTCGCGTTGACCAAGACCGCCATATTGCCCGCGGGATGCTCATTGTCGTGGATCAGCTGATGCGCCTTGCCGATCTCGTCGAACCCGAGCGTCAGCGACAGGCAGGGATCGACCAGCCCCTGCCCGATCAGCTCGGTGACCTCTCGCGCCTCCCGCGCGTTCGAGACGTGCGACCCCTGCAGCCGCTTCTGCCGCATCCACAGGAACCGCAGGTCCACATCGCCGTTGTAGCCCGTCGTGCCGCCGCAGATGACGACCATGCCCGCGTTGTCGCACAGGTACATGGACGTGGGGATGGTGTCCGCGCCGGAGTGCTCCAGGACGATCCGCGGCGCGCGCCGCTCGCCGAGCACCTCCCAGAAGCGGCGGCCGAACGCGCGCGCCCCCTTGAGCCATGCCGCCATGGCGTCCTCGTCGGACGTGTCCGGCAGCCGGCCCCAGTGGTCGAAGTCGCGCCGGTTGATGTAGCCCTTGGCGCCCAGCTCGACGCAGTACTCGCCGCGCTCGTCGCTGGAGACGACCGCGATGGGTATGCCGCCGGCCCGCCGGACCAGCTGGATGGCCATGCAGCCCAGCCCGCCCGCACCGCCCCAGATCAGCACCGGGTCGCCGGGCCGCACGGTGTGCGGCTCCCAGCCGAACAGCTGGCGGTACGCGGTCGCGGCGGTCGCCATGTAGCACGCGGCCTCCGCCCAGGACAGCCGCTTCGGCTTCGGGTGGCACATGTACTCGTCCACGACCGTGAACTGCGCGAAGGAACCGAAGTTCTCCTCGTAGCCGTACACGCTCTGCGTGGAGGAGGTGGAGGGGTCGGCGCCCAGCCGGATGTCCTCGGCGGTCTCGTCCCACTGGTTGGCAAGGATGACGACCTCGTCGCCGAGGGCCACGTGGCGCACGCCCTCGCCGACGGCCCACACGACGCCCGACGCGTCCGAGCCGCCGATGTGGAAGTCCTCCGTCGCGCCGCGCCGCTGCCGGGTGGCGACGACGTCGACCGGGTCACCGAGCGCGGCCCAGACGTTGTTGTAGTTCACACCGGCGGCCATCACCTTGATGAGCACCTGGCCGCGCCCGACCTCCGGCACGTCCACGACCTCCGTGCGGAAGGCGTCGATGGGCATGCCGTAGCGCTCGGGCCGGATGAGCGACGCGTACATGCGCTTGGGCGCCTGCCCCAACGGGGGCGCGTCGCCGAGCTCGTAGAGGTCCTGGGTCACTGGGTGGCTCCTGACAGTTCGGGACGGAGACCGGCGGTGTGCTCGGTCGTGCTGGTGGAAGCGGAGCGGGCGGCGGCCCGCTCCAGGTGGTCGAGACAGGCACGGTGACCGGTCGCCGGCAAAGTGACCGTCCAGCCTTCCGGGAGGTCGGCGAAAGCGGGCCACATGGAGTGCTCCCCGGCCGCGTTCGTGAGCACCAGGTGCGACTCCTCACCCTGGCCGGGGTCCTCGAACGGACTGCGCACGGTTCTACCTTTCCTTGCTGTGCGTTGGTGCGTTGGTGCTGTGGTGCGTTGGTGCGTGCGGAGGGTCAGTCCGCGGCCGGCCGGAGCGCCTCAGCGAGGACCGCGCCGATCCCGGCGAGCGGTTCCGGCTCGGTCATCTCGTAGTGGCCGCACGGCACGGGGTGGTCCTCGACGGTGCCGTCGACGTACGCCCGCCACTCCTCGACCTTGGCCATGGCGTCCGACGACCCGGCCGGGGCCGCCGGGTCGCCCGCGGCGCTGAAGAACAGCACGTCGCCGGTGAACACCTCCGGCTCGAAGCCGGGCGCGATGCGCAGGTTGTTCCGCATGACCCGGGCGAGCGCCGTCGCCTCCTCCAGCGAGACGGCGGCCGTCCCGGCGTCACCGAGCAGCCCGAGCGCCCGGGAGACGTCCAGGGCCCCGTTCTCCGGCAGCTCCAGACCGGCGACCCGGAGCAGCAGGGACGCCACCTGGAGCTCCGTCTCCTCCTCGGTGAGCGGCCGGCCGTGGGTCAGCGGGGCGTCCATCATGGCCAGCAGCTCGACCTGTTCGCCCGCGCGCTGCAGCGCGGTGGCCATCACATGTGCCACGGTGCCGCCGTAGGACCAGCCCAGCAGCCGGTAGGGACCCTCGGGCTGCACCTCGCGCAGATGCCCCAGATAGGACTCGACCATCTCCTTCGCGTCGGCCGCGGGGGCGCTGACGCCGTCCAGGCCGTGCGCCTGGATGCCGTACACCGGCTGCCGCCCGCCGAGGTGCGTCAGCAGGCCCGAGTAGCGCCAGCCGATCCCGCCGCCGGGGTGCACGCAGAACAGCGGGCGCTGGTCGCCGTCGGCCCGCAGCGGCAGCACCGGCGCGAACGCGTCGTTGCCGGCCCCTGTGCGGCCCATCCCGTCGAGGACCCCGGCGATCGTGGGGGACGACAGCAGGGCGGCGGCGGGGATGTCGAGCTGCGAGGCGGTGCGCATACGGCCGGCCAGCATGACGGCCCGCATGGAATCGCCGCCCAGGTCGAAGAAGTTGTCGTGGACCCCGATGCCCTCGATGCCCAGCGCCTCCTCCCAGTGCCCGGCCACGACCCGCTCCACCGGGGTGCGGGGTGCGACGTACTCGGTCGCCAGGTGCGGCGGCCGCGGAGAGCGCCCGGAGACCCGCTCCGGGGCCGCCGCCGTGTCGTCGTCCGTGCCCGTGCGGGGCCGGGCGGCGGGCGCGTCGATCCAGTGGCGCCGCCGGTCGAAGGCGTAGCCCGGCAGCGGCACCCGCCGCGGCTCCGCCGTGTCGCCCGGCGCGCCCAGGCCGACCTCGGCACCGGCCGCCCACAGCCGGCCGATCGCCTCGGCCAGCACCTGCCCGTCCGGGCGCTCCGCCTTGGCGTGCCGCATCGTCGCCACGGTCACCAGCGGCTCGTCAACGAGCCGGGCCGTGGCCAGCTTGGCCAGCACGTCGCCCGGGCCGATCTCCACGAGCAGCGGGTTGCCGCGCTCCCAGACGGAGGCGATGCCGTCGGCGAACCGCACGGTCCGCCGGGTGTGGTCGATCCAGTGCTTGCGGCTGGTCGCCTGCTCGTCGGTGATCCACGTGCCCGTCACATTGGTGACGAACGGGATCCGCGGCGGCCGCAGCGTGACCGTGCCCAGCGCGTCCTCGAACGCGCCCAGCACGGGGTCGAGCACATGCGAGTGCGCGGCGGCCGGCATCCGCAGCCGGCGGAACGTCACCTCGTCGGCCAGCAGCCGCCGTTCGAGCGCGTCCACCGCCTCCTCCCGCCCGGCGACCGTGCACGCCGCCGGGCCGTTCACGGCGGCCAGCGACAGGTCGTCGGTGAGATAGGGCCGCAGCTCCTCCTCGCCCAGCGCCACCCCGACGGTGGCACCGCCCGCGGAGGCGATCAGCCGGATCCGCTCGGCGACCAGCGGCAGCATCTCCTCCAGGGTCATCACCCCGGCCAGAGCCGCCGCCGTGTACTCGCCCAGCGAGTGCCCGATCAGCGCGTCCGGGCGCACCCCCTGGTCCATGAGCGTCACGGCCAGGGCGTATTCGGTGACGACCAGCGCCAGGAACGCGTCCACACTGCCGGGGTCGGCGTGCTCGAAGAGGGCCGTCCGCAGATCGCGGCCCAGGACGGGCCGGAGGATCGCGGCGCAGCGGTCGACCGTGTCCCGGTAGACCGGGTGGTCGCGGTAGAGCTCGGCGCCCATCCCGACGTACTGCGTGCCGCCGCCGGGCAGCAGGAACGCGACCGCCGGCGCGCTGCCGTCCCGCACCTCCGGGTACGCGGGCAGCGGGTGCCCCAGGGCCCGTACCGCCTCCCGCGTGGTCCGCGCGACGACCGCGGCCCGGTGGGGCATGGCGGGCCGGAACGTGGCCAGCGAGTGGGCGACGTCGGCGAGATCCAGGTCCGGGCGGTCCGCCAGATGCCGCCCGAGGCTGTCGGCCTGACCGCGCAGGGCGCCCGGCGTACGGGCCGACAACGGCAGCACGCGCCACCGCGGTTCCGTCTCCTCGCGGGGGGCCTCCCGGGCGGCCGGCGGGGCCTCCTCCAGGATGACGTGGGCGTTGGTGCCGCCCACGCCGAAGGCGCTGACGGCGGCCCGGCGCGGCTCGGCGCCCGACTCCCACTCCTCCAGGGCCGTGGGCACCCGGAAGGGGCCCGCCGCGAAGTCGATCAGCGGGTTCGGCGCGTCGAAGTGCAGACTCGGCGGGATCTGCCGGTGCTCCAGGGCCAGTACGGACTTGATGAACCCGGCGATCCCGGCGGCCGCGCCGAGGTGGCCGATGTTCGTCTTCACCGACCCCAGGGCACAGAACTGCCGCTCGTCGGTGCTCTCCCGGAACGCCTGGGTCAGGGCGGTCACCTCGATCGGGTCACCGATCCTGGTGGCCGTGCCGTGCGCCTCCACGAAGCCGATCGTGCCGGCGCCGACCCCGGCGGCCGCCTGTGCGGCGAGGATCGCCTCGGCCTGGCCCTCCGGGCTCGGCGCGGTGAAACCCACCTTGCGGCGGCCGTCGTTGTTGATCGCCGAGCCCTTGATGACGGCCCGGATCCGGTCGCCGTCGGCCAGCGCGTCCTCCAGCCGCTTGAGCACCACCGCGCCCACGCCGTCACCCGACGACGTGCCCGCGGCGTCCGCCGCGAAGGCCCGGCAGCGCCCGTCCGGCGAGAACGGCCCGTCCGGCACGTGCCGGTAGCCGAGCATCGCCGACGGATTGAGCGACACGGCCCCCGCGAGCGCCACATCGCACTTGTAGTCGATGAGGTCCTGGCAGGCCGTGTGGATGGCCACCAGGGCCGTGGAACAGGCCGTCTGCAGGGACAGGCTCGGTCCCGTCAGCCCCAGCTCGTAGGAGATCCGGGTGGCGAGCGCGCCCAGCGAGTTGCTCGTCGCCGCGTGCACCAGGGCCACCGAGGCGCTCTGCCCCGCGAACCGCGGATGGACGTTCGCCGGGTAGTACCGGCTGTCCCCGGCGCCCGCGTACACCCCGACCTGCTGCTCGCCGTGGCCGCGTCCGTAACCGGCGTCCTCCATCGCGTGGTAGGCGCTCTCCAGCAGCAGCCGCTGCTGCGGGTCGACGAGTTCGGCCTCGGCGGGGCTGTAGCCGAAGAACGCCGAGTCGAAGCGGTCGATGCCCTCGATCACGGACGCCATCCGCACCAGGTCCGGGTCGTCCAGGTGCGCCGGGTCGCCGCCCGCCGCCAGGAACTCCTCGTCGCTGATGGGACGGATCGACTCCCGCCCGGCGGCCAGGTTCTCCCAGAACTCCTCGACCGTGTCGGCGCCGGGGAAGCGCCCCGCCATGCCGATGACCGCGATGGCCGGATCGGCCTCGTACCCGGTCTCTGCTGTCTCATCCATCGTTGCGGGGCCCCTTGTTCTTGGTGTTCTTGGTGGTACGGCGGGCCCGCGCGGCCCGCTGACGCTCCGCCTGCTGCCGGGCCCGGTCCAGACCGGACGCGGGCGCGGCACCGGCCGGAGCCGGAGCGGCGGCGGGTACGTCCGCGGCGCCGGCGCCCGTCCGGGCGAGGTGCTTCGCCAGCGCCCTGACGGTGGGGTGGCTGAAGAGGTCCACGACCGTCAGGTCACAGCCCAGTTCCTGGTTGACCGTCGTCTGGGCGCGCACCAGCAGCAGCGAATGGCCGCCGAGGTCGAAGAAGTTCTCCTCCACCCCCACGTGGTCGCGGCCCAGGACCCGGCACCAGATCGCCGTCAGCGACTCCTCCAGGCGGCGCGCGGCGTCCAGGCCGCCGTCCGCCGGGCCCCCGGCGGAGTCCGCCGAAGCGCCGGCCGCCCGCAGCACCCAGGCGCCGTCCGCACCGCAGGCACGGGCGGCGGCCCCGGCCGCCTCGTACAGGGCACCGAGATCGGCACCGTCCTCCAGGGCCACCCGGCCCGCCAGCCGGTGCACCGGCCGCGCCGTGGCCCGCACATGGGAGCGCACCCACGGCGCGCTCCGGTCGGCGCCGATCAGCACGTGCGGCTCGTCGAGCCTGCGCGCCAGGTCGAAGGAGCGCAGCCCCGCGGCCGGTTCCAGCACGCGGTAACCACGCGCCTCCGTCAGGGCCTTGAGGCCGTAGCCCTCGCTCATGCCGAGCTCGTCCCACATGCTCCAGGCCAGGCTGTGCGCGTCCAGCCCGGCACCCCGCTGGTGGACGGCCAGGGCGTCCAGGAAGGCGTTCGCCGCGGAGTAGGCACCGCTCATGGACCCGCCGAAGAACCCGTTGACCGAGGAGAACGACGTGAACGACGCCGCCCCCAGCTCCAGCGCGAGCCGGTGCAGGACCCAGCCGCCGGTGACCTTCGCGGCCAGCGCGGCACGCCACTGCCCGGTGCCGTAGTCGGTCACGGCCCGCTGGTCGAAGTCGCCCGCGAGGTGCAGCACCCCGGCCAGCGGCGCCGACCACTCACCGGCCGCCTTGTCGACCGCCGCGCGCACCTGGCCCGGATCGGTGATGTCGGCCGCCTCGTACCGCACGGCACCCAGCTCCCGCAGGCTCCGGAACGCCGCGACACGGCGGCCGAGAGCGCCGCCCTCGGCGACGTGCGCGTCCCAGGTGTGCTCGTCGGGCAGCTCGGTGCGCCCGACGAGCAGCAGCCGGGTGCCCGGCGTCCGCAGCAGGTGCTCCGCGAGGCGCACCGCCACTCCACCGAGGCCACCGCTGATCAGCTGGAAGCCCTCGGCGGCGGCCGGCGTGGCGCGCGGCAGCGGAGTGGGCAGCGGAGCCAGGCGGCGCACCCAGCGGCCGCCGTCGCGGTAGGCCACCTCGGCGTCGGCCGACGGCACCGCGATCTCGTCGAGCAGCAGCCCGGCCGTCTCCCGCGCGTCGCCGGCGGGCAGGTCCAGGTGGGCCGTCCGCAGCCAGGGCAGCTCCTCCCGCAGGCTCTTGAGCAGACCACCGGCCGCGGCGTGCGCGTACGAGGCGCGCTCGCCCTCCACGACCGCCTGGCCGCCCGTACCGACGAGGTACAGCGCGACCTGCCGGTCGGCGGTGTGCCGGGCCGTCAGCGCCTGCGCCAGGCACAGCAGGCTGTCGGCGCTGTCCCGCTGCGCGTCCAGGAGCTCCTCGACGCTGCCGGGCTCGCCCTCGAAGGCGGCGAAGGCGCCCAGGTGCACGACCGTGTCCACCGGCCGCCCGTCGGCCGCCAGGGCGTCGAGCAGCAGCCCGTGGTCCTCGACGGCGTCGATCCGGACCCGGTACCGCGCGGCGTCCACCCGGGCGAACTCCTCGCCCGCGGTGACGACCGTGCACAGGGAGCCCGCCGCGCGCAGCCGCCCGGCCACCGCCTCCGCGACCTCCGCGGCCGCCGAGTGCTGCCCGGCGAGCACCAGCGCGTGACCCGGCGCACCGGACGGCCGGTGCTGATGCGCGGCCCGCTGCCACACCGGGCGCAGGAACCAGTCCGGCACGGTCGCGGAGGTGGCCAGCAGGATCTCCGACGCCTGCACCGGCTCGTCGAACTCGCCCGCCTCGAAACGCTTCCGCAGCTGCGTCCGCTGGATCTTGCCGATCTCCGTCTTGGGGATCGTCGCGGCCTCCACCGGCACCAGATACGCCGGGCTGACCCCGATCTCGCGGGTCACCTTGCCGCGGATCGCCCGCAGCGCCCGCGCCACGTCCTGCCCCGGCTCCAGATGGAAGAACAGCGCGAGCTCGTCCGTGCTCGCCGACGCGTCACCGCGCACCGCCACGGCGGCGGTGAAACTGCGCACGACGAAGGGCAGTTCCTCGACGCAGGTCTCTATCTCGTGGCTGTAGTGGTTGACGCCGTTGACGATGATGACGTCCTTGGCGCGGCCGGTGATGTACATCTCCCCGGCGCGCAGGAACGCCAGGTCCCCGGTCTCGAACCAGCCCTCCGGTGTGAAGGACTCCGCGTTCGCCTTGTCGTTGTCGTGGTAGCCGCCGGTCACCGTCGTGCCGCGCACCTGGAGCCGGCCCACGGTGCCCTCCGCCACGACCTGGTCCTGGTCGTCGACGATCCGCATCGCGAAGCCCGGGTAGGGCAGGCCGCAGCTGACGAACAGCTCCTCCCCGTCCGGCGCCTCCGCGGGCAGCACGGTGTCCGTCACCACCGACGAGGTCTCCGACATGCCCCAGCAGGGGTGCATCACGTCCTGCGGCATCCCGAACGGCTCGAGGGTCTTCAGGAAACCCCGCGCCGTCGCCGCGACGACCACCTCGCCCGCGTTCATCACCAGCCGCACCGGCGACAGGTCCCACCGGCGGTCGCCCATCCGGTGCGCCTGCTCCGTCACGAGGCCGAACGCGAAGTTGGGCGCCCAGATGATGCTGGCACGGTGCCGGTCGGCGACGTCCATCCAGCGCAGCGGGTCCTCCAGGATCCAGGAGGTGAGCGCGTGGACCTGACGGCACCCGAGATAGACGTCCCGCAGGTGGAACATCACCACACCGGTGACGTGGTCCAGCGGGATCCAGTTGAAGGAGACGTCGTGCTCCGACAGCGAGTTCATCGCGGCCGTGGCCGCCGCCCGCGTCAGCACGTTGCGGTGCGTGAGCCGCACCGCCTTCGGCAGACCCGTGCTGCCGGACGTCAGCAGCATGAGGATCACGTCCTCCGGGCGGGCCGGATGCCAGTCGGTGTCCGAGGGGCCCTCGCGCAGCGCGTCCACCGTCGTCAGCCGCAGCCCCGGCCAGTCCCGCCGCTCCGCCAGATCGCGCAGCCCCGCCTCGCCGGAGGAGGTCGTGACGATCCACGGGCGGTGCAGCATCTGCCACACGCCCTCCAGCTTCGCCAGCGGCGCGGACTCCGCCGCGTACGACGACGGCACGGTCAGCGGGACCGTCACGAAACCGCCGAGGATGCAGCCCCACAGGGCGGCCAGGAAGTCCTCGGTGTCCTCGCACTGGAGGATCACCTGGTCGCCCGGGCGCAGCCCCAGCGCACGCAGGCCACCGAGTACCCGGGACGCCTCCTCGATCAGCGAGGCGTAACTGCGCCGCGTCTCACTGCCGTCGGCGCGCACATGGACGACCTCCGCGTGCTCCCCGCCCCCGGCGGCCCGCCGCAGCGCCTCCGCCCAGGTGTGCGCGGTCAGCTCCGGCAGCGGCGGACCCTCGCTGAGCGCGGGCACGGCACCCACGGCCGCGCCCGCGGCCGGGGCACCCGACGCGGCGGCCTGCCGCGCGGAACCCGTACCGACGTACAGCCGGCCGGTCTCCTCCGGAACGTCCTCCAGCCCGGCCGACGCCGAACGGACACCGGGCAGCGCGGCCAGAGCGCTCTCCCAGACACCGGCCGCCTCCGCGTCGATCACCGGCAGCCCGCCCAGAGCGGCGGCGTCCAGCGTGCCGTCCGCGTTCCTCGGCAGATCCGACACGGCGGCCACCCGCGGCGCCCGCGCCGGGTCACCGGCCGTACGCAGCAGTTCCTTCGCCGCCTGCTCGACCGCACCGGCCCGGGACGGCACGGCCAGGACCACCGGACGGCCACCCTCCGACGGCAGCGTCACCGCGTCCCGGATCCCGCCGCCCGTCAGCAGCGACGCCGCGTCGAACGGCTCCTCCGCCACCACCGCGCCGAGCGCGCCCCGCGCCTCGACGGACGGCAGCGCGCCGATCCGCAGCCCCGGGTCCGCGGCCACGGCCGCCAGCAGCGCGCGCAGCGCACCGCCCAGCCGCTCCGCCGTCTCCCGGTCGAACAGGTCCTCGCTGTACTCGACATGGCACGCCAGACCCTCCGGCGCGCCGTCGGCCCCACGCCGCTCCAGCACGTCGACGAACAGGTCGAACTTGGCCGTCCCCGTCGAACGCGGCTCCAGCGGCGCCCGGTTGCCACCCAGCGTCAGCACGGCCTCGGTGTTGTTCTGCAGCGCCAGCATCACCTGGAACAGCGGGTGCCGGGCCGGCGTACGGGCCGGGTTCAGCTCGTCGACCAGCCGGTCGAACGGCAGGTCCTGATGGTCGTACGCGGCCAGGTCGAACTCCCGCACCCGGGCGAGCAGCTCACGGAACTCCGGGTCACCGGAGGTGTCCGCGCGCAGCACCAGCGTGTTGGCGAGCAGCCCCACCACATCGTTGAGAGCCTCGTCCACGCGCCCGGCCACCGGCGTGCCGACGGGAATGTCCGTACCGGCGCCGCAGCCCGTCAGAAGCGCCGCCAGGGCGCTCTGGAGCACCATGAACAGGCTCGCGCCGCTCTCGTCGGCGAGCCGCAGCAGATCCCGGTGCACACCGGCGTCCACCTCGACGGCCAGACCGCCACCACGCCGGCTGGGCACCTGCGGCCGCTTCCGGTCGGCCGGCAGCGCCAGCTCCTCCGGCAGACCCGCGAGGGCCTCCTTCCAGAACGCCGCCTGGCGCCCCAGCACACTCGCCGGATCCGTCGCCGCCGCGAGCAGATCCCGCTGCCACAGCGCGTAGTCCACGTACTGGACCGGCAACGCCTCCCACCGCGGCGCCGCGCCCTGGGCACGGGCCGCGTACGCGGCCGACAGATCCTCCGCCAGCGGCCGCAGCGACCAGCCGTCCGCCGCACTGTGATGCAGCACGAGCACCAGCGTCCGGGACACACCCGTGCCGTACAGGCCCGCCCACAGCGGCGTGTCCGTCGTCAGGTCGAACGCATGCCGCAGCGCACCCGCCACATGGGCCTCGACCTCCTCAGCGGGGCAGTCGACGACCTGGAGCACCGGACGCACACTGCCGGGCGGGCATACCTCCTGCCGCGGCGCGCCGTCGGTCTGCGGCAGCAGCGTGCGCAGGCTCTCGTGCCGGTCGGTGACGTCCGCCAGGGCCGCCCGCAGCGCCTCCGGGTCGACCTCCTGCTCCAGCCGTACGACCAGCGGGATGTTGTACGTCGCCGCGGAGGTGTCCAGCTGGTTGAGGAACCACATGCTCTGCTGCGCCGAGGACAGCGGAATCACCGCGGGCCGCTCGGCGGGCACCAGGCCCGGCCGGGCCGGCGCCGCCGCCGCGCCCTCGGGAAGGTGCGCGGCGATGCCCGCCGGGGTGGGCGTGGTGAACACCGCGGCCATCGGCACCTCGGCACCCGTCGCGGCGCGCAGCCGCGTCAGCAGCCGGGTCGCCAGCAGCGACTGGCCGCCCAGGTCGAAGAAGTTGTCGTCCGCGCCGACGGTGCCTTCCGGCAGGCGCAGCAGCTCCTCGTACAGCCGGCACACCAGCGCCTGCGCCGCGCTCGCCGGGGCACGGCCGCTGGCCGCCGCCGCGAAGTCCGGCGCGGGCAGCGCCTTGGCGTCCAGCTTGCCGTTGGCGGTCAGCGGCAGCTCGGCCAGGACGACGCACGCGCTGGGCACCATGTGCTCGGGCAGCAGCTCCGCCAGGTGGGCGCGCAGCTGCGCCGGGTCAGGGGTGTGTCCGGGCGCGGGAACGGCGTAGCCGACGAGCATCCGGTCGGCGGCCCCGTCCGTCTGCCGGGCGACGACCGCGGCCAGCGCGACCGAGGGGTGCGCCGCGAGCGCCGCCTCGATCTCGCCGGGCTCGATGCGGAAACCGCGGATCTTCACCTGCTGGTCGGAGCGCCCGGCGTACTCCAGGGTGCCGTCCGCCGCCCGGCGGGCCAGGTCGCCGGTGCGGTACATCCGCTCGCCCGGCCGCCCGAAGGGATCGGCGACGAACCGCTCCGCGGTCAGCGCCGGGCGGCCGAGGTAGCCGTGCGCCAGACCCGGGCCGGCGACGTACATCTCGCCCACCCAGCCCGGCGGCACCGGCTGCAGGCAGTGGTCCAGGACGTACACCCGCAGGTCCGGCAGCGCGGTGCCGATGACGCTCCGCGCCCGGCCGTCCTCGATGATCCCGCGCGTGATCCGCTGGTACGTCACGTGCACGGTCGTCTCGGTGATGCCGTACATGTTGACCAGCTCGGGCGCCTCGTCGCCGTGCCGCTCCAGCCACGGGCGCAGGTGCGCGGGCTCCAGGGCCTCGCCGCCGAAGACCACGTAGCGCAGCGCGAGCGGACCGCGGCCGGCACCGGCCGCCCGGTCCGCCTGGATCAGCTGCTGGAACGCGGACGGCGTCTGGTTGAGGACGGTGACGCCCTCGCGGCGCAGCAGTCCGAGGAACTCCCCGGGCGCACGGGTCGTCGTGTGCGGCACGACGACGAGCCGGCCGCCGTGCAGCAGCGGACCCCAGATCTCCCAGACGGAGAAGTCGAAGGCGTAGGAGTGGAACAGCGTCCACACGTCGTCCGGGCCGAAGGCGAAGTGCGCGGCGGACGTCTCGAACAGCCGGATGACGTTGGAGTGCGGGATCACCACGCCCTTGGGGCGGCCGGTGGAACCGGAGGTGTGGATGATGTACGCGGTGTCCGCCGGGGTGAGCGGGGCGGACCGGTCGGCGTCCGTGAGATCCGTGGACGCGAGCGCGGCCAGCTCACGGTCGGTGGCCTCGTCACCGAGGACCACGGCGGTGGCACCGGTCTCCGGCAGCCCGGCCGCCACCTGGGCGTCCGTCACCAGCAGCGCGGGGGAGGCGTCCTCGGCCACGGAACGGATGCGCTCGGCGGGATAGCCGGGGTCCAGCGGCAGATAGGCGGCACCGGACTTCAGCACGGCGAGCAGACCGACCGTCAGCTCCAGGGAACGGGGCAGCGCCAGGGCCACGATCCGGCCGGGACCGGCACCCCGCCCGACGAGGAAGCGGGCCAGCCGGTTGGCCCGCGCGTTCAGCTCGGCGTAGCTCAGCGCGGCGCCCTCGTACGTGACGGCCGTCGCGTCGGGCGTACGGGCCGCCTGGGCCTCGAACCGCGCCGGGAGGGTCGCGTCGGCGGGGGCCCGCGTGTCACCGGCCGAGACGTACGCCGGGTGCTCGCCGTCGCGCAGCAGTGTCGTGCGCGCGAGCGGCAGGTCGGCGTCCGCGTCGGCGAGCCGGTCCAGCAGCAGCAGGAACCGCTCCTGGTGGTCGGCCAGTTCGGCCTCGGTGTAGAGCGCCGGGTTGGCGTCGAAGGAGAGCCACAGACCGGTGTCGTCGGCACCCGGCCGCACATTGATCTGGAGGTCCTCGACGGGACCGCCCGTCAGGTGGTGCGAGGTCGTCGGGTGACCGGCGAACGTCAGCTCGTTGGTGAACGGGATGAGGTTGACGACCGGCCCGTACAGCCGGCGCCCGCCGCCCAGCAGCTTCAGGTCGCGGCGCAGGTCCTCGCCGCGGTACTGCTGGTGCTTGCGGACGGCGCGCTGCTCGTCGGCCACCGCGCGGACGAGCTCGGAGACGGTGGTGGTGGGCCGGACGTCCAGCCGCAGCGGCAGGATGTTGGAGACCGTGCCGGGCACCCGCATGGCGGTGGAGCCGAGCCGGCTCCAGGTGGTGAGCCCGAGGATCACGTCGCGGCTGCCGGTGACCCGGTGGAGGTAGGCCGCGGTGGCCGCGAGGAGCAGGTCACCGCGCGCGCCGCCGAGCCGCGCCGCGGCCCGGGAGAGCCGGTCGGCCTCGGCGGCGGAAAGGAGGGTGGTGCGTCGCAGGAAGGGCGCGGACGGCGCCGCGCTGCCCTCGGTGAGGCCGACGGCCACGGGGGAGTCGGCGAAGCGCCCGGTCCAGTGGGCACGGTCGCGCGCGAAGCGCTCCGAGGTGCGGTAGGCGACGTCGTCGTCCAGGAGCGCCTCGGCGGATGCGAAGGGGGTGCCGGCGGGCTCGTCACCGGCCACCAGCGCGGTGTACGTCTCGGCCAGCCGGCGGGCGACGAGCTTGAAGCCGTAGCCGTCCAGAAGGACGTGGTGCGCCCGCAGATACCAGAACCAGCGGTCGGGTGCCGCCTTGACGAGGGCCTGGGTGAACAGCGACCCCTCGGTGAGCTCGACGGCCGTCGCGAGGTCGGCGGCTATCCACGCCTCGGCCGCGGCGCGCGGGTCGGGCTCGGTGCTGACGTCCAGCAGGCGCAGAGGCCAGTCGGTGGTGGATGCCAGGGTGCCACGGGGACCGTCGGCGGACTCGGTGATCCGCAGCCCGAAGATGTCCGCCTCGGCGACCGTGCGGCGCAGCGCGGCCTCGAACAGCTCCGTGTCGACCGGGCCGTGGATCTCCACGTACTCACCGGTGTTGTAGGCCGCGTTCGCGGGGTCGAGTCGCTGGGCGAACCAGATGCCCTCTTGGGCGCCCGACAGCGGGCGACCGGCGTCCTCGTGAACAGACATGGCACCAACCCTCAGTAGGTGTATGGAATTTTCTGCCGGAGAAAAGCCCTGCGGGACTACCGCGCAGGGCGACGTTGGGCGGGCGCTTGCGATCGGCTCCACGACCGGGAAACGGTATGTGCGAGGACGCTCAAGGGATCGCAAAACACGGCAGGATGCGGCGCATTGGGTCGGCCTTGAGAGCGCCACGGCGAGGCGGCCCTTCCACCGGCATTAACCCTGCACGAGGGGAACTCGGGCAGTCAAGGCAAGATCGCTCCAAGTTCCGTTTGACTTTCCTGCGGGGAGCCGACTCGCTTTGATTTCATCTTGAACCAGGGGTTCCGGTCTGCTGTCCACGCATGCATAAAGAGCGAACTCCGGGTGTTCGGAACGCATACGGAAGGCGTCAAGGAACTGTTTCGAGGTGATGTCCGTTCCGCTTCCGCAAGTGGTCCGGACCATCGGAAAGATGCCCAGGGCAACCCCTAGTACCGCGCCCGCGCGCAAACGGCGGACGGGCCTGACATCACGTCAGACCGATGCCTCAACCTAGCGCTTCCGTAAGGAAAAGAATAGCGACACCCTGCCGGACCGCCGTGAGAGGTAAGCCACGCCCGGGTCCCGTACGACGCCTCTTGAAAGACGACGAAAATCCCGCTTCACTGAAACCGCGATTCCGCTTCGGCGGGCGAGGCGACCCGAGGGCAAGCCCCACCGCGCACCATCGATTTTCGGCCAGCGCCTGGCCGAACCCCCCTCGCCGGACCGGCGATTTCCGCCCCGCTGAAGTCTGAAACATGAAAGGCAAGTGGTATGCACCGCAAGTTGTGCCCGGCGGAGACGCTCTACGTCGCCCAGCGGAGCCGCGCCGTGCTCTCCTGCACCGTCCACGGCGCCCTCGACGAGAAACTCCTCGCCGCCGCCTTCGACGCCAAGGTCGCCGAACACCCCTCCCTGCGCTCCCGCATCGGCCAGGAAGGCGACACCTACGCCCTTCGGCCACTGGACGACGCCGACCTCCCCCGCCTCATCGTCCGCCCCGGCGGCCCCACCGCCCTCATGGACGAGCACAACACCCCCCTGCCGGACGGCGGTCCCCTCGTACGGGCCGTCCTGCTCCGCGGCGAGAGGGACCACACCGTCGTGCTGAGCGTCGACCACACCATCACCGACGGCCACAGCGCCATAGCCCTCTACGACGCGATGTGGCGCACCTACGCGGCGCTGGCCGACGGCGCCACCACCGCCCCGCAGGCCACGGCCTACGACTGGCCCGCGCCCGCGACCGATCTGCTGCCCCCCAGCGCACCCGAGGAGACCGACCGGTACCTCGCCCGCCGCGTCGAGCGCACCCAGCGCTTCCCCGTCACCGCCCTGCCCTACGAGGCCGCCGGCACCCCGCGCCCCGCGGAGGAGCACAAGGTCGCCGTCCAGCGCGTGCTTCTCCGGCCCGAGGAGACCATCGCCCTCCTGCGCCACTCGAAGGCCACCGGCGTCTCCGTCCACGGACTGGTCAGCGCCGCTCTGCTCAAGGCCGTCCGCGCACGGCTCGACGGCGACGGTGCCACGGCACTGGGCTGCATGTCACCCGTCGACCTCCGCTCCCGTGTCACCCCGCCCCTGCACCGCGAGGTCATGGTGCCCGCCGTCACCTCCTGCCTGGACGTCGTGGACGTCGCCCCCGGCACCGACCCGCTGGAACTCGGCCGCCGGATCACCGACAACCTGCACGCGGCCATCGAACGCCGCGAGTTCATCCACGAGACCCGCATCCTCGCGCAGGTCGTCCGCAACCCCGCCCTGCTGGCCACCAGCGTCATCGTCACCAACATGGGCCGCGTCCCCGCCCCGCCCGCACCCCCCGGCCTGGAGCTCACCGACGTACGCCTCGTCCCCGTCCGTGACAACTACTACCCCCAGGCCGGCCGGGGCCCCGTCATGGGATGCGTCGTCTCCTTCGACGGCCGCCTCGCCATCGAACTGCCCTACAGCACCGAATGCTTCGCCCACGAGCAGATCCGCGGGATCCGCGACAGCGTGCACACGGCCCTGCTCGAATTCGCCGCACACGGCGAAAGCGCCGCCGCGAGCTGACGGCGCACCGGCCGCACGCACAGCATCCCCGTCATCAGGCTGAGTCAGGAGCGCGCCTGAAGTGAGAACACTGAACGACCCGTGTGCCTTTACCGTCACGCCCCTGCTGCGCCGCGCGCAGGCGGGCGACCGGCAGGCCATGAACGACCTCCTCCTGCACATAGCCCCCTACGTGGGACGGCTCTGCCTGCCGATCGCCCACGGGCACAGCTCCGACGCCGCGCAGGAGGCGATGCTCGCGATCTACCGCGGCATCCGCGGCCTGCGCGAGCCGGCGGCCTTCTACGGCTGGGTCCGGGCCGTGACGGTGCGGGAGGCGATCCGCACCTCCAAGCGGCTCAGCCAGGGCTCGGCCGACGGTCTGCCCGACCTCGCCCAGGACGCGAACCCGCTGGACACCGTCCACATCTCCGACGTCATGGACCGGCTGCCCGATCAGCACCGCCAGATCCTCACGCTCCGCGCCGTCTACGGCATGAACGAACAGGAGATGGCGGCGACCCTCTCCCTGCCGGTCGGCACCGTGCGCTCACGGCTGCACCGCGCCCGGCGGAACTTCCAGGACGCCTGGCACCAGCGCGCCGCCTGACGGACCGCCGGGCCTCCCGGGCCGTTTGGCGGCTGTGCCGGTTGTCCCGATCCACCGTCACCGTATCTGACCTGCTGGTATTCTGAAGGGATGTACATCCGACCCCTTCGCGGCCCGCTCGGCCACGCACCGTGCGTACGCGCGGCGACCCACGGGCCCGTGCCGGCATGACCGAGGCCCCCACGCGTGTCATTCGGAGTAACGCCGCCTCCCAGTCCCTAGGATTGCGGGATGTACATAGCCAGCACGTTCCCCGGAGGGGTGATCCGGTGAACAGGTCCGAGGCCACCGATGAGCAATGGGAGGGCCTTGCGGAGGTCGTCCCCTTGCGCGGACACCATTCATGGCCGTCCTGGCCCAACCACCGGGCGCTGCCCGAGGAGGAGCCGGAGCCGAACCGCCGTCAGCTCGTCGTCCTGCGCGTCCAGATCTTCGCCGACGCCCGCGAGGTCGCCGAGCACCTGATGGCCCGCATCCCGGTGCTGCTGGACCTCACCAGCGCCGACACCGACGTCGCGAAGCGGATCCTCGACTTCTCCAGCGGCGTCGTCTTCGGCCTGGGCAGCGGCATGCACCGGGTCGACACCAACGTCTTCCTCCTCGCACCCGAGGGCACCGAGGTGGCCTCCGGGTACCCCGATCGTAGGAAGAGTGATCAGCTGAAACGGTTTGGCTGAGCGGCCGCCCCATACGGTCCGGGCATGGACACTCACCGTGCCCGACCGGCCGCCGCCCCCCACTCCCAGCGCCCAGCGGTGACCGAACTCCGGCTCTCCGCCTTCAAGTCACACCGCAACGCCGTCTTCCCCCTCGGTCCGCTGACCCTCTTCCGGGGCGCGAGCGGCAGCGGCAAGTCCAGCGCCCTGCAGGCATACGAGGCGTTAGCCCGCCTCGCCGGCGGCGACAGTCTCGACGAGGCCCTCGCCCCCGTCGCGGGCGGTGCCCCCGCCTGCGTTCCCCACCAGGCGAGACCCGACGCCCAAGGGCGCCGCGGCTTCCGCATCGGCTGCACCGTCGACGGCCCCGCGGGCACGGTCCTGCTCGACGTCGCCGTGCAGGCGGAACCCGAACTCCGCGTCGTCGGCGAACGCCTGACCGGCTCCGGCCGCACCCTGCTGTCCACCGCCCTGCGCGACCCCGGGCTGCGTACGGTCGAGGCCGCCTGGCACACCGCGGGCAGTGTGCCCGTCACCCGGGCGCCCCTGCCCGACGACCGCCTGGGCACCTCCCTGCTGCCGCTCCGTGTCGCGGGCAAGACCGCGGGCCAGCGCCTGGTGCTCGACGCCGCCGAGCAGGTCGTGGTGGCCCTGCGCTCCGTCTTCGCCTGCGACCCCCGGCCCGAGTTGATGCGCACCCCGGTCGCCGCGCGCGACGGCCTGCTGCGGAGCGCCTGCGACAACCTGGCCGCGGTGCTGGGCCGCACCCGCCACGAATGCGCCACCCGCCACGCGGCCCTGGTCACCGCGGTGGGCGCGGGCTGCCGGGGCACGGTGGAGGGCCTGTCCGTGCAGGACCTGGACGGCGGATTCGTACGGGGCGTGCTGGGCCGGGACGCGGGCCCGGACACCCCGCTGGAACGGCTGGGCGACGGCGAACTGCGCTACCTCGCCCTGAGCCTGGTGCTGATGACCGGCCCCGGCGTGCTGGACATGGACCCGGTCGCCGAGGTGCTGCCCGCCCGGCAGGCCCTGACGGTGCTCGCCGACGGCTTCGACCGCTGCCTGGACCCCCGGCAGGCCCGCTCCCTGCTGGCCCTCGCGGCGCGGATGTGCGAGCGGGGACATGTGCGCCTGGTGGGAACCGTCAGGGGAGATGTGCCCCAGGAATCCCAGGGGGCGGGGGAGGGGGCTGGGGTGGCGTCGATGGTAGACCTGGGCGTGTGACCGGAGAACATCATCAGGAATCAGGGCGGACCGACGAGCCGTCGCGAGGCCAGGACGGCAGGTCTTCGCGGGCGGCGCGGCCGGACGGCGAGCTCGGCGCGCTCCAGCGCCGGCTCGCGGACTTCTCGGCGGCCCGCCGCTGGCAGCCCTTCCACACACCCAAGAACCTGGCCATGGCCCTGAGCGTCGAGACGTCCGAACTGGTCGAGATCTTCCAGTGGCTGACGCCGGAGGAATCGGCGCGGGTGATGGACAGCCCCGGCACGGCGGGGCGGGTGGAGGACGAGATCGCCGACGTCCTGGCCTATCTGCTCCAGTTCTGCCAGGTCCTGGGGATCGACCCCGCCGCGGCGCTCGCCGCGAAGATCGAGCGCAACGAGCACCGCTTCCCTGTACCGGAAGAATCCACTCCGGATTTGCCCGATCGTCACTCTCCGGAGTGATTGAGTTATCCACACCGCATCTGGTATCCACAGATTTCTGAATTCCCCTGGCTTTTCCGACGGTTACTCATCACTCTGGGTAGTGACGAAGTGACGGGCGCACAGCCGGGAAGCCGGCAGTCGGAATGTGGGGGACCAGACATGGAGGCAATGCGGCTCATCGGGGCCACACGAACGGCCCTGGCGCAGGCCAGGGCCGTCCAGGACATCGTCATCGAGGCATGGCAGACACAGGCCCTGGCCGGAGCGATCGGCAGTCACCTCGCCGTCCACGGGCCCTTCGAGGCCCGGGCCGCCGCGGGCGGCCTCAGCGAAGCGGGCACCCGCGCCTCCGGCGCGCTGCGCCAGACCCTGCGCACCGGCCCCATAAGGGCCGCCCAGCTCACCGAAGTGCGCGACCACTGGGGAGTGTTGACCGGGCTCTGCGCCCTCCTCGGAGAGGTCGGCATAGCCCTGGTCGGTGTCGCCTGCTCCACCGACGAGGACGCTCTCTACTGGCAGTGCATCGAAGCCATCGACGCCGCGGACGAGACGAGCGACCGCGTGCGCTGGTTACAGAGACGGCTCTCACTCCGCGAACGCGAAGGAGGCGCCGCGTGAAGCGCCGACGATCAGCCCGCACCACCTTCGCCGGACGAGTGCCCCTCGCCGGGCGACTGCGCGGGCGTCTGCAGATCGGCGTCGAGCTGCGACAGGTCGGCGTTCAACGCGGCCATCAGCTCCTCCATCTGCTGAAGCAGTCCCTTGGGCGCGCCCTGCTGCGGGGGAGCGGACTGTGCGGGCACCGATCCGTCGGGCACGGCTTCCTGGGTCATCGCGGCCTCCTCGGCCCTGGCCCTCCCGGTGCGGGCGGGCGGCGTTGCGGTCATCGCCTCCGGCAGCGGACACCGGTGCGCGGGCCGGGCGGTCCGGCTCCGCCCGAGCCAACGATCACCGGGCCCGGCGGACACTTCCCACCCGGCGCCGACGACCGAATTTCACCCGACCGGGGTGGGTGGGGCGAAGGAGGGTACGGACGGTTGACGCACGTGCGGCAGTGCAGGATGGAGGCATGGATCTGCGTATCTTCACCGAGCCCCAGCAAGGGGCGAGCTATGACACCTTGCTCACCGTCGCCAAGGCCACCGAGGCACTGGGCTTTGACGCCTTCTTCCGGTCCGACCACTATCTCGCCATGGGCTCCGCCGACGGGCTGCCGGGCCCCACCGACGCCTGGATCACGCTGGCCGGGCTCGCCCGGGAGACCCGCCGCATCCGTCTCGGCACCCTGATGACCGCCGGCACGTTCCGGCTGCCCGGCGTCCTCGCCATCCAGGTGGCGCAGGTCGACCAGATGTCGGGCGGACGGATCGAGCTGGGGCTGGGGGCGGGCTGGTTCGAGGAGGAGCACCGGGCCTACGGCATCCCCTTCCCCAAGGAGAAGTTCGGGCGCCTGGAGGAGCAGCTGGAGATCGTCACGGGACTGTGGGAGACGGAGGCCGGCAAGACGTTCACCTTCCATGGCACGCACTATCAGCTCATCGACTCCCCGGCACTGCCCAAGCCCGCGCAGGACAAGCTGCCGGTGCTCATCGGCGGGCACGGCGCCAAGCGGACCCCGAGGCTCGCCGCGAAGTTCGCGGACGAGTTCAATATCCCCTTCGCCTCCGTCGAGGACAGCGAGCGGCAGTTCGGCCGGGTCCGCGCGGCCGCCGAGGAGATCGGCCGCAAGGGCGGCGACCTGGTGTACTCCAACGCCCTGGTCGCCTGCGTGGGCAAGGACGACGCCGAGGTGGCGCGGAGGGCGGCGGTCATCGGCCGTGATGTGGCCGAGCTGAAGGCCAATGGTCTGGCGGGCTCGCCGGACGAGGTCGTCGACAAGATCGGGCGGTATGCGGAGATCGGCTCGTCCCGGATCTACCTCCAGATCCTGGACCTCGACGACCTCGACCACCTGGAACTGATCTCCTCGAAGGTCCAGTCCCAGCTGGCTTGACGCACCGACAGCCGCCGTGGTCCGAGGAGCACCCGTGACGCCTGCCCCCACTGTCCCCCTTGCCGACGCGCTCGCGAGCGGCCCGCTCGTCCTCGACGGCGGTCTGTCCAACCAACTGGCGGCGCAGGGCTGTGACCTGTCCGATGCCCTGTGGTCGGCCCGGCTGCTCGCCGACGGGCCGGAACAGATCGGGCGGGCGCACGCGGCCTATGTGCGGGCAGGCGCAAGGGTGCTCATCACGGCGAGCTACCAGGCCACGTTCGAGGGCTTCGCCGCCCGGGGCATCGGCCGAGGGAAGGCGGCGGAGCTGCTGCGCGGCAGCGTGGAGCTGGCGAGAGGGGCGGGGGAGGGAGGGGAGGGAGGGGAGGGAGGGGAGGGAGGGGAGGGGGGAGGCCCCCCACCCCCCTGGGTCGCCGCCTCCGTCGGCCCCTACGGCGCCATGCTCGCCGACGGCAGTGAGTACCGCGGCCGGTACGGCGTCAGCGTCGCGGAGTTGGAGCGTTTCCACCGGCCGCGGGTCGAGGCACTCGCGGAGGCCGCCCCCGATGTCCTCGCCCTGGAGACGGTGCCGGACGTGGACGAGGCCGAGGCGCTGTTGCGGGCTGTCGAGGGGTGCGGGGTGCCGGTGTGGCTGTCGTACAGCGTGGCCGGTGAGCGCACCCGTGCGGGGCAGCCCCTGCGTGAGGCGTTCGTGCTGGCGGCCGGCAACGACCAGGTCATCGCGGTCGGCGTCAACTGCTGTGATCCCGATGACGCCCACCGGGCGGTTCAGTTGGCGGCGGAGGCCACCGGAAAGCCTGTCGTGGTCTATCCCAACAGCGGTGAGCGGTGGGACGCACGCGAGCGGGCCTGGCGGGGCCGTCCCACCTTCGGTCCGGACCAGGTGGTGGCGTGGCGGGAGGCGGGGGCCCGTCTCATCGGCGGCTGCTGCCGCGTCGGCCCCGAGGACATCGCGAGGCTGGCCCGCGTCCTGGAGCCGTAGCCGAGCGGCCCCGGGTAAGGCTCCATGGGCCGGCGCGTTCGCCTCCGGCCGGTCCGTTCGCCTTAAGGCCGTCAACTCCCGTCACTCGCACCCACTTACGCCGAGGCGTCGCCCCGGGCCATGGGTTCACCGATAGCGTGGGAGGTGCCGGAAGCAGAGTGCGGAACGGGGAGCCTGGGGCCTCTTCGGCCCAGGAGTCCGGACGATCGGGTGGTGGGCATGACTACTCAGGGCACCGATGGCGCCATATCCAGGAAACGGCCGGCGGAGCTGGCGCCGGGGGCGGTGATCGCGCAGTCGCTGGACAACGAGTGGGTCAGCGCGCGGTTGACCAAGGACATGATCGAGAAAGGGAAGTCGCTCCGGGACGTCGAGGACATCCGGAGCAAGGAGGCGCGCGCCGAGTATTTCCGCAGCCTCATCAACACCCGGCAGGTGGTGGTCAACCGGGTGTTCTTCTACAACAACCGGGCCGTGAGCTGCGACCTCGTGGAGGGCGGCGCCGCCCGGCGCGCCCATCAGAAGCTGCTCGGCGACGGCTCGCTGGTGCCCTACCTCGTCAACGAGCGCGAACCGGCCGCCCGCCCGCCGAACGTGAGCATCGACGAGGAGGCGTTCACCGCCTGGCAGGAGACCGTCGACGGCATGCCCGCGAGCTCGCGCATCACCTGCGTACGGCTGTCCTGGGAGGACGAGGAGAACCGGGCCGCCACCAGGAACGGCCTCTTCAACCCCTTCGCCGGTCAGGTGCAGCGGCTCACCGCGACGGACATCCCGCTGCTCGCCGCCCAGGTCGGCGTCCCACCGGAGCAGGCCCCGCAGTTCGGTGCGCGGCTCCACCGGCTGGTCGGCTTCAGCAGCGACCGGCGCACGCGTGACCAGCTCGTCTCCCGCAGAGTGCTCTACGACGAGTTCGTGTCCGTGCCCGGCCTGCCGGTGTCGGACGTCCGTTACGACCGGAGCAAACCGTTCGCCGGGGAGATCAAGCAGCTCCTGGACCTCATCTACAACGTCAACCTCGCCGACGCGCTGGGCATGTACCCGCTCACTCCGTCCGGCAGCCTCCGGCGGATCGCCCTCCAGGAGTGGCGGGACGTGCGGACGGCCCCCAGCGGGGTGGTCACCGACCCCGAACAACTGCTGCTGTTCCTGCGGCGGCAGGCGTTCTCCACCGTCCAGGACCGGCTGACACCGGCGGCCGTCGACACCCTGACCCTGGAGGACATCTGGAGCCTGCGGCAGAGCGACGCCTGGCACGAGTACATCGGCGCCTTCGACGCGCTGACCGCCGACCCGGCCGCCTTCCACGACCGGGTGGGCCGTGTCTTCGACCGCTACGTCAAGCTCAACTCCGAGATCGTCCGCATCGCCGCCGGCCGCCGCGCCGGCCGCGCGACGGCCCGTAAGTGGGCCCCCGTCATCGAAGTGGTCGTCGTGGTGGGCGGCGCCGTGTTCAGCGCGATCACCGGGGACGACACCTGGGGCGTCGTGGGGGACGTCGGAGCGGTGTCCGCCAAGGCCGGCGGCTCCGTCCAACTGGTCCTGCGCAACAGGCGGGAGGGGCGCCGCGAGCAGAAGTTCGCCCGGGAGATAGCGTCCGTCCGGTTCGACAGCGCGCGTGAGTGGGAACAGTTCCACGGCATGGTGCGCCAGTTGCCGGGATACCGGGAGCAGCGCGGTTCCAGGATGGCCACCAGCTCCGCCACCGTCCAGGACGACATCCCGGAGTACTGACACCCGTGCGAGAAGAAGCCGCGTCCGCGTACGACCGCCTGCGTGCCGCCCGCCCCGAGCTGTTCGGCAACGACCCGGACGGCATCGACATCCTCCTCGACCCGGACGCCGTCGAGGAGGCGCGGCGGAGCGCCGGCTGCGGTGAGGACGAGCAGGTCGGCGTGGTGTACGCCGACCGGTTCGTCACGCTCGTGCGCGACGCGGTCCGCTTCCCCGGCGGCTCGCTGGGGCTGTACGTACGGATGCTGTCCACCGCCACCGGCCCCGGGGCCGTGATCCTTCCCCTGGTGGGCGCCGACGGCATCGTTCTCGTGGAGCACTACCGGCACGCCACCCGCGCCTGGCACTGGGAGCTGCCGCGCGGCATGGGCCTGCCCGGCGCCTCGGGCGCCGAGACCGCCGCGCGCGAGCTCGCCGAGGAACTCGGCACCTCGCCCCTGGAGCTGATCCCGCTGGGCCGGGTCCATCCGGACAGCGGACTGCTCGGAGACCACGTCGAGTTGTACGCGGCCCGCGTCGAGCGCGTCGGCACCCTCGACGCCGCCGAGGGCATCCGGCGGACGGTCACCCTGCCGTGGCCTGAGGTGGCCACGATGATCGCGGACGGGACCATCACCTGCGGCTTCACGATCGCGACACTGACCCGCGCACGGCTGCGGGGGCTGCTGGGCGGCGGCTTGCCGTGAGGCGACGGGTTCGATGTGCTGGAGTACATCGCGGCCCGCCTCGCGGCCGGGCGGCTCGCCGTCATCGAGAAGACCAACGTCCGGCCGGAGAGCCGTCGGCAGGTCGTACGGCTGGCACGTGAGCACGACGTACTGCCCGTCGCGATCGTCCTGAACATGCCCGAGGACGTCCGCGTCGCCCGCGACGTCTCCCGCCCGGAGCGTGCCGCTCTCCCGTGCTCCGTCATCCAGCGTCACCGGAGGGAACCGCGCGGCTCGTTGGCGCGTGTGGAGCGGGAGGGGTTCCGCGCGGTGCGCGTCCTGCGGGGCGTGGCCGAGGCGGAGTCCGCCGAGGCCGTCCGCGAGCGCCGCCGTACCGACCTGCGCCACCTCACCGGCCCGTTCGACAGCTTCGGTGACATCCACGGCTGCCGCTCGGATCTGGAGACCTCGCTGGCCCGGCTCGGTTACGCCCTCACCCGCGACGAGGCGGGCCGCCCGGTGGACGCCTCGCACCCGGAGGGCGTACGGCCGTCTTCGTCGGCGACCTCGTCGACCGGGGCCCGGACAGCCCCGGCGCGCTGCCACTGGCCATGGGCATGGTCGCCGCCGGATGTGCGCTGTGCGTGTCCGGGAACCACGAGCACGAGCTCGGCCGTTATCTGGAGGGCCGCAAGGTCAAGACCACTCACGGTCCGGCCGCGACGGTCGAGCAGTTCGACCGGGAGGACGAGGGGTTCCGCCAGCGGGTCGGGAGTGCGTCGCATCCCTGTCAGCCACTACGTCCTCGATGGCGGCGCCCTCGTCGTCCGCCACGCCGGGCTGCCGGAGAAACATCACGGTCGTGCGTCCGTCAGGGGCCGCGCGCACGCGCTGTGGGGCGACACGACGGGGGAGAGCGATGAGTACGGCCTTCCGGTGCGGCGTCCGTGGGCCGAGGACCACCGAGGCCGCGCCACCGTGGTCTACGGCCACACCCCGGCTCCCTCGGCCGACTGGCTGAACAACACCATCTGCCTCGACACGGGAGCCGTGTTCGGCGGCAGGATGACGGCCCTGCGCCGGCCCGGGCGCGAGCTCGTGGACGTACCCGCCGAGCGCGTCCGGTGCGAGCCGGCGCGGCCGCTTGCCGCCGGAGCGCCGGGCGGGGTGGATCGCCGTCGCACCGGCCCTGCGCCGTCCTCGTAGCCTCGGCCTCTCCGGGAGGATCGTGCGGCTGCTGGGGGAGCGCGGCAGCACCGCCCTCCCGTGCCGCGTGCCTCGTGGCCCCCGCCGCGGTGGCCGCTGACGGCCGCTGAGGACCCGCCCCTGGGCTCGCGCCGGCCCGGCCCCGCTGCGGGCCGGATGGGTGGTCGCCGTGGTCGTGGCCGCGCTCGCGCTGCTCGCCGCGGTGATGTTCCGTCGTGGTGCGCCGCGTGATCTCGGGTGATCCAGGCCAGGATGGAGGGATGGGATTCCATGTCGACTCCGAGGCCGGACGGCTGCGCCGCGTCATACTGCACCGCCCGGGCCTGGAGCTCAAGCGGCTGACCCCGTCCAACAAGGACGCGCTCCTCTTCGACGACGTGCTCTGGGTGCGGCGGGCGCGCGCGGAGCACGACGGGTTCGCCGACGTGCTGCGCGAGCGCGGGGTGGCGGTGCACTTCTTCCAGGACCTGCTGGAGGAGAGCCTGGCGGTGCCGGGGGCGCGCTCCCATGTGCTGGACCGGGTCTTCGACGAGAAGGAGTACGGGCCGCTCGCCACCGGCCGGCTGCGGGCCGCGTTCGACGGGATGCGGGCCCCCGAGCTGGGCTCCTGGCTGGTCGGCGGGATGACCAAGCGGGAGTTCCTGGAGCGCTACCCGGAGCCGGTCTCGGTGCGCTTCCACGCGATGGACCTGGACGACTTCCTGCTGAACCCGCTGCCCAACCACCTCTTCACCCGGGACACCTCCGCCTGGATCTACGACGGGGTGTGCGTCAACGCGATGCGCTGGCCCGCCCGTTGGCACGAGACCGTGCACTACGAGGCCATCTACCGCCACCACCCGCTGTTCGCGGCGGGCTTCGACCGGGGCGCGGAGGAGAGCGGCTTCCACGTCTGGTCCGAGGGGCAGGCCGCCTACCCGTCCACGATCGAGGGCGGTGACGTGCTCGTCATCGGCGCGGGCGCGGTGCTGATCGGGATGAGCGAGCGGACCACCCCGCAGGCCGTGGAGATGCTCGCCCACCGGCTCTTCGCCACCGGCTCCGCGCGCACGATCGTGGCCCTGGACATGCCGAAGCGGCGCGCGTTCATGCATCTGGACACCGTGATGACGATGGTGGACGGCGGCACCTTCACGCAGTACGCGGGGCTGGGCATGCTCCGCTCGTACACCATCGAGCCGGGGGTGGGCGAGCGTGAGCTCAAGGTCACCGACCATCCGCCGGAGCACATGCACCGCGCGATCGCCGCCGCGCTCGGCCTCGACTCGATCCGGGTGCTGACCGCGACGCAGGACGTGCACGCGGCGGAGCGGGAGCAGTGGGACGACGGCTGCAACGTGCTGGCGATCGAGCCGGGCGTGGTGGTCGCCTACGAGCGCAACGCGACGACCAACACCTATCTGCGCAAGCACGGCATCGAGGTCATCACCATCCCCGGCAGCGAGCTCGGCCGCGGCCGGGGCGGGCCGCGCTGCATGAGCTGTCCCATCGAACGGGACGCGGTCGGCCGGAGCTGAGACTGCACCGCATATGCATGCGATTGATCGTATATACTTCCGATTTCCCGTAGTTGTGAGCTAGGAGCCCATCCCATGGCGACAGACCTCAAGGGACGTCACTTCCTCAAGGAAACGGACTTCACCGCCGAGGAGTTCCGCAGTCTCGTCGAGCTCGCCGCCGAGCTCAAGGCCGCGAAGCGGACGGCCGTCGAGGAGCAGCGCCTCCAGGGCCGGCACATCGCGCTCGTCTTCGAGAAGACCTCCACCCGCACCCGCTGCGCCTTCGAGGTCGCCGCCGCCGACCAGGGCGCCCGCACGACGTACCTCGACCCGGTGGGCTCGCAGATCGGCCACAAGGAGTCCGTCCGGGACACCGCCCGGGTCCTCGGCCGGATGTTCGACGCCATCGAGTACCGCGGCCATGGCCAGGAAGTGGTGGAGGAGCTCGCCGCGTACGCGGGGGTGCCGGTCTTCAACGGACTCACCGACGAGTGGCACCCGACCCAGATGCTCGCCGACGTGCTGACCATGTCCGAGCAGACGGCCAAGCCGCTGGAGCACGTCGCCTACGCCTATCTCGGCGACGCCCGTTACAACATGGGCAATTCCTACCTCATCACCGGTGCGATCCTCGGCATGGACGTCCGCATCGTGGCGCCCGAGGACCTCTGGCCCGCCCCGGAGGTCATCGCCGAGGCCCGGCGGCTGGCCGCGAAGAGCGGCGCGCGCCTCACGCTCACGGCGGATGTCGCCGAGGGCGTGCGCGACGCGGACTTCGTCGCCACCGACGTGTGGGTGTCCATGGGCGAGCCCAAGGAGGTCTGGGACGCGCGGATCGCGCTGCTGGCGCCGTACGCCGTCACCATGGACGTGCTGCGCGCCACGGGCAACCCGGCGGTGAAGTTCCTGCACTGCCTGCCCGCCTTCCATGACCTCGGCACGACGGTCGCCCGGGAGATCCACGAGCGCCACGGCCTGACGTCGCTGGAAGTGACCGACGAGGTCTTCGAGTCGAGCCACTCGGTCGTCTTCGACCAGGCGGAGAACCGCATGCACACCATCAAGGCGGTACTGGTGGCGACGCTGGCGGACTGACCGCGAACCCGAGGGGCGGCCTGAATCCGCGCACCGGGCCGCAGGCGCGATGTCACGGCCCGTGAACGGCCTGTCCGGCGACTGAGGACAACACGGCGAAGCTGTGTTGTGGGGCATGGGGCGGAGCGGGATGCGGAGGCCGGAAAACACCCGCGCCCAGAAGCGGGGGCAGCAGCCCGCCCTATCGCGTACCCGTGACGACAGTCACAGCGCGGTGATAACTTCACGGAGCAGGCACCAGCCCTCTGGCTGAAGGAGTCCGCCCCATGGCCCCGTTCACCGGCTCCGCCCCCCGCACCCGGAAATGGCAGCACCTGCGCCTCGAGGTCGACTCCGGCGTCGCCACCGTCACCCTCTCCCGCCCCGGCAAGCTCAACGCCCTCACCTTCGGCGCCTACGCGGACCTGCGCGACCTGCTGCCCGAGCTCGCGCGCGACGGCGGCGTACGGGCCCTCGTCCTCGGCGGCGAGGGCCGTGGCTTCTGCTCCGGCGGAGACGTCGAGGAGATCATCGGCGCCACCCTGGCCATGGACACCGGCCGCCTCCTCGACTTCAACCGGATGACCGGACAGGTCGTGCGCGCCCTGCGCGAGTGCCCGTTCCCCGTGATAGCCGCCGTGCACGGCGTCGCGGCGGGCGCCGGCGCCGTCCTCGCGCTCGCCGCGGATTTCCGCGTCGCCGACCCCACCGCCCGCTTCGCCTTCCTCTTCACCAGGGTCGGCCTCTCCGGCGGCGACATGGGCGCCGCCTATCTCCTGCCCCGCGTCGTCGGCCTCGGCCACGCGACCCGGCTGCTGATGCTCGGCGAGCCCGTACGCGCGGAGGAGGCCGAACGGATCGGGCTCATCAGCCAATTGACCGAGGAGGGCGGCGCCGCCGCGGCGGCCCGGTCGCTCGCCCACCGCCTCGCCGCCGGGCCCGCCCTCGCCCACGCCCAGACCAAGGCCCTGCTCACCGCCGAGCTCGACATGCCCCTCGCCGCGGCCGTCGAACTCGACGCCGCCACCCAGGCACTGCTGATGAACAGCGCCGACTACGCCGAGTTCCACGCCGCGTTCACCGAGAAGCGGCCACCGGTCTGGCGCGGGCGGTGAGCATGCGGGTCGCGGTCATCGGCGGCGGCCCCGGCGGCCTCGGCGCCGCCGCCCTGCTGAAACGTCTCGCCCCCGACCGCCGGATCACCCTCTGGGAGCGCAACGCCCCCGACGACACCTTCGGCTTCGGGGTCGTCCTCTCCGACGAGACGCTGGGCGGCATCGAGTCCGCCGACCCGGCCGTCCACGCCGCCCTGTGCGAGGAGTTCGTCCGCTGGGACGCCATCGACATCGTGCACCGCGGCCGCACCCTCACCTCCGGCGGCCACGGCTTCGCCGCCCTCGGCCGCCACCGGCTGCTGGAGATCCTCCACGCCCGCTGCCGCGAGCTCGGCGTCGACCTCCGCTTCCGTACCGAGGCGCCGCCCGCCGCCGAACTGGCCCGCTCCCACGACCTCGTCATCGCCGCCGACGGCGTGCACAGCACCACACGCGATTCCCACCGCGAATACTTCCACCCTGCTCTCACCACACACCGCTGCCGCTACATCTGGCTCTCCGCCGCTTTCGCGCTCGACGCCTTCCGCTTCGAGATCGCCGAGACCGAGCACGGGCTGATGCAGCTCCACGCCTACCCCTACGCCCGCCCCACCGGCGACGGACCCGGCGCGAGCACCGTCATCGTCGAGATGCGCGAGGAGGTCTGGCGGCGCGCCGGGCTCGACCGCTGCGACGAGGCCACTTCCGTCGAACGGTGCGGCGCCTATTTCGCCGGCCTCCTCCAGGGCCGCCCCCTGCGCGCCAACCGCTCCGCCTGGACCGCCTTCCGCACGGTCACCAACGCCCGCTGGTCCCACGGCAACACCGTGCTCCTCGGCGACGCCGCCCACACCGCCCACTTCTCCATCGGCTCCGGCACCAAGCTCGCCGTCGAGGACGCCGTCGCCCTCGCCGCCCACCTCCAGGGCGACACCCCGGTCACCGAGGCCCTCACGGCGTACGAGGCCGAGCGCCGCCCCGTCGTGGAGTCCACCCAGCGGGCCGCCCGCGCCAGCCTCGAATGGTTCGAGGACCTCGCCGTCCACGTGGGCCGCCCGCCCCGCAGGTTCGCCTTCGACCTCCTCACCCGCAGCCGCCGCGTCACCCACGACAACCTCCGCCTGCGCGACGCCGACTTCGTCGCCTCGGTGGAGGAGGAGGCGGGCATACCTCCCGGCACGCCGCCGATGTTCACTCCCTTCCGGCTGGGCGGGCTGACCCTGCGCAACCGTGTCGTCGTCTCGCCCATGGACATGTACTCCGCCGTCGACGGCACTCCCGGCGACTTCCACCTCGTCCACCTCGGCGCCCGCGCCCTCGGCGGCGCCGGGCTGGTGATGACCGAGATGGTCTGCGTCAGCCCCCGCGGGCGCATCACCCCCGGCTGCACGGGCCTGTACGCGCCGGAGCACGAGAGCGCCTGGCGCCGGATCACCGGCTTCGTGCACACCCAGGCGCCCGGCACGGCCATCGGCGTCCAGCTCGGCCACTCCGGGCGCAAGGGCTCCACCCGGATCCAGTGGGAAGGCATCGACCGGCCGCTGACGCACGGCAACTGGCCCGTCGTCGCTCCCTCCGCCCTGCCCTACCGGCCCGGCGTCAACCAGGTGCCGCACGCCCTGACCACCGCGGAAATGGCCGTCATCCGCGAACAGTTCGTCCGCAGTGCCGAAGCGGCCGCCCGCGCGGACTTCGACCTCCTCGAACTCCACTGCGCGCACGGCTATCTGCTCTCCAGCTTCCTCTCCCCGCTCACCAATCGGCGCGCCGACGCCTACGGCGGCACCCTCACCGCCCGGCTGCGCTACCCCCTGGAGGTCTTCGACGCGGTCCGGTCCGTCTGGCCCGCCGGCCGGCCCATGACCGTACGGATCTCCGCCACCGACTGGGCGGACGGCGGGACGACCGGCGAGGACGCCGTCGGGATCGCCCGCGCCTTCGCCGCTCACGGCGCCGACGCCGTCGACGTCTCCACCGGCCAGGTGGTCCCCGGCGAACAGCCCGCGTACGGCCGCTCCTACCAGACGCCCTTCGCCGAGCGGATCCGCCACGAGGCGGGCGTCCCGGTGATCGCGGTGGGTGCCATCTCCTCCTGGGACGACGTCAACTCCCTGATCCTCGCGGGCCGCGCCGACCTCTGCGCCCTCGCGCGCCCCCACCTCTACGACCCGCACTGGACCCTGCACGCGGCCGCGGAGCAGGGCTACGAGGGCGCCTCGGCTCCGTGGCCCGCCCCCTACCGCGCGGGCAGCCGGAGGCCGCCGACGGGGCGGGGGACGTAGGCCGCGTCCGCCTCCTATGCCAGAGCCGCGTCCACGAACCGCGCCCCCGCCGCGCGCAGCCGCGCGTGCAGCCCCGCGAAGACGCGCGCGGACCGCACCCCCGGCCAGTCCGCCGGGAGCAGCGACGGCGGCAGCCCCGGGTCCGCGTAGGGGAGCCGGCGCCAGGAGTCCAGGGCGAGCAGGTGGTCGCGGTACGCCTCCTGCGGCGGCACGGTCCGGCGCCGTGCCCACCGGTGGAGCACGGGCTCGTGCGCGGTCAGGAAGGCGCGGTGCCGCCCGGCCAGCGACTCCAGGTCCCACCACCGGGCCACCGCCTCCGCCGTCGGCTCGAAGCCGAGGTGGCAGCCGCGGAACAGGTCGACGTAGGAGTCCAGTTCGAGGCGCTCCAGAGTGTGCCGGGTCTCCTCGTGGACGTGCGCCGGCGCGATCCACACCCCGGGCGCGGCCGCGCCGAAGCCCAGCCGGGCCAGCCGGGAGCGCAGCAGGTGCCGCTTGTGCCGCTCCTCCTCGGGCACCGAGAAGACGGCCAGCAGCCAGCCGGAGGCCGGGCGCGTGGTCGCGCGGCCGTAGATGCGCCGGTCGCCGTCGTCGAGCAGTTGCCGGGCCGCGTCGGACAGCCCGTATCCCGCCGTGCCCTGCGGGGTGCGTCCCGCGACGAGCAGCCCGCGGCGTTTGAGCCGCGAGACGGCGGACCGTACCGAGGGCGCGTCCACGCCCACGGTGGCCAGCAACCGGATCAGTGCCGCGATCGGCACGGTGCGGCCGGCCGGCTGTTCGGCGCGGGTGCGACCGTACGCGCCGTAGAAAGTGACGATGAGGGACCGAGGAGTGTGGGGTGGTTGCTGGTCAGTCACGGGGAAACTGTAAAGCTCCGGTACGCAGTCGGAAGCGCTGGAGCTTGCCGGTGGGCGTGCGGGGAAGGGCATCGTGGAACTCGATCTCGCGAGGGCACTTGTACGGGGCGATCTCCTTTTTGGTGAACTCCCTGAGCTCCTCGGCGGTTTCCGCGGTGCGGGGCACGCCCGGCCGCAGCACCACGTGGGCGATGACGGTCTCGCCCCGCCGCTCGTCCGGCCGCCCGACGACGGCCGCCTCCAGCACCCGCGGGTGGCGCAGCAGCGCCTCCTCGACCTCGGGCCCCGCGATGTTGCGGCCCGCCGAGATGATCATGTCGTCGGCGCGGGCGACGTAGCGGAAGTAGCCGTCGGGCTGGCGGACATAGGTGTCACCGGTGAGGTTCCAGCCGTCCCGTACGTACGCGCGCTGCCGGTCGTCGGCGAGGTAGCGGCAGCCGGTGGGCCCGCGTACGGCCAGCAGCCCCGGTTCGCCGTCCGGCACGGGCCGCCCGTCCGCGCCGACGACGCGCGCCTCGTAACCGGGCACCGGCACTCCGGTGGTGCCGGGGCGGGCGTCCTCGTCGGCGGCGGAGATGAAGATGTGCAGCATCTCGGTGGCGCCGATGCCGTTGATGAGCCGCAGGCCGGTGGCCCGTCGCCAGGCGTGCCAGAGCGCGGCCGGCAGGTGCTCGCCCGCGGAGACGCACCGGCGCAGGGACGAGGTGTCGTACGCGCCCAGCCGGGCGAGCATGGCGCGGTAGGCGGTCGGCGCGGTGAACAGCACGGAGACGCCGTGTCGTTCGATGTCCTCCAGCAGCCGCTCGGGGCCGTGCCAGTCGGCGAGCAGCGTCGAGGCGCCCGCCCGCAGCGGGAAGACCACCAGGCCGCCGAGGCCGAAGGTGAAGCCGAGCGGCGGGCTGCCCGCGAAGACGTCGAAGGGGCGGGGCCGCAGCACCCGCGCGGAGAAGGTGTCGGCGATCGCGAGCACGTCCCGGTGGAAGTGCGCGCAGCCTTTGGGCCGTCCGGTGGTGCCGGAGGTGAAGGCGATCAGGGCGACGTCGTCGGCGGAGGTCTCGACGGCTGCGTACGATGAGGGTTTGTCCGCGGCCAGCCGCAGAAGGTCGCCGGGTGTGCTTCCGCCGTACGGGGTGACCTGTAAGGAGGCCAGGGACGCCCGTTCCAGGTCCGCCAGCGATCCGCTGTCGCACAACGCGTGCCGTATCCGGGCCAGTTCGCAGACGGCCGCCAGCTCCCGCGGGCGGTGCGCGGCGAGCACGGTCACCGCCACGGCCCCCGCCTTCATCACCGCCAGCCAGCAGGCCGCCAGCCAGGGCGTGGTGGGGCCGCGCAGCAGCACGCGGTTGCCGGGCACCACACCGAGGTCGCCGGTGAGCGTGTGGGCGATCCGGTCGACGTTCTCCCGCAGTTCGCCGTACGACCAGACGCCGCCCGTCCCGTCGTGCACGGCGGGACGGTCCGCGCCCAGCCGGTCCGCCGTCGCGTCCAGCAGCTCCGCGCCGCAGTTGAGCCGGGCGGGGTAGCGCAGCGGGGGAGAGTCCGCCAGGTCGAAGCGGAGCACGGGCCACTGGCCGGCGGGCGGGAGGTGGTCGCGGGGGAAGGTGTCGGCGTGGGCCGACGGCTCGAACTCCATCGCCGGAACGCCCCCTCGTGCCGAGGAATGGGATGGACGGGGTCTTGCCAGCCGTACGGATCCGCTGTCAGCGTAGCGAGTCGGTGACGGCAGTCAACACAGCGCGATACGCGACCGAGCGGACCGGGAGGGAGGCGGCCGGTGGCCCCTTCGTTCGCCCTCGACCCGGAACAGCGCGCCTGGTGCGCGGAGCTGCGGGACCTCGCCGCGCGACGGCTGCGCCCCCTCGCCGCCGCGGGCGAGCCCGGCCGCGTCAACCGCCCGCTCGTCGCCGCCCTCGGTGAACTCGGGCTCCTGGCCCGCCTCTTCCCGGCGGACCGGCCCGTGCGCGCCATGGACCTGTGCCTGCTGCGCGAATCGCTGGCCATGGAGTGCACGGAGGCGGAGACGGCCCTCGCCCTCCAGGGTCTGGGGGCCGCGCCTCTCGCCCGGTACGGCAGCGGGGCGCAGCGCGCGCGATGGCTGCCCGAGGTGGTGGCGGGCCGCGCCGTCGCCGCGTTCGCGCTGAGCGAGCCGGGCGCGGGCTCGGACGCCGCGGCCCTGGAGCTGCGGGCCGAGCCCGACGGGCGCGGCTGGCGGCTGACGGGGGAGAAGTGCTGGATCTCCAACGCCCCCGGGGCCGATCTCTGCACCGTCTTCGCCCGCACCGGCCCCGGCGCCCGCTCCCGGGGCATCACGGCCTTCCTCGTGCCCGGCGGCCGGCCGGGCCTCGGCGGGTGCCCGCTGGAGATGCTGAGCCCGCACCCGGTCGGCACGCTCACCTTCGACGGGGTGCGGGCGGAGCCGGAGGACGTCGTCGGGGAGGTGGGCGGCGGCTTCCGCGTGGCGATGGGCACGCTGGAGGTGTTCCGGCCGAGCGTGGGGGCGTTCGCCGTCGGCATGGCCCGCGCCGCGCTGGCCGCGGCCGTGGACCACGCGGGCGGACGGCAGGCGTTCGGCGGCCCGTTGAAGGACCTCCAGGCCGTCTCCCACCAGCTCGCCGAGATGGCCACCAGGACCGAGGCCGCGGCCCTCCTGGTGTACGCGGCGGCGGAGGCCCTCGACGCGGGGGAGCCCGGTGTGGCGGCCCGCTCGGCGATGGCCAAGCTGTTCGCCACGGAGACCGCGCAGTACGTGGTGGACGCCGCCGTCCAGATCCATGGCGCCCGCGCGCTGCGGCGCGGCCACCTTCTCGAACACCTCTACCGCGAGGTCCGCGCGCCCCGCGTCTACGAGGGCGCAACGGAGGTCCAGCGCACCGTCATCGCGAAGGAGCTCTACCGATGAACCCACCGCCCCCGCCGGACCCGGACGCGGCCCTGTGCCGGATCAACCCCGGCGAGCTGTCGCCCCCCTCCGGCTTCACCCACGCGGTGACGGCGACCGGCGGGCGGCTGGTGTTCCTCGCCGGGCAGACGGCGCTCGACGGTGACGGCCGGGTGGTGGCGGGCGGGCTGCCGGAGCAGTTCGCGCGGGCGCTGGCCAATCTCCTCACCGCCCTGCGCGCCGCCGGCGGCGCGCCGCACCACCTCGCCCGCGTCACCGTCCACACCACCGATGTCGCGGCCTACCGCGCCCACGCCGCCGAACTCGGCCGCATCTGGCGCCGGTCGGCGGGCCGGGACTATCCGGCCATGGCGGTCGTCGGTGCGACCCGGCTCTGGGACGAGGCGGCGCTGGTCGAGCTCGACGGCATCGCCGTCCTGCCGTAGCCGGGCCGTCAGCTCCCGCCCTCCGCCGCCGCGCGCTCCTCGCGGGCCGCGGCGAAGCCGCGCAGCCAGGCGGCCCGCAGCGGGTCCCCGGGCCCGTACGGGCAGTCGCCGGTCCCCTCCCCGAGTTCGAAGGCCAGCCGGCCCTCCTTGAGCGCCACCACCAACTCGGCACGTGCCGCCACGCGGTCCACTCCCTCTCCTGTCCGCCGGGCCCGGCCCGTCCTGGATGTCGCGGATCGTACGCGCCGAACCGCCGGCCTCGGCTGCTGGCGCGAGGGGGTCGGCCGACCTGGGGCGCGGCCGTCGTCGACCGTCATCATGGGCCGTCCCCGGGCAACTTCGCACGGCCCGAGGACGGCCTCGCGTCCGAGAGGCGCGTGCGCGGAAGGCCGTCGGCCGGGTGTTCCGCGGGGGAGCTGACCCGGACAACGGCCCACAGACGGCCCAGGGCGGCACAGAAGCCACCTGACCCGCGGCGGAGTCAAATGTCGCGGAAGATCTCGATCTGCGCGCCGATCGAGTTGAGCCGCTCCGCGAGGTCCTCGTAGCCGCGATTGATCACATAGACGTTGCGCAGCACCGATGTGCCCTCGGCCGCCATCATCGCCAGCAGGACGACCACGGCGGGGCGCAGCGCGGGTGGGCACATCATCTCGGCGGAGCGCCAGCGGGTCGGTCCCTCGACGAGCACGCGGTGGGGGTCGAGGAGCTTGACGTCGGCGCCGAGGCGGTTGAGGTCGGTGAGGTAGATGGCGCGGTTGTCGTAGACCCAGTCGTGGATGAGGGTCTGCCCCTGCGCGGCGGCGGCGATGGCCGCGAAGAACGGCACGTTGTCGATGTTGAGGCCGGGGAACGGCATCGGGTGGATCTTGTCGATCGGCGCCCGCAGCTTGGAGGGGCGCACGGTCAGGTCGAGCAGGCGCGTACGGCCGTTGTCCGCCGGGTATTCCGGGCTGCGCTCGTGGTCGAGGCCCATCTCCTCCAGGACGGCGAGCTCGATCTCCATGAACTCCACGGGGACGCGGCGGATCGTCAGCTCGGACTCGGTGACGACGGCGGCGGCGAGCAGGCTCATGGCCTCCACCGGGTCCTCGGAGGGCGCGTAGTCGACGTCCCGGTCGATGGTGGCCACGCCGTGCACGGTGAGGGTGGTGGTGCCGATGCCCTCGACCTTGACGCCGAGCTGCTCCAGGAAGAAGCAGAGGTCCTGGACCATGTAGTTGGAGCTGGCGTTGCGGATGACGGTGACGCCGTCGTGGCGGGCCGCGGCCAGGAGCGCGTTCTCGGTGACGGTGTCGCCGCGCTCGGTCAGCACGATCGCCCGGGTGGGTGCGACCGAACGGTCGACCTGCGCGTGGTAGGTGCCGTCGGTGGCGGTGACCTCGAGGCCGAAGTGGCGCAGGGCCGTCATGTGCGGCTGCACGGTCCGGGTGCCGAGGTCGCAGCCGCCCGCGTACGGGATCTTGAAGTGGTCCATCCGGTGCAGCAGCGGCCCGAGGAACATGATCACGCTGCGGGTGCGGCGGGCGGCCTCGGTGTCCATCGCCGCGAGGTCGAGCTCGGTGGGCGGGACGATCTCCAGGTCGTTGCCGTCGTTGATCCAGCGGGCCCGGACGCCGATGCTGCCGAGGACCTCCAGGATCCGGTAGACCTCCTCGATCCGGGCGACCCGGCGCAGCGTCGTGCGGCCCGCGTTGAGGAGGGTCGCGCACAGCAGCGCCACACAGGCGTTCTTGCTGGTCTTGACGTCGATGGCGCCGGAGAGACGGCGGCCGCCGACGACCCTCAGGTGCATCGGTCCCGCGTATCCGAGGGAGACGATCTCGCTGTCCAGCGCCTCGCCGATCCTGGCGATCATATCAAGGCTGATGTTCTGATTTCCCCGCTCGATGCGATTGACGGCGCTCTGGCTGGTGCCGAGTGCGTCGGCGAGCTGGGACTGCGTCCAGCCGCGGTGCTGCCGCGCGTCACGGATGAGCTTGCCGATGCGGGCGAGGTAGGCGTCTGTCATGGGTCAGACGGTATCTCAGATATGAGATTTCTTCCTGCGGGGGGTCGTCGCCCGCCGCTGAGCTGCTGTGTTGTGTCGTATTCCTGACGGTCATTGCTTTCCCCGTGTGACGGAGGACCAGACACCGCCGCCGCCCCTTTCCCACCCGCCGGGCGCATCGCCCTCCGTCGCGAGCGGGGGTCCGCCTCCACGCGCCGGGGCGGCCGTCCCGGCGCGGCCGTGACCGCCCGACATGCGCACCCCGACGCCCCCGTGCCACGCTGATCGGGGCGGACCGGCTCACCCGGTCCGCCCGATCCACCTCGTCGAGGAGGGCCGGCATGGCCGACAGGGAGCGCGACCCGCGGTACGTGGACGACATGACGGAGGAGACGCTCGGCGCCAAGGAGCAGGAGCGCCAGGAGCGCCAGCGTCAGCAGGAGCGGCAGCGCGGCCGGCGGGAAGGCGGCGCGGGCTCGCGCGCCGGCCGGGACGACTCCGACGACGACCGGTGACGGCCTGCCGGGGCGTATCGGGGTCGGCCGGGACATGACCGTGACGCGGCGATGTACTAGAGTTATCTCGACATCGAGATATCTGCCGAGAGGCGTACCGCTGTCGCGCCAGTAAGGCTTGCCTAACTAAGGCACACCTTAGCGGATTGGCGCGAACCCGTGACGGCAGGATTGCCGCAGTACGCGAATTCATGCATGAAGGAGACTGTCGTGTCGGCGAACAGCTTCGACGCCCGCAGCACGCTGCGCGTGGGCGACGAGTCGTACGAGATCTTCCGGCTGGACAAGGTCGAGGGCGCCGCGCGCCTTCCCTACAGCCTGAAGGTGCTGCTGGAGAACCTGCTCCGCACGGAGGACGGCGCGAACATCACCGCCGACCACATCCGCGCGCTGGGCAACTGGGACTCGCAGGCCCAGCCCAGCCAGGAGATCCAGTTCACGCCGGCCCGCGTGATCATGCAGGACTTCACCGGTGTGCCCTGCGTCGTGGACCTCGCCACCATGCGTGAGGCCGTCAAGGAGCTCGGCGGCGACCCGGCGAAGATCAACCCGCTGGCCCCGGCCGAGCTGGTCATCGACCACTCCGTCATCGCCGACAAGTTCGGCACGAAGGAGGCGTTCGGCCAGAACGTCGAGCTGGAGTACGGCCGCAACAAGGAGCGCTACCAGTTCCTGCGCTGGGGCCAGACCGCCTTCGACGAGTTCAAGGTCGTCCCCCCGGGCACCGGCATCGTCCACCAGGTGAACATCGAGCACCTGGCGCGCACCGTCATGGTCCGGGGCGGCCAGGCGTACCCCGACACCCTTGTCGGCACCGACTCGCACACCACCATGGTCAACGGCCTGGGCGTGCTGGGCTGGGGCGTCGGCGGCATCGAGGCCGAGGCCGCGATGCTCGGCCAGCCGGTCTCCATGCTCATCCCGCGCGTCGTCGGCTTCAAGCTGACCGGTGAGCTGCCGGCCGGCACCACCGCCACCGACCTGGTGCTCACCATCACCGAGATGCTGCGCAAGCACGGCGTCGTCGGCAAGTTCGTCGAGTTCTACGGCGAGGGCGTCGCCGCCACCTCGCTGGCCAACCGCGCCACCATCGGCAACATGTCGCCGGAGTTCGGCTCCACCGCCGCGATCTTCCCGATCGACGGCGAGACGCTGAACTACCTCAAGCTCACCGGCCGCTCCGAGCAGCAGGTCGCGCTCGTCGAGGCGTACGCCAAGGAGCAGGGCCTGTGGCTGGACCCGGCCGCCGAGCCGGACTTCTCCGAGAAGCTGGAGCTGGACCTCTCCACCGTCGTCCCCTCCATCGCCGGCCCGAAGCGCCCGCAGGACCGCATCGTCCTGGCCGACGCCAAGGCCCAGTTCGAGCGTGACGTCCTCAACTACGTCTCCACCGCCGACGAGGCGGGCGAGGAGTCCTTCCCGGCCTCCGACGCCCCCGCCGCCGCCAACGGCGTGCCGAGCCGCCCGACCACGGTCACGGCCCCCGACGGCAGCACCTATGTGATCGACCACGGCGCCGTCACCGTCGCCGCGATCACCTCCTGCACCAACACCTCGAACCCCTACGTCATGGTCGCCGCCGCGCTCGTGGCCAAGAAGGCGGTCGAGAAGGGCCTGACCCGCAAGCCGTGGGTCAAGACCACCCTGGCCCCGGGCTCCAAGGTCGTCACCGACTACTTCGACAAGGCGGGCCTGACCCCCTACCTCGACAAGGTCGGCTTCAACCTCGTCGGCTACGGCTGCACCACCTGCATCGGCAACTCCGGCCCGCTGCCGGAGGAGGTCTCCAAGGCGGTCAACGAGCACGACCTGGCCGTCACCTCGGTGCTCTCCGGCAACCGCAACTTCGAGGGCCGGATCAACCCCGACGTCAAGATGAACTACCTGGCGTCCCCGCCGCTGGTCGTCGCGTACGCCCTCGCGGGTTCCATGAAGGTGGACATCACCAAGGACGCCCTCGGCACCGACACCGACGGCAACCCGGTCTACCTCAAGGACATCTGGCCCTCCGAGGCCGAGGTCAACGACGTCGTGGCCAACGCCATCGGCGAGGACATGTTCAACAAGTCCTACCAGGACGTCTTCGCGGGCGACGCCCAGTGGCAGGCGCTGCCGATCCCGACCGGCAACACCTTCGAGTGGGACGCCGAGTCCACCTACGTCCGCAAGCCCCCGTACTTCGAGGGCATGACGATGGAGACCACCCCGGTCTCCGACATCGCCGGCGCCCGCGTCCTGGCGAAGCTCGGCGACTCGGTCACCACCGACCACATCTCCCCGGCCGGTGCCATCAAGGCCGACACCCCGGCCGGCAAGTACCTCACCGAGCACGGTGTCGAGCGCCGTGACTTCAACAGCTACGGCTCGCGCCGCGGCAACCACGAGGTCATGATCCGCGGCACGTTCGCCAACATCCGCCTGCGCAACCAGATCGCGCCGGGCACCGAGGGCGGCTACACCCGCGACTTCACGAAGGCTGACGCCCCCGTCTCCTTCATCTACGACGCCTCGCGCAACTACATCGAGCAGGGCATCCCGCTGGTCGTCCTGGCCGGCAAGGAGTACGGCTCCGGCTCCTCCCGCGACTGGGCCGCCAAGGGCACCGCGCTGCTCGGCGTCAAGGCCGTCATCGCCGAGTCCTACGAGCGCATCCACCGCTCGAACCTCATCGGCATGGGCGTCCTGCCCCTGCAGTTTCCCGAGGGCGCCTCGGCCGAGTCGCTCGGCCTGACCGGCGAGGAGACCTTCTCCTTCACCGGTGTGGAGGAGCTGAACAACGGCACCACCCCGCGCACGGTCAAGGTCACCACCGACACGGGCGTGGAGTTCGACGCGGTCGTCCGCATCGACACCCCCGGCGAGGCCGACTACTACCGCAACGGCGGCATCATGCAGTACGTGCTGCGCTCGCTGATCCGCAAGTAAGCGTTCAAGTAAGCGTTTCCGCACGGCCGGTTGAGGGCCGCACCCCGTTTCGTACGGGGTGCGGCCCTCGCCGCGTTTTCGGCAACCTCGTGAGCCACTCCAACTCGTAAGGGTGATCGGGGGGTTGGGGAAGTGTTGGCCATTCCTTTCCTGGTTAGTCTCCGGCAGGGGTCGATGCCGGGACGATATCGCTCCCCAGGGAGGGAATTTCTATGGGAACCGCCGTCACTTTCGGGGAGCTCGCGCGCCTTTCGGGCGAGGAGCTTCCGCAGCGGCTCGTGCTGTCGAGTGTGCTGTCGGCGGGATCCGACCAGCCGGTGTATCCGGCCATGGTGAAGTCCGACCACGGCACGACGGTCGCCTACGCCTGCCAGTACCGGCAGAACGCGGGAAGTCCTCCGCTCCTCGTCTTCCTGGGACTCGCGTCCCGGGATCCCGGCTATACGACGACGTGCATTCCCGCGGCCATCTCCAGTCATTGAGTCGTTCAGGCACTTAACAGAAGGGGAATGGAATGGACAACACCATCAGCTTCGAGGAACTCCACGACGTGGCGGGGGAGGTGCTGCCCGAGCGCACGGTCATGGGCATCATGGCCACCCCGCTCGGCTTCGGCGACCCGGACGGCGGCGGCGCCGGAGCGGGCGCGGGCAGCTCCAGCAGCAGCTCCGCCACGGCCGCGGGCGGCGGCGTCGTCGCCGTGCCGCCGAGCGACCACGGCACCACGATCCTCTCCAACTGCCAGTCCATCGACAGGCAGGGCACCCCGGGCCTCTTCGGCTCGCTGGGCCTCGGCTCCGCGAACCCCGCCGCCACCGTGACCTGCACCCCGGCGGCCATCTCCAGCCACTGATCGCATAGCGGTCCGTCGTACGGCGCGCCACCCGCGCGCCGTACGCACGGGGGAGGACCGGGCGCGCCCGGTCCTCCCCCGCACTCTGTCCCCCTACGGAGAGCGCCCATGTCACTGCCCGCGCTGGTGCCCGGCACGGAACTGGTCGGCGAGTTCGAGGATTCCGGATACCGCGAGCCGCCCCACCTGGTCTGCCGCCCGGACGGGCAGGTCGTGCGGCTGCCGCCACTGCTCTACCAGCTCGCCCGCCTGCTCGACGGGCAGCCCCTGGAGCACGTGGCCGAGCAGCTCAGCAGGGAGACGGGGCGGGGCTTCACCGCGGAGCACATCGTCTTCCTCATCGACAAGAAGCTCGTCCCGCTCGGCCTGACGACCTACAGCGACGGCTCACCGCCCCCGCCCACGCCGAAGAGCGACCCCTTCCTGGCCTTCCGCTTCCGGCTGGCGGTGCTGCCGCGGCGCGCCACATGGTTCCTCTCCGGCCTGTTCGCCTGGCTGTTCCACCCGGTGCCGGTGCTCGTCGCTCTCGGCACGTTCGCCGGCGGCGAGACGTGGCTGTGGACGGCCCAGGACACCGGAGCCGCGCTGCGGGCGGTCCTCTCGTCCCCGGCCGACGTGCTGCTCGTCGTCCTCCTGGCCATCGCCTCCTGTGTGTTCCACGAGATGGGCCACGGCGCGGCCTGCCGCTACGGAGGTGCCCGGCCGGGCCCGATGGGATGCGGCATCTATCTGGTGTGGCCCGCCTTCTACACCGACATCACCGATTCGTACCGGCTGGGGCGCGCCGGGCGGATCCGGGCCGACCTGGGCGGCGTGTATTTCAACGCGCTGTTCGTCCTCGGCCTGCTCGCGCTCTACGTGCCGACGGGCAGCCCGCTGCTGCTGGTGGCGATCCTCTCCGTCCACCTGGAGATGATCCAGCAGCTTCTTCCCACGCTGCGCTTCGACGGCTATTACATCGTCGCGGACCTGGTCGGCATCCCCGACCTCTTCAAATACATCGCGCCCATCCTGAAGCGCTTCGTGCTCCGCCGCCCGCAGGACGAACGGCTCCGGGCGCTCAAGCGGTGGCCGCAGATCGTCGTCGCGGTGTGGGTCATGTTCCTGGTGCCGGCCCTCACCCTCCAGCTGGGCATGGTGCTCGTCAACCTGCCCCAACTGATCAGGTCCGACTGGCGGACCGCCGGTCTCCTGCTGACGCGTGCCGGCACGGCGGGCTTCCCCGTCCTCGGCACGGTCTCGGCGTGCCTCCAGATCGTGCTGCTCACCCTGCCCGTCGCCGGCCTGGCACTCGCGCTGGGACGGCCCGTGCGGTCGCTGGTACGCCTGGCGCTGCGCCGCCGCGCCGCGTGAGGACGGGGCGCGGCCCGAAGCCATGGGCTCCGGGCCGCGCGGGGTTCACCTGAGATGACGGACCGTCAGAACAGCATCCGGTACTGGTTCCAGCCCGAGTTGCCGATCTTCACCTTGTACTCGAACGGCTGGGACGCCTTGCCCGTGCCGCGGTAGAGCCACAGGGCGCCGTCGTTGTCGCGCGCGATCAGGTCGGACTTGCCGTCCTGGTCCACGTCACCGGTGGCCGCCAGCTTGTTGAACTGGTTCCAGCCGCCGCCGATGCGCTGCTTGGTCTCGAAAGGCTTGGTGTAGTCGCCGGTGCCCTTGTAGAGCCACAGCACACCGTCCTTGTCGCGGGCGACGATGTCGGTCTTGCCGTCACCGGTGAGGTCGCCGCGGCCCTGGATCTCGGTGTACTGGTTCCAGCCCGGACCGACCTTCTTACGGCCCGTCAGGGTGCCGTCGGGGTAGGCGAGATAGAGCCACAGGACACCCTCGCGGTCACGGACCAGGATGTCGGACTCGCCCGCGCCGCCGAGGTTGCCCGGGGAGATGAACTGGTCGTACTGGCCCCAGTCGTCCGCGACGACCTTCGAGCTGTTCGCGGTGGCGTAGATGATGTTCTGGTCGTTGTCCCGGACGTAGAGCGCCTCGCTCAGGCCGTCCCGGTCGTTGTCGACCCGCGCCGCGGCGTTGATCCTGCCCCAGTTGCCGGTGACGAACTCCTTGGGCGTGATGCCGCCCTTGCCGTCGGGCCAGTAGAAGTAGAGGTCGTCGTTGTTGACGGCGCTCAGCGGGAAGAACGGCGCGTCGACGGAGGGGCCGTCGGCCTTGGCCTTGCTGCGCGGGGCAGCCAAGCGCGGGGCGGCGGACTTGGGGGCCTGAGCACCCGACTTGGGGTAGTCGCCGGACTTCGCCTCGCCGCGCAGCGCCTCGAGGCGGTGCTTGGCGGAGGTGTCGGCGGAGAGCTTCGCCGCCGACTTGGCCGCGCCCGAGGCGGGGGCGGCCGAGGGGCCGTCGGCCAGGGCCGTGCCGGCGGTGGTGCCGAGCACGGCGGCGGCTATGGCCGCGGTCGCGACGCGACGCACGGCGCGCGAACGGCCGGGGAGTTGAGCCACGTGGGTCTCCTGGAGGTCTCAGGTGAAGAACGGCGGGCCCGGTCCGGGCCCGCCGCGGAGACTCCATGATCTTTCACATTTTCTTTACCTGTCAATCACTATGTGGGGATCCCGGGCCGATCAGCTCGATCTCAGCGAGTGTGCCCTCACCGGCCACCGTCTCCAGGCGGTAGTGCCGGAAGAAGCCCGGTGTGCGCACCGAGAACACCCGGGTCTGCCGGTCCCAGGCGAAGGACTCGTCCGCGCGCCGGTCGACCTCCGTCCAGGTCTCGCCGTCCGTCGACCCCTTGAGCACCCAGCCGCCCGGAGCCTTGGTGCGGTCGGCCGACGTGAGGGTGTACGAGGTCACGCGCGAGCCGGAGGGCACCTCCAGCGGGGCCACGGTGAACGTCGCCTCCGTGGCCGAGGTGTTGTCCGTGAGCGCCGAGGTGCCCGGCGCCGTCAGGTCGCCCTCCGGCTCCGGCACCGCGTCGCCCTGGGTGAGGGAGGTGGGCCCCGCGTCGCGGCCGCTGCCCCACGCCGACGGCCGGGGGCCCATGGTGAACTCCAGCGTCCCGCCGTTCGCGACCACGGAGTGCGGGAGCGCCGTGGAGTCCCACTTCTCGCCGTTCACCCGCAGGCCCTGCACATAGACGTTCCGGGCGCTGTTGCCCGGCGCCTTCACCACCAGGTCGCGCCCGTTCTCCAGATGGACGGTGGCCTGCGTGAACAGCGGCGACCCGATCGCGTACTCCCCGCTGCCCATCACCAGCGGATAGAAGCCGAGGGCGCTGAAGACGTACCACGCCGACATCTCGCCGTTGTCCTCGTCGCCCGGGTAGCCCTGGCCGATCTCACTGCCGAGGTAGAGGCGGGACAGCACCTCGCGGACCTTCTGCTGCGTCCGCCAGGGCCGGCCGGTCGCGTCGTACATGTAGGCGATGTGGTGCGAGACCTGGTTGCTGTGGCCGTACATCCCCATGCGCACGTCCCGGGCCTCGGTCATCTCGTGGATGACCCCGCCGTATGAACCGGCGAACTCCGGTGAGCCGGTCTCGGGCGTGGCGAAGAAGGTGTCGAGCTTCTTCGCGAGGCCCGCCCGGCCGCCGTAGAGGTTGGCCAGGCCCCGGGTGTCCTGCGGGGCGTGGAAGGCGAAGTTCCAGCCATTGGTCTCGGTGTAGTCGTTGCCCCAGACGCGCGGGTCGTAACTCCGGGGCGGCAGCCGCCAGGTGCCGTCCGGGCCCTTGCCCTGGAAGAAGCCCACGCCGGGGTCGAAGAGCTTGACGTAGTTCCGGGCGCGGTTCATGAAATAGGCGGACTCGTCGCGGTAGTGCTCCTTGTGGGTCTTCGCGTAGAGCGCCTGGCCCATCCGCGCGATGCCGTAGTCGTTGAGATAGCCCTCCAGGGCCCAGGACATGCCCTCCCGGGTCGTGGTGCTGGTGTAGCCGAGGAAGACGGAGGTCTCCATGCCCTTGCGGCCCACGCCGGGGTTGGGCGGTGCCACCGTGGCGTTCTTCAGCGCCGCCGCGTACGCCGCCTCGGCATCGAAGCGGACGCCCTTGGCGTAGGCGTCGGCGAAGGCGACGTCCGAGCTGGTGCCGGTCATCAGGTCGGCGTAGCCGGGGGAGGACCAGCGGGAGATCCAGCCGCCGTCCTTGTACTGCTGGACGAAGCCGTCGATGAGCTTCCCCGCCCGTTTCGGGGTCAGCAGGGCGTACGCGGGCCAGGTGGTGCGGTAGGTGTCCCAGAAGCCGTTGTTGACGTAGACCTCGCCGTCGACGATCTTCGCCCCGGTACGGGTCGGGGTGGACTCGCCGGCGGGCGGGCTGAAGGGGCTGGCGTAGCGGCTGTGGGGGTGCGCGGCGGAGCCGGTGTTCTCGAAGCCCGAGTTGGGATAGAGGTAGAGGCGGTAGAGGTTCGAATAGAGCGTGGTGAGCTGGTCCCGGCTCGCGCCCTTGACCTCGATCCGGCCCAGGACGTCGTCCCACGCGGCGCGGGCGCGGTCGTGGACCTCGTCGAAGGAGCTGCCGGCCGGGATCTCCTGGGCGAGGTTGGCCTTCGCCTGGTCGACGCCGATGAGGGAGGTCGCGATGCGCAGCGTCACCGTGTGGTCCTGGCCCGGCTTGAAGCGCAGATAGCCGGTGACGCCGTCCCCTCGGGTGCCCTCGTCGTCCGCGCGGCGCGTGCCGTCCGGGTCGGCCGAGCTGATTGCGCTGGACGGGAGGTCGGGCGGGCCGCCGAGCTTGCCGCTCGCGGTGACGGGCGCGTCGAAGACGCCGTAGACGAAGAGCCGTCCGGCGCCGGTGGAGAGCCCGCTGCGCACATCGGAGTAGCCGGTGATCACGCCGTGGCCGGGATCGAGCGTCAGCCCTCCCTGGTCCCGGACGTTGTCAAGGATGACGCTGGCGTTCTCACCCGGAAAGGTGAAACGCATCAGGGCCGCGTGGTCGCTGGGGACGATCTCGGCCTTCAGCCCGTTGTCGAAGGTGACGCCGTAGTAGTGCGGCTTCGCGATCTCATGGGAGTGGTGGAAGGGGAGCGCGCGGGCCGTCCGCCCGGCGTCCGGGGTGCCGGTGGCGGCCGACGGCATCACCTGGAAGGTCTGCCGGTCGCCCATCCAGGGGCTCGGCTCGTGACTGGCGCTGAACGCCTGGATGGCGGGGAGGTTGTCGGCGTTGTTCGCGGCGGCGTACTGATAGAGCCAGTCCGTCGAGCCGGCGTTGGTGACCGGGGTCCAGAAGTTGAAGCCATGGGGGAGGGCGGTGGCGGGGAAGGTGTTGCCGCGGGAGAAGGTCGAGCTGGAATGCGTGCCGCGCGTGGTGAGGGCGTAGTCCGCCAGGTGCGCCGCGGGCTTCTCCGCGGGCTCGGGGGCGAGCGAGATGTCGTCCACCCAGCCGCGGAATTTCGCCGGGCCGACCGGCGAGTCGTAGGCGATGAGCACCCGCGCCACGGTCTTGCCCGCGGCGACCGCGCCGATCCGCGACTCCTTGGCGTTCCACTGGTTGACGTAGAGGGTCTTGGACTCGGCCTGGCCCTGTGGCGTGAGGCGCGCGCCGTCCTGGTCGACGGCGCCCAGCTCGCTGAGATAGGTGCCGTCGGTGAAGGCGAGGTCCAGCGCGGCGTGGGTGGCCGGATAGCGGGGGTCGGCCTCCGGCATCGAGGGGAAGATCTTGTAGGAGAGCCGGGTCTCGGGGGTGACCGCGACCCGCACGGCGAAGATCTTGTTGTAGGCGTACGCGTGGCCGGTGGCCTGGTGCCTGCCGCCGTAGCGCAGGGCGTGGGTGCCGGTGAAGCCGGCGCGCGGCTTGGCCGTCGGCGAGCCGGTGGGCCCGCTGTCGACGTAGCTGCGCATGTCCGGGGGCGGCGGGCCGCCGGTGTCCGCGGTCGCCAGCTGGAACTCGGCCAGCTGGGTGATGCCGTCCCCGTTGTTGCGGGTGATGTCCAGCCGGTACTGCCGGTAGGAGGTGCTGTTGGTGAAGGAGAACTCCTTGGTCTGGAGGCGCTTTTCGAAGAGCACGTCCTTGCGGTCGTCCAGCACCGTCCAGCTGTGTCCGTCGTCGGAGCCCTTGAGCGTCCAGTCCCTGGGGTCCCGGCCGGGGGCGTCGTTGGCGGAGGTCAGCGCGTAGCGTACGGCCGTGACGGGTTCGGACAGCTCGAATCCGAGCCAGGGCGTCCGCTCGAAGGTGAGCCACTTGGTCGTGGGCTCGCCGTCGATCAGGTTCTCCTTGACCTCTCCGGCCCCGGCGTTCTCCCCGCTCGCCCGAACGGCGGTGACCTTGTCGGTGATGTTGCCGGGGATGCCCGCGGCGTCGCTGCCGTCTATCCCGGAGGCCCGCCGCCGCCCGTCGGGCCCGGTCTCCACGGCATTGCGCCAATCGGGCTGCGGCTCGCCCGGCTCGAAGGAGGAGCTGAAGCGCTGCGCGGCGGCCGCGTCCCGCGCGGCGGCCGCCGAGGCCGGCGCGGCGACCCCGTGCGGAGTCTGAGTGGCCGTCACCACGAGGGCGGCGGCGAGGAGGGCCAGGGGTCGGGTGAGTGTACGCCATCGGTGGCGGAACCCCTGTCGCTGACTCTGCCGCATCCCTTGCCTCTCCACGAATCCGACAACGTTGTCAACCGAGTCGCGCAGAAATAAGTAGGGCGCGAGACGCCAGTGGTGTCAAGGGTCCGGATGTTGGTGTCGTCGCGGGGGCGGCGTAGGTTGAGGAGGTCTCAACTCGGGAAAGACTGACGGTCAAAGCCGCTTTCGATCTTGCCCAGTTGATGTGAAGTGGACTATACCTGTCGGCGTCCGGGGCGGCCGCAGGCCGCCGCGGCGGATCCGGGGGAGAGCGGCGGACGGGAGCCGCCGTGAGAGCGGCACCGATCCCGGCGCACACCCAGCACACCAAGCTTCAACTGACCCGCGGTGTCGGGACCTTCGTCCTTGGCCGGTACGCACGTGCGCGAGGGAAAGACCGCCACACCGCCTGAGTCCTGGAGAAGGCGAGGACTTGAGCATGGGATCCACATCGGAATTCAGCCGGAGAGATCTGGTCAAGCGGACCGCGGCACTGGGTCTGATCGCGGTGCCGTCGATGAGTGTGCTCACCGCGTGTGCCACCGGCGGCGGCAGCGACGACAAGAGCAAGGACAAGAGCGACCAGGGCAAGAAGTCGGAGAAGAATCCGCTCGGCGTCAAGAACGGTGCGCCGCTCGACGCGTTCATCTTCAAGGGCGGCCTGGGCGATCAGTACGCCAAGGACGCCGAGGCGGATTACCAGGCCACGTACGGAGCCGAGGTCAAGCACACCGGCACCCAGCAGATCGGCCCCAAACTCCAGCCCCGTTTCGCCGGTGGCAATCCGCCGGACGTCATCGACAACTCCGGCGCCGACCACCTGGACATGAACAAGCTCTCCTCGCAAGGGCAGTTGCTCGACCTCACCCCGCTGCTCGACGCGGCCTCGCCGGACGACCCCGCGAAGAAGGTCCGGGACATCCTCTATCCGAGCGCCATCGAGAAGGGCAAGCACAAGGACGCCTTCGACGTCCTCTATTACGCCTTCACCGTCTATGGCACCTGGTATTCCCAGAAGCTGCTGTCGGACAAGGGATGGACCTACCCGAAGTCCCTCGACGACATGATCAAGCTCTGCGAGGAGATCAAGAAGGCGGGCATCGCGCCCTGGACCTACCCCGGGAAGTACCCCTACTACGTCCACTTCAACATCTTCCCGCAGATCGCCAAGATCGGCGGTCTGGACAAGTGGATCGCGATCGACAATCTGGAGCCCAACGCCTGGACCTCCAACGACGCGGTCAAGCAGGTCATCGGGCACTACGAGGAGCTCGCCGCCAAGGGGTATTTCCTGGCGGGCAGCCAGGGCCTGACCCATATCCAGGCCCAGACCGCCTGGACCAAGGGCAAGGCCGTCTTCATCCCCAACGGCTCCTGGGTGGAGAACGAGGCGACCCCGACCACCCCCAAGGACTTCGGCATGGCCGTCGGCCCGCTCTTCGACGGGGGCTCCGGCGACAAGATGCCGCACGGCGCGGTGCGCGCCGAGCCCAGCGAGCCGTTCATCGTGGCCAAGGGGGGCAAGAACCCCACGGGCGGCATGGAATTGCTGCGCATCATGCTCTCCAGGAAGCACGCGCAGAACTTCGCGCAGAAGGTGCATTCCCTGACGAGCAACATGCAGGGTGCCGAGGGGGCTTCGCTCTCCCCGGGCCTGGCCTCGGCGGCGCAGGCCGTCAAGGCCGCCGGCGGCAACCAGAACCTGCTGATGATCCAGTTGCAGGAGTGGTACCCCAAGCTGACGGACGAGAAGATGGGCGGTCTGACCAGCCAGTTGCTCACCGGTGACCTCAAGGCCGCCGAGTGGATCAAGAAGACGCAGCAGTACGCGGACGAGACCGCCAAGGACAGCTCCGTCACCAAGTTCCACCGGTCGGCCTGACGGGTCCGGCGGCCGATGAGAAAGGGCCGGGAGGCAGCATGCAGCACGGCAAGTACCGGTTCATCGCGGGGTTCCTGGCCCTGCCGCTGGCGGTCTACGCGATCTTTGTGATCTCGCCGTTCGTCCAGGCGTTCCAGATCGCGATGACCGACTGGAGCGGGCTCAAGGGCGCGGCGAAATATATCGGGTTCGACAACTACGACAAGCTCGTGCACAGCGACGAATTCTGGAACGCGCTCAAACACAACGTCATCATGCTGGTGCTCGTGCCCATCGTGACGCTGGCGCTCGGCCTGTTCTTCGCCTTCATGCTCAATGTCGGCGGCAAGGCCCGGCGGGGCGCGGTGGTCACCGGGGTGCGGGGCTCGAAGTTCTACAAATTCGTCTTCTTCTTCCCGCAGGTCATCTCCATCACCATCATTTCGGTGATCTGGTTCAACATCTACAACCCCGATCCCTCGGACGGGATGCTCAACTCCCTGCTGGGGGCCGTGGGTCTGGACTCCCTGCAGAGCGCTTGGCTGGGAGAGAAGAGCATCGCGCTGGCCTGCATCATGCTCGTGATGGTCTGGGCGAACGTCGGCTTCTATGTGGTCCTCTTCTCGGCTGCCATGGCCTCCATCCCGCGGGACATCTACGAAGCGGCGCTGCTGGACGGCGCCGGCCGCGCCCACACCTTCTTCCGGATCACCCTGCCGCTGCTGTGGGACACCGTGCAGACCGGCTGGGTCTACATGGGCATCATCGCGATGGACGCCTTCGCGCTGGTGCAGATCATGTCGGTGAACATGGGCGGCCCGGACGGCGCGACGGACGTCGTCCCGCTGCGGCTCTATCAAACCGCTTTCCGCGACAGCCAATTCGGCTACGCGTCGGCCATGGGCATCGCGATGCTCATTGTGACTCTGCTGTTCGCCGTGCTCACCATGCGCTTCGCGCGGCGTGAGCGGATCGAGTTCTAGGGGTACGACGAATGACGACGGAAGCAGGCGCGGTGCCCGCGAAGGAAACGGCCGAGGCGCGGCGCCGGGGCGGGCGGGACGCCGAGCGCCGCCGCCCCGAGGGCGCGGTGCTGAATGTCTTCTCGCACGGCATTCTCGTCCTCTGGGCGGTCATGGTCGGCCTGCCGCTGATCTGGGTGCTGTGGAGTTCCTTCAAGAGCAGCGGTGACATCCTCAGCTCGCCGTGGTCGCTGCCGCGCTCGTTCCACTTCGAGAACTGGGCGCACGCCTGGGAGCGGGCCAGCATCGGCCGGTATTTCGCCAACACCATCATCGTCGTGGGGTGTTCGGTCGTCGGCACGATGGTGCTCGGGTCGATGGCGGGCTATGTGCTGGCCCGCTTCACCTTCCCCGGCAACCGCTTCATCTACTACCTCTTCGTGGCCGGGATGTCCTTCCCGGTCTTCATGCTCGTCATCCCGCTGTTCTTCGTGCTGCGGGACTTCCCCGGGGTGTCCCTGCTGGCGACGTATCCCGGGCTGATCCTGGTCTACATCGCCTTCTCGCTGCCGTTCACCGTCTTCTTCATGACGGCCTTCTTCCGTACGCTGCCGACCTCGGTGGCCGAGGCCGCCATGATCGACGGGGCCTCGCACACCCGGACGTTCTTCCAGGTCATGCTCCCGATGGCCAAGCCGGGCCTGATCAGCATCGGCATCTTCAATTTCCTGGGCCAGTGGAACCAGTACCTCCTGCCCATGGTCCTCAATCAGAACGAGCACCACTACGTCCTGACGCAGGGTCTCGCCCAGATCGCCCTCCAGCAGGGCTACGACGGGGACTGGGGCGGTCTGATGGCCGGCATGGTGATCGCCATGCTGCCGGTCCTCGTCGTCTATTTCCTCTTCCAGCGGCAGGTCCAGGCGGGCCTGACGGCGGGTGCGCTGAAGTAGCCGCCGGGGCTGTGCCGCCGCCCGGCCGGACGGTCAGTGGAGGGTGAACCAGACCGCCTTGCCGGGGCCCTGCGCGGCCGGGCGGACGCCCCAGGATCTCGCGCAGCTGTCGATGAGGGTGAGCCCGCGGCCCGACTCGTCGTACCGGCCCGCGGTGACGCGGGCCGGGATCTCGGGGCTGGTGTCGTGCACGTCCACCCGCAGGACGCCGGCGCGGCAGCTGAGGTCCACGGTCACCGGGGATTTGGTGTGCACCACGCCATTGGTGACCAGCTCCGTGACCAACAGGCAGGCGGTGTCGGCGAGATCGAGGCGGCCGTGGCGCTGCAGCGCGAGCCGCAGGGAGCTGCGCACGACGCTGATCATCCAGGGCTGGGCAGGGATCCGGAGTGTGTACCACCAGTCCGCGGTGGCCAGTTGGGGGTCCTCGCACATTTGTGGGCTCCGTTCGGGGGGAAACAGGAGGGGCATCAAGAGTGGGATGGGATCGACCGCGAGTGCATAAATTCGGTGGGCTTTCGTCCCTGTGAGTGACTGTGCTCACGGGGTGTGTGCAGGCAGACTCTCTGCCCAAAGGAAGGGAGGATTGTCATGCCGCAGAAGCCCCCAACTATCCGACAGAAGCGCCTCGGTGCGGAGCTCCGTAAGCTCCGCGAGGCCGCGGGTATGTCAGGTGAAGATGCCGCAGAGGCGCTGGAGTGCGGACAGGCCAAGATCAGCCGCATCGAGACCGGCACCAATGGGATTCGCCCATTCGAGCTACGCGGCCTGCTGAAGGCATATGGGGTGACCGACCAGGCGCTGGTCGATTCGCTCGTCGACCTCGCCCGCGAGGGCCGCCGCCAGGGCTGGTGGAACACCTACGTGAGCGCCTTTCCCGGCATCGCCGATCTCGCGCACCTGGAGTCCAAGGCGGTATCCGTCCAGGTCTGGCAGACGGTGCTCGTGCCGGGTCTGCTCCAGACCCCCGGCTATATGCGCGCGCTGTTCAAGGGCGGCCGGCACGGTTACGACGACGCCGCGGCCGAGCGCTGTGTGGCGGCCCGGACCGCCCGGCAGGCCGTGCTCGCCAAGCCGGACGCCCCCGAGCTCACCGCGGTGGTCTACGAGGCGGCGCTGCGCTGCGGGGTGGGCGGGCCGGAGGTGATGCGCGGCCAGCTGGGGCACCTCGTCGGCCTCGTGGAGAGCGGGCGGGCGCGGATCCAGGTGCTGCCGTTCGACGCGGGGGTGCACGGCGGCCTGGACGGACCGTTCGTCGTCTACGGACTGCTCGCGTCCGGCATGGACGTCGTCATGACGGACAGCCTCGCCGCGGCCGCCTATCTGGACCGGGAGGAGGACGTCCGGCGCTACCGCGAGCTCTTCGGCTCCCTGCGGTCCCTCGCGCTCGCGCCCGACGCCTCGCTCGTCATGATCAAGAAGCTGGCGGTGCGGGCGTGAGGGCCCCGCGCCCGGCGGACCCCGGCGCCCCGGGCGGATGGCAGCGGTCCCGCTTCTCCGGCAGCGGTGGCGGCCAGGAGTGCCTGGAGGCCGCGCCGGGCTCCGGCGGGCGGCTGCGGTTCCGCGAGAGCGACCGCCCGCGCACGGTGCTGACGCCCGCGCCGGACGCCTGGGCGGCCCTGCTGCGGGCGGTGAGATCCGGCGCCCTGGACGGCCCCCGGCCCGCCCGCCCACCGCGCGCGCGAGCTCGATAGGGTTCAGGGCCTTGACGGGAGTTGCCCCGGACGGCTCAGCTTAGAGTTCATATGTTGTACGGATGGCTGGGCTCCAGTGCTGTGGCCCGGCCGCGGGGCGGCGGTCGTGCCGTTCCCGGCGAGGCGGGAGTGAACAATCGTGGAGACTCCGGGGTCGCAGTCGTCACTGCACCGGGCCAACCTGGAGCGGGTCGTGCGGGCCGTGCGCATGGCGGGCTCGCTCACCCAGGCGGAGATCGCCCGCGCCACGGGCCTCTCGGCGGCCACGGTCTCCAACATCGTCCGGGAGCTCAAGGACGGCGGCACCGTCGAGGTCACCCCCACCTCCTCCGGCGGCCGCCGCGCCCGCAGCGTCTCCCTCTCCGGTGACGCCGGGATCGTCGTGGGCGTCGACTTCGGGCACACACACCTGCGGGTGGCCATCGGCAACCTCGCCCACCGGGTGCTGGCCGAGGACGCCGAGCCGCTGGATGTGGACGCCTCCGCGGCGCAGGGCCTGGACCGGGCCGAGCACCTGGTCAAGCGGCTGATCGAGGAGGCGGGCATCAACCCCGCCAAGATCGTCGGAGTGGGCCTGGGCGTGCCCGGCCCGATCGACGTCGCCTCCGGCACGCTGGGCTCGACCGCGATCCTGCCGGGCTGGGCGGGCACCAACCCCCGCGACGACCTCGCCGCCCGTATCGGCGTCCCCGTCCACGTCGACAACGATGCCAACCTCGGCGCGCTGGGCGAGCTGGTCTGGGGCGCGGGCCGGGGCGCCGGCGACCTCGCGTACATCAAGGTCGCCAGCGGCGTGGGCGCCGGCCTGGTGATCAACGGACAGATCTACCGGGGCCCGGGCGGCACCGCGGGGGAGATCGGGCACATCACGCTCGACGAGGCCGGACCGGTCTGCCGGTGCGGCAACCGCGGCTGCCTGGAGACCTTCACCGCGGCCCGCTACGTCCTGCCCCTGCTCCATTCGGCCCACGGCACCGACCTGACCGTCGCCCGCATGGTGGAGCTCGCGCGCGAGGGCGACCCCGGCTGCCGCCGGGTGATCGGCGACGTCGGCCGGCACATCGGCAGCGGCGTGGCCAATCTCTGCAACCTCCTCAATCCCAGCCGTGTGGTGCTCGGCGGCGATCTCGCGGACTCCGGCGAGCTGGTGCTCGGCCCGATCCGGGAATCCGTCTCGCGCTACGCCATTCCCAGTGCCGCGCGCCAGTTGGAGGTCGTCCCCGGCGCGCTGGGCGGCCGGGCCGAGGTGCTGGGCGCGCTGGCGCTCGTCCTGAGTGAAATGGGCGATTCCACGCTGCTGGACGATTCCCGTCCCGCGGACGCTCCCGCGCCCTCCTGACGGCCGTCAGCGTTTTCCGGCAGACCGCCACGGCCGTATCTTGAGTTCACGCAGATAACGAATGGCATCGTTGCCATCTCGTTAAGGATTTACTTCTTGACGCCCCCTTGGGGGCCGAGTTGACTTCCAGCCACCTCGGCCGCGACGACGCGGCCTCGTCAGGGAGGTATCTGCAAGTGAACACGCGTATACGGCGTGCCGCAGTGGTCGTGGCGGCCGTCTCGATGGCGGCGGGCCTGGCGGCCTGCGGCAGTGCCAAACAAGCCGGTGGCGGGGACAAGAAGGAAAAGAAGGGCTCGCTGACCATCGGCCTCCTTCTGCCGGAAAACCAGACCGCCCGTTATGAGCGATTCGACAAACCGCTGATCGAGAAGAAGATCAAGGAACTCGCGGGCACGCGGACGACGGTCCTCTACGAGAACGCCAAACAGGACGCTTCGGTTCAGCAGCAGCAGGTCGACACAATGGTCACCAAAAAGGTCGACGCGCTGATCGTGGACGCGGTGGACGCGAAGTCGATAGCGAGCTCGGTGAAGAAGGCCAACGCCAACGGAATTCCCGTCGTCGCCTACGACCGGCTGGCCGAGGGGCCCATCAAGGCGTACACCTCCGTCGACAACGAACGCGTGGGAAAGATTCAGGGCGAATCCCTGCTGAAGGAACTCGGCGACAATGCCGCAAAGGGCGACATCGTCATGATGAACGGTTCCGTCACCGACCCCAACGCCAAGATGTACAAGGACGGCGCGCACTCCGTGCTCGACGGGAAGGTCACCATCGGCAAGGAGTACGACACCAAGGAGTGGAAGCCGGAGAACGCCAACGAGAACATGAAGGGCGCCATCTCCTCGCTCGGCAAGGACAGGATCGTGGGTGTCTACTCCGCCAACGACGGCATGGCGGGCGGCATCATCACGGCCCTCAAGAGCGCCGGCTTCACCAAGCTGCCGCCGGTCACCGGCCAGGACGCCGAGCTCTCCGCGGTCCAGCGCATCCTCTCCGACGAGCAGTTCATGAGCGTCTACAAGCCCTACAAGCCCGAGGCCGACGCCGCGGCCGAACTGGCCGTCGCCCTCGCGCAGGGCGAGAAGACCGACGGCATCGCCAAGTCCACCGTGGACAGCGGCTCCGAGAAGAAGATCCCCTCCGTCATCGTCACCCCCTTCGCCCTCACCAAGCCCGACATCGCCCAGTACGTCGGCAAGGAGGGCTTCTTCACCCTGGACGAGATCTGCACCGCCAAATACAAGGCGCAGTGCGACAAGGCCGGTCTGAAGTGAGCGCCCAGCGTGCCGCCTTCAGGCGGTGGAGGAGTTGATGAACGTGTCCGCTGCGCCCGTGCTGGCGTTGCGCGGGATCTCCAAGCGGTTCGGTGCCGTCCAGGCGCTCACCGACGTGGAGTTGGAGATCTCGCCCGGCGAGGTGGTCGCCCTCGTCGGCGACAACGGCGCCGGTAAGTCCACCCTGGTCAAGACCATCGCCGGAGTCGGCCCCGCCGACGACGGGGTGATCGAGTGGGAGGGCCGGAAGGTCACCGTCGACCGGCCGCACATCGCCCAGGAGCTGGGCATCGCGACCGTCTACCAGGACCTCGCGCTGTGCGACAACCTCGATGTCGTCGGCAATCTCTTCCTCGGCCGGGAGATCGTCCGCGCCGGGGTGCTCGACGAGGTCGAGATGGAGCGCCGCTCCCGCGAGCTGCTCGCCACCCTGTCCATCCGGATTCCCAGTGTCCGCATCCCCGTCGCCGCGCTCTCGGGCGGGCAGCGGCAGACCGTCGCCATCGCCCGCTCGCTGCTCGGCGAGCCCAAGGTCGTCATCCTCGACGAGCCCACCGCGGCGCTGGGCGTCGAGCAGACCGCGCAGGTCCTCGACCTGGTCGAACGGCTGCGGGAGCGCGGCCTCGGGGTGATCCTCGTCAGCCACAACATGGCGGATGTGAAGGCCGTGGCCGACCGCGTCGCCGTGCTCCGGCTCGGCCGCAACAACGGCACCTTCGAGGTGCGCGCCACTTCCCAGGAAGAGATCATCTCCGCCATCACCGGGGCCACCGACAACGCTGTCACCCGCCGTGTGGCCCGTCGGCTGGGCGAGGGCGGCAGCGAGAGGGTGGAGGGGAACCGGTGAGCACGAATCTGTCAGATTCCCATAACGGCGAGGTTCCCGGCGGCAACGGCCAGGCCCCCGCCGAAGGCACCGTCGTCCCCGTCGACCCCCGGCTGCTGGTCCGGCAGGAAGGCTTCGCCGGGTACTGGAGCGAATTCGGCCGCAAGCTGAGCAGCGGGGAGCTGGGCTCGCTCCCCGTGGTGGTCGGCCTGATCATGATCGCCATCATCTTCCAGATGCGCGACTCGGCCTTCCTGGGCGCGGAGAACCTCTCCAACCTCTTCGTCACCGCCGCCGGCACGGGCCTGATCGCGGTCGGCATCGTCTTCGTCCTCATCCTCGGCGAGATCGATCTGTCCGTGGGCTCCGTGAGCGGTCTGGCGGCGGCCGTCTTCGCCGTGCTCAACGTCCATCACGGCATGCCGGAGTGGCTCGCCTTGGTGCTGGCGCTCCTGACGGGCGCGGTGATCGGCGCGCTGCACGGCTTCTTCTTCGCCCGCATCGGTGTGCCCGCGTTCGTGGTGACCCTGGCCGGTCTGCTCGGCTGGAACGGCCTGATGCTCCAGGTGCTCGGCTCCGACGGCACCATCAACCTCGACGACACGGGGCTCGTCGCCGACCTCACCAACCACTACTTCACCGACATCTCCGCGGCCTACGGCCTGGCGACCCTGGCCGTGGCCGCGTTCTTCCTGCTGTCGTTCCGCGACAGCAGGCGCCGCGAGGCCGCGGGCGTCCCCAGCCGGCCGCTCAGCGAGATCGTCCTGCGCACCGCGGCACTGGCGGTCCCGGCCTATGTGGTGGCCTGGTTGTTCAATCAGTACAAGGGGCTGCCGCTGGCCGTGGTGATCTTCCTCGGCGTCGTGGTCGCCCTCGACTTCGTGCTGCGCCGCACGCCGTACGGGCGCAAGGTCTTCGCGCTCGGCGGCAGCGTCGAGGCGGCCCGCCGGGCGGGCATCGACGTCCCGGCGATCCGGATCTCGGTGTTCGCGCTCTCCGGGACGATGGCGGCGCTGGGCGGGATGTTCCTGGCCTCGCAGATCAACGCCGCGAACCAGTCCTCCGGGTCGGGCAGCCTGCTGATGAACGCCATCGCGGCGGCCGTCATCGGCGGTACGAGCCTCTTCGGCGGCCGGGGCAAGACGTGGTCCGCGCTGCTGGGTGTCCTCGTCATCCAGTCCATCGCCTCGGGCATGGCCCTGCTGGGGATCGCGTCGGCGGTCCAGTACATGATCACGGGCGCGGTGCTGCTGGCGGCCGTGGTCATCGACTCGCTGTCGCGCCGCACGCAGCGGAGCGCGGGGCGCGCGTAGCGCCCGGCGACAGCCGGGATCACCGGCCGGGCCGCTGTGGGCCCGGCCGGCGATCGGGGCCGAGGAGGGGCCGGAGCCCCGTTGCCTCAGCTCACGTTCAGCGCGGTGTCGTCGATGACGAAGTCCGTCGCCAGGGAGGAGTCCTCGGTGCCCGTGAAGGTCAGCGTCACCGTCTTCCCCGCGTACGACGACAGGTCGTACGTCTTCTGCGCGTAGCCGCTGTTGCTGTCGGCGTTGGACCAGGAGGCCAGCTGGGTGGTGCCCGCCTTGAGGGTCAGGGTGTCGTAGGCCGTGCTCCCCGTCTCCTTCGTGTCGACGTGCAGCCAGAAGCTCAGGGCCGCGTGGCAGCCCGCCGGGATGCTCACGGTCTGCGCGAGCGTGTCGGTGTGGGCGCTGCCGTAGCCGTCGAGCCATGCCTTCCAGGAGCCGGAGTGCGCGGGCTGGGACGCGCTGTTGTCGATCACGCCGGAGGTGGCGGTCCAGGGCGCGGCCGTGCCGCTCTCGAAGCCCGCGTTGCCCAGCAGCTGGGCCGCCGTGCAGCTGCCGCCGGCCGCGTTGACGGTCCAGGTGAAGGAGGCGCTGCCGCTGGCCTTGGTGGCGTCCTGGGCGGTCACGGTGACGTGCGACGTGCCGGCGGTGGTCGGCGTGCCGCTGATGACGCCGGTGCTCGCGTTGATGGCCAGCCCCGCGGGCAGCCCGGTGGCGCTGTAGGTGAGCGACTGGGCGGCGTCGGAGTCGGTGGCCTTGACGGAGAGGGAGACGGCCGTGCCGACCGTGCCGCTCTGGTCGCCGGGGCTCGTCACCGAGACGGTGTTGCCGCCGGTGGAACCGGAGGTGAAGGCGCCGGTGCCGTTGGGGGTGCCGAGCCCGGTCGGTCCGTCGTAGCCGGTGCCCGCGGTGCACAGGTAGGACGGGCTGCAACTGCCGTTGGCGCCGCTGGTGACGTCGTTGAGCGCGGAGGGGTGCGCGTACGGGTACGAGGCCGGGTAGCCGCCCGCGGCGGGCGTGCCCGCGAGGGCGTAGACCGCGGCGATGATGGGCGAGGAGGCGCTGGTGCCGCCGTAGACGTTCCAGCCGCCCGCCTGGTACGTGTCGTAGACCGCGAGGCCCGTGGCGGGGTCGGCGACGGCCGAGACGTCCGCGACGGTCCGCTTCGCGCAGCCGCTGTCGTGCTGCCAGTTCGGCTTGGCGTCGTAGGCGGAGCAGCCGGATCCGGCGCCCTGGCCGCCCGCGCTCGAACCCCAGACCGATTCGGTCCAGCCGCGCGCGTTGCCCGCCCGGCTGAGCGAGGTGCCGCCCACGGACGTCACGAAGCGGGAGGCCGCCGGGTACTCGACGCCGAAGCCGCTGTCGCCGGAGCTGACGGTGATCGCGACGCCGGGGTGGTCGAAGTAGGAGGAGTCGGACGTCGGATCGGTCGCGTCCTCGGTGCCGCCGTAGCTGTTGGAGACGTATTTGGCGCCCATGGTCACGGCGCGGTTCACCGCGGCGCCGAGGTCCTCCATGCTCGCGCTGTTGGCCTCGACCAGCAGGATGTGGCACTGCGGGCAGACGGCGCTGACCATGTCGACGTCGAGCGAGATCTCGCCCGCCCAGCCGGAGTCGGCCGCCGGATAGGAGGTGCCGCCGTTCTGGTCGACCTTCTGGAAGCAGCCGTTGGCCGTGGTGCAGGCGGGCAGCCCGTACTGCGAGCGGTAGGCGGCCAGGTCCGATTCGGCGTTGGGGTCGTCGTTGGCGTCGACGATGGCCACGGTGGCGCCGGAGCCGGCCCCGGCCGGCAGGGCGTAGGCGCTGCTGAGGTCGGCCGGGCCGTAGCCGGAGGGCATGATGCCCGCCGAGATGCCCAGGTGCGGCTGGATGTCCGTACGGGCCAGGGCGAGGCAGGACATCCTGCCGGGCTGGGTGGCCTGGGAGCAGAGCCGCTTGGTGTGGGCGGCGGCGGTGGTGGCGGTGGCGGTGTGCGGGGCCGCGGTGGCGGCGGGGGAGGCGGCTATCAGGCCGCCGGTGACGAGCGCCGCGAGCGAGAGCAGCGCGGTGGTGGCACGGCCCGCCGGCCGTCTGGAGCGGAAGGATCTCTTCGTCTGCCGTCTCTTGGCTTGCACGGAACAGCCCTCCATGGGGGGTCGGATATCACCCGTGAACGAGAAAGGCCGAGGGGGTGCCGGCGGATCGCCGAAGTGCAGGGAAATGTCGAGTGCATGACAAATTCCCCCTCGGGAAGTGCCACCCCGGTGGGCGGTGGCATGCGTCGAACGTAGCGACGACCGTTCCCAAGGGACAACCGAGCGAACAGCAAAGGCTTGCTATCGGCGGTATCCCCGCGCGCCCCTGTGACGCCGGGCGGCCAGAGGTCCCAAAGGGGAACCCATCCGGCATTCCGCGCGGCCCGTGACCTTGCTACGCCGATCGCGTGACATACCTCGCACCACCCGTTCACCGCCATCGCGGGCGGAACATTAGACTCGACAGACCGGCAAGCCCGACAGGCTCGTACAGCTCGATGAAGGAGGCACGGGTGGCGCTGCTGACCCGCATCAGGGGACCGCGCGATCTGGACCGGCTGAGTCCGGAGCAGCTCGACCGGCTGGCCGCGGAGATCCGCTCCTTCCTCGTCGACGCCGTGGCGAAGACCGGCGGCCACCTCGGCCCCAACCTCGGCGTGGTCGAGCTCACCATCGCCCTGCACCGCGTCTTCGAGTCGCCGAAGGACAAGGTCCTCTTCGACACCGGCCACCAGAGCTATGTGCACAAGCTGCTCACCGGCCGCCAGGACTTCTCGAAGCTGCGCGCCAAGGACGGCCTGTCCGGCTACCCCTCGCGCGCCGAGTCCGAGCACGACGTCATCGAGAACAGCCACGCCTCCACCGTGCTCGGCTGGGCCGACGGCCTCGCCAAGGCCAACCAGGTCCGCGGCGCCGGTGACCACGTCGTCGCCGTCATCGGTGACGGCGCGCTGACCGGCGGCATGGCCTGGGAGGCGCTCAACAACATCGCGGTCGCCAAGGACCGCCCGCTGGTCATCGTCGTCAACGACAACGAGCGCTCCTACGCCCCGACCATCGGCGGCCTCGCCAACCACCTGGCCACGCTCCGCACCACCGACGGCTACGAGCGCTTCCTGGCCCGCGGCAAGGACCTGCTGGAGCGCACCCCCGTCCTCGGCAGGCCGCTCTACGAGACGCTGCACGGCGCCAAGAAGGGCCTCAAGGACTTCATCGCCCCGCAGGGCATGTTCGAGGACCTGGGCCTGAAGTACATCGGCCCGATCGACGGCCACGACATCGAGGCCCTCGAATCCGCCCTCCAGCGCGCCAAGCGCTTCGGCGGGCCCGTCATCGTGCACTGCCTCACCCAGAAGGGCCGCGGCTACAAGCCCGCCGAGCAGCACGAGGGCGACCGCTTCCACGGCATCGGCGTCATCCACCCCGACACCGGCCTGCCGGTCTCCTCGGGCGGCGCCGACTGGACCTCCGTCTTCGGTGACGAGATGGTCGAGCTCGGCCGCGAGCGGGAGGACATCGTCGCGATCACCGCGGCCATGCTCCAGCCCGTGGGCCTGGAGAAGTTCGCCAAGGCGTTCCCCGACCGCGTCTACGACGTCGGGATCGCGGAGCAGCACGCGGCGACGTCGGCGGCCGGTCTGGCGACGGGCGGGCTGCACCCGGTCTTCGCGGTGTACGCGACGTTCCTCAACCGGGCCTTCGACCAGGTGCTGATGGATGTGGCGCTGCACAAGTGCGGTGTCACCTTCGTGCTGGACCGGGCCGGGGTCACCGGCACCGACGGCGCCTCGCACAACGGCATGTGGGACATGTCGATCCTCCAGGTCGTGCCCGGCCTGCGGATCGCCGCCCCCCGCGACGCCGACCAGGTCCGCGCGCAGCTCCGCGAGGCCGTCGACGTCAAGGACGCGCCGACCGTCGTGCGCTACTCCAAGGGCGCGGTCGGCCCGGCCGTCGAGGCCGTCGGCCGGATCGGCGGCATGGACGTCCTGCGCGAGCCCGCCGCCGGTACCGACCGGCCTGACGTCCTGATCGTCTCCGTGGGCGCCCTCGCCCCCATGTGCCTGGAGATCGCCGCCCTGCTCGACCAGCAGGGCATCTCCTCGACCGTCGTCGACCCGCGCTGGGTCAAGCCGGTCGACGAGGCGCTGCCGCCGCTCGCCGCACGGCACCGCGTCGTGGTCACCGTCGAGGACAACAGCCGTGTGGGCGGCGTCGGTTCGGCCGTCGCCCAGGCGCTGCGCGATGCGGACGTCGACCTCCCGCTGCGTGACTTCGGCATCCCGCCGCGCTTCCTCGACCACGCCTCCCGCAAGGAGGTCATGGCGGAGATCGGCCTGACCGCGCCGGACATCGCCCGCCAGGTGACAGGTCTGGTCTCGAAGCTCGACGGCCGCTACGAGGAGGCCGAGCCGGCCGCCGAGGTGGCCCGCGACTGACCGGTTCCTCCCCCTCGCTCCGACGTCGGCCGGGCTCGCTCCCTCGAGCCCGGCCGACGCGCGTGCGCCCCCTATCCGGGTGGAAGCGTGACCCGTCCGCATACTGCGGGGTGCGTCCCATCGGGTGAATCCTGGGAGCGGTGGCCGGGCCCCACCCCGCGTGGGACCGAACATCGCGGAGACTCGCTCAGTTCACGGATGAGCGACGGGTCGAGCAGGAGGTGGGCCGATGAGCACGGAACAACCCCTCAAAAACAGCCCCGGAAGGCGCGGCGTCTTCCGGACCAAGACGGTGGAGCAGTCCATCCGGGACACCGAGGAGCCCGAGCACGCGCTCCGCAAGTCCCTCACCGCCCTCGACCTCACCGTCTTCGGCGTCGGCGTCGTCATCGGCACCGGCATCTTCGTGCTCACCGGCAAGGTCGCCAAGGAGAACGCGGGCCCCTCGGTGGCCCTCGCCTTCGTCCTCGCGGGCGTCGTCTGCGGGCTCGCGGCGCTGTGCTACGCCGAGTTCGCCTCCACCGTGCCGGTGGCCGGCTCCGCGTACACCTTCTCGTACGCCTCCCTCGGCGAGCTGCCCGCCTGGATCATCGGCTGGGACCTGGTCCTGGAGCTGGCCCTCGGCTGCGCGGTCGTCGCCGTCGGCTGGTCCGGTTACATCCGCTCGCTGCTGGACAACGCGGGCTGGCACCTGCCGACGGCCCTCCAGGGCACCCACGGGGGCCGCTTCGGCTTCGACATCCTCGCCTGCGCGCTCGTCCTCGTGCTCACCGTGATCCTCGTCCTCGGGATGAAGCTGTCCTCCCGGGTGACGACCGTCGTCGTCGCCGTCAAGGTCACCGTCGTCCTGATCGTGATCGTCGTCGGGGCGTTCTTCATCTCGGGCGCCAACTACCACCCGTTCGTCCCCGCGTCCGTCCCCACCGAGGCCGGGGGCGACATCAAGGCCCCGCTGGTGCAGCTGATGTTCGGCTTCTCACCGTCGAACTTCGGCCTCATGGGCATCTTCTCCGCCGCCGCCGTCGTCTTCTTCGCGTTCATCGGCTTCGACATCGTCGCCACCGCCGCCGAGGAGACCCGCAACCCGCAGCGCGACGTGCCCCGCGGCATCCTCGGCTCGCTCGCCATCTGCACGGTCCTCTACGTGGCCGTCTCCATCGTCGTCACCGGCATGCAGCGCTACAGCGAGCTCTCCACCGACGCCCCCCTCGCCGACGCCTTCAAGGCCACGGGCCACCCCTTCTGGGCCGGGCTGATCAGCTTCGGCGCGGCCGTCGGGCTCACCACCGTCTGCATGATCCTGCTGCTCGGCCAGAGCCGGGTCTTCTTCGCGATGAGCCGGGACGGGCTGCTGCCGAGGGTCTTCTCCCGCGTCCACCCCCGCTACGGCACGCCCTACCGCTCCACGATCCTGCTCGGCGTCGTCGTCGCCGTGCTCGCCGGCTTCACCTCCATCGACGTCCTCGCCGAACTCGTCAATATCGGCACGCTCTTCGCCTTCGTCGTCGTCGCCCTCGGCGTCATCCTGCTCCGCCGCAGCCGCCCCGACCTGCACCGGGCCTTCCGCACCCCGCTCGTCCCCCTGGTGCCGGTGCTGTCCGTCCTGGCCTCGCTGTGGCTCATGCTCAACCTGACGGCCGAGACCTGGCTGAGGTTCGCGGCCTGGATGGTGCTGGGCTTCGTCGTCTACTTCGTCTACGGGCGCCGCCACAGCCGCGTGCCCTGACCACCCGGGGCGGGCGGACGCCACCACGCGCCCGCCCGTCCCCCGCGGACCGCGCCACCCCCGAGGCCGTTACCCCTAGGTTGACCCGCATGCCCGTCGCCCAGCGCGCGGCCGCCCCGGCCGCCGCCCCCGCACCGCACGTCCGGGCCCCGCACGGGCCCGCGGCCCCGCCGGGGAACCGCGACGCCTTCTGGCCGCGCCTGCTGCCCGTCCTCGCGGCCCTCGCCCTCGTCACCCGGCTGCCGTCCTTCCTGCGTCCCCTGTGGAACCCCGACGAGGGCTTCCTCGCCACCGAGGCCCGCATGCTCGCCCACGGCGCCGTCCTCTACGGCACCGTCGTCGACCGCAAGCCACCCGTGCTGCCCTGGCTCTACGAACTGTGCTTCGCGCTCTTCGGCGACCACTCCCTGCTGCCGCTGAAGGCCCTCGCCGTCCTCGCCCAGCTCCTCACCGCCGTGCTGCTCGCCTCGCTCGCCCGCCGCCGCTGGGGCGAACGCGCCGGTCGCGCGGCGGGCGCGCTCTATCTCCTCGCGTCCATCGCCCTCGCCCCCGAGGACACCCAGGCCGCGGCCTTCGAGGTGTTCATGGTGCCGTGGACCGTCGCCGCCATGTGGTGCGCGGACCGCCGCCGCTGGGGCGCCGCGGGGCTCGCCGTCGCCGCCGCCATGCTCACCAAGCAGACCGGCGGAGCGGTCCTCGCCCCCGTCCTCCTGCTGCTGTGGACCGCGCGCCCCCGGGCCGTCGGCGCCGCTGCCCTCGCCCTCGGCGTGCTCCTGCCCACCGCCGCCGTCGCCTGCGCCACCGGCCCCGCCCGGCTGCTGTTCTGGTCCGTGACCGGCTCCGGGACGTACGCCTCGGCGGCCGGTGCCGTCGCGCTCGCCGCGGGCCAGGCGGTCTCCAACGCGAGCACCCTCGCCGCGGGCTGCGCCGGACTGCTGCTGCCGGTCGCCCGGCGGCTGCTGGACCGGTGCCGCGCCGCGCCCCCCGAGCTGTGGCTGTGGCTCGCCGCCTCGGCCGTGGCCGTCGCCACCGGCTTCCACTTCTTCGGCCACTACTACCTCCAGCTGATCCCGCCGCTCACCCTGCTGGGCACCTCGGCGCTGGCCGCGCTCGACGGACGGCTGCTGGGCACCTCGCTCGCGCTCTCCGCCCTCTCCTGCGCGTTCTTCCTGGCCTGGGGGCTCGCCGACCAGCCGCCCGACCTGCCGCACACGCTCAAGGTGGCCCGCGCCGTCCGCGAGCGCACCGCGCCCACCGCCCGGGTGCTGTGCTGGGGCATGCACCCCGAGACGTACTGGCTCGCGGACCGCCCGCCCGCGGGCCGCTTCCTGACCGCCGGGCTGCTCACCAACTACAGCGGCGGACGCGGCCCTTCGCACGTCGGCGAGGCGTACGGCGTGCCGGGCTCCTGGCCCGTCTTCCGCCGCGAGCTGACCCGCCGTCCGCCCGCGCTCATCGTCGACGACTCACGCGGCAAGCCGTACGGCCCGGCCCGGCTGCCGTCGCTGCGGGCCGTCCTGGACCGGGGGTACGAGCGGGTGGGCACGGCCGACGGCGCGGTGCTCTACGCCCCGGCGGGCGCCGTCACGGACGTCCTGGCCGCCGGGGGAACACCGCGCGGGGCCCGGTGACCTCGGCGCCGAGGGCCCTGACGCGCTCGCGCAGCCCGCGGTCCGCGGTGACGACCACGCAGCGCCGGCCCGGGGCCCGCTCCGCCACCACGCGCACGATCCGGTCGTCACCGCTGCCGTCCGCCTGCTCCACCCGCACCCCGGGCACCGGCTCGACGCCGCGTGCCGCGCCCTCCACCACCAGTACGATCTCCGGCGGGGGCGTGAGCGCCGGCTCGACGGCTCCCGGCGGCAGGGCCGCGCCGCCGCCCTCCGCCGAGTACGCGACGAGCCTGTCCCGCAGCCGCCGGGCCGCACCGAGGCGGTCGCGCCACCAGCCGTCGGGCACCGAACCGACGACATTCGCGCCGTCCACGACGAGGAGAGCAGTCATGCGACCAGCCTCCCACGCCAATTCCGGGCGGAATTCGGCGGCGCCCGCGATGTTATTGTCGAGGGTCGACAAAAGGGGTCCGCGCGGCGCGCAATTGCGCCCGGGTGCGGAAATGACCCGAGTGCGAGAAAGGCTGGCAGCGAGACATGGCAGTGCGTACCGCCACCCCGGTAACCGGCTGGCTGCTGCGAGGCAGTGACGGCCGTCTCACCGCCTACGCGCCGGCCGAGGGCGGTGTCGCACGCTGGACCGAGACCCGGCCCGGCGGGCCCGAGTGGACCGGCCCGGAGCTCCTGCCCGCGCCCGGCCTGGACCCGCACCTGTCCATAGCGCGCACCGGGCAGGGCTATGTGTATCTGGTCGGCGTCCGCCGCCGTAACGTCCCGGGCGACGCCGGCGACTGGACCGCGACCGAGGTGGTCTATGCCACACAGCTCCAGTCGGGCCGTCCCGTCACCAACTGGCGGTCGATCGGTACGCCCCACGGCCAGGACTGGGACCGCGCGGCGCGGATCGGCGCCCCGACGGCCGTCGTGGACTCCGCCGGCCTGCACGTCTTCGTGCGCAACGCGGGCGGCGGCGTGTGCGGCCGCCAGATGGACGCGCGCGGCATCTGGGGCCCCTGGACCGACCTGAAGGGCAGTCACGTCCTCGACGGGATGACCGCGGCCGCGACCTCCACCGGCCGCGTGGAACTCCTCGCCCCGGCGGCCGAGTTCGTGCTGCGCTGGCGGCAGAGAGAGCCCGGAGGCCAGCTGGAGCGCGTCCGCAACACCCCCGCGAAGCCGGCGCCCGCGACCGCCACGGCCGTCGCGACCGGCGACGACCGGATCACCCACTTCTGGCGCGAGGCCGCGGACTCCGCGCTCCACACCGTCCTCCCCGCGGTCGGCGGGGCCGACGACGAGCCGGTCAGCGCCTCCCTGGGCGCCGTCGGCACCGGGCCCGCCGCCGCGCTCCGCACGCCTCTCGACGGCCTCGACTGCACGGTGCTCGCCCAGCGGGCCGCCTCCGGCGTCCCCGCCGTCGCCGTCTTCCCCACCGGTGACGAGCCGGCCGGGAGCCAATGGTCGGAAACGGGCGAGGACTTCGCGGGCGCGCCCGCACTGGCCCTGGACGCCCTCGGCCGGGTGACCCTGGCGGTGCTCGGCGCGGACGGCCACTTGCGCGTCGCCCGCCAGCGGATGTCCGAGCCTGGGCTTGCGCTGGGGGACTGGGTGCGGGTGTAGTCACCCGCGGCTCCACCGGTCCGCGGCGGAGCCCGATCCCGGGCCCGGCCCGGAAGTTACCCGCTCGGCCGCGCCCCCCCGCCGAGCGGCAGCTCCATAAGAAGAAGGCAGGCAGCCCGTCGCGGGCTGCCTGCCTTCTCGCTATGCGTCCTGTGTCCCTCTTTCGGTGAACTCCTTGAACCGGAGAATGGCACTCTCCAGGGAGAACGGGTCACAGGACGAATGGTATTTCTCGCCGTCGGACCATGACCAGATCCATCGGCCGTCCTGCGACTCGTGCTTCGACTTCCGAAGCTCGCGTCCTTCGATCGTGGTGCCGATCAGGTCGATCTCGATGGTCCATCCCGGATTGTCCAGAGTCTCGATCCGGACGCCGAACTCATGCTCCCAGTCCTCGTCGCATTGAGCTTCGTACCAGGACTGGAGGAAGTGCAGTGCGTCGTTCATGCGATCACGGACATCCCATCGGCTTCTCCCAGTCCTGCAAGGTCCTGGCGCTCCCGTCCGCTTCGTTGATGTGCGGGGTCGGTATCTTTGATCCGTCCGCATTGGTGTGAGTAGGACCGAAGCGGTCGAACCGCTTGGCGAGGTCGAACGACCTCGGGTCCCGGGGATTGGTGTTGGGTGTCCATTCCGCGTATTTCTTGATCTCGCCGGTGGCGTTGTCCCGCATGAAGGTCGTATGCGGGCCTTCCGCGTCCGGGTGAGGCCGCTGGCGTGGCGGTCGAGCGTTGTGCACCAGCACCGGCGCCGCGCCCGCCTGGACATAGTACGTATGGATCCCGCTCACCGACAGGTTGAACACCTTCTGGACCGCGGTCCACGCGCGCGTGGCCGTGACCTTGACCCAGGTGCCCGTCGAGGTGCGGAGCAGGGAGCCCGGCTTGATGTCGGCGGCCTTGGCCCAGGTGTGCTGGTCCTCCAGCCAGAAGGGGTGGCCTTCGGTGGCCGTGATGGTGTCGGTGGCGTCGCCCTTGTCGCCGTCCGTGTCGACGGTGAGCTTCACCAGGTGCTTCTCGCCGTTGCCGACGATGACGTCGTCGACCGGGCGGGCTTCGGTCCTGCCCGTCGTCGGGTCGGTCGCGAGGACCTTTTCACCGGCCTGGATGTCCCTGATCGGCTTGGTGGACCCGTCGGCCATCACCACCAGGGTTTCCGGGGTGAAGCTGTTCGGGACGGGGCACGTCCCGCCGGAAACCTCCTCGACGACCTTCTCGGCCTTCTTGACCGTCTTCGAGCCTCCGGCGGCGGCATGCTCGACCTTGCCGGCCATCCGCACGGCCTTCGCCCCGCGCACCGCTCCGGTGGAACCCGGGACGAAGACGCTCGCGACCGTCACCGCCGTCCACAGACACGCCTCGACGTCGCCCTTGGTCGCACACGCGACGGCGTCGTTGATGCCGGTGACCTCAGCGGTGAAGTCCCACGCCGCCTTCAGATACGGCGCCGCGGTCTGGGCGAACTCGGACACCGCCGTGATCGCGGTGTCGACCGCGGAGACCATCTTGGCGCTGACGTCGACGACGATCTTCGTGACCTCGGTGGCCACCTTGGCCACGTCCTGGACGACCTGCTTGGTTTCCTGGACGATCATCGCCGGCAGATTGACCGCCGCGGAGACCACCGTCTTCATCCCCGCGTACACCGGACGAAGCGCCTTGGCCAGGACCGGCAGCGGGTTGTGCGTCGCGATGTACTTCTTCGCGGAGCGGGCCTTGTCGCTGATGTACCTCTTGCTCTCGCGGTAGATCTGCGCCGCGGATTTGTAGATCCTGGTGGACTGGTTCCTCAGGTACCGGCCGGCCGACGAGACCTTGTTGCCCAGCCATCTGGCTCCGGACGACACCTTCTCGGACACCCAGTTGACGGCTGAGCGGACCTTGTTCTCCACGTAGTGGTAGGCAGAGGTGACCTTCCTCTCCACATAGTGGTAGGCCGAGACGACCTTCTTCTCCACGTAGTGGTAGGTCGAGGTGGCCACGTGCTTGACCTTGTTCGCGGCCTTCTTGAGCCACTTGGGCCAGTGCCCCGTCGGATCCGTGTTGTCCATCGGATCCGCGTTCGCGTACGTGTAGCGGTTCGCCTGCACGGACGGGTTCGCGTCCAGCGTCATGGAGTCGCGTGACGTGAACGCCCCGGTCCCCGCGTCGTACCACCGCGCGGCCATGTTGACCTGCTTGGACGACGGGTCCGTCCAGTCGCCCTGGTAACCGATGGCGATCTGCTCGCCGGCCGTGTCCGTCGCCTTGCCGAACGGGTCGAAGCCCGCCGACGAAGCGAGCTGCTTCGGGTCGGCGTCCTTCGCGTCCACCGTGCCGACGACGTCGCCGTGGCGGTCGTCCATGGCGATGCGCGTCGTGCCGCCCTGGGTGACGGAGATCAGTTCGCCCGTCAGGCCGCGGCTGTAGACACCGCGCCCGTCCGCGACGACGTCGTCGCCCAGGCCCGAGTACGTGTGCTCCGTGCCGTCACGGTCGACCAGGCGGCCGAACGCGTCGTACGCGTAGGAGATGTCGCCCTGCTTGGCCAGCTGGCCGAAGGCGTCGAAGCGGCTCTCCTCGGCGAGGCCGGAGCTCGACGAGGTCTTCCGGGTGCCCCGCGCGCTGTAGGTGTAGGTCGAATCGCCGTCCGACTGCAGTCGGTTGCGCGCGTCGTACGACGCCTTGCGCTCGCCGGACTGGACGCGGTTGCCGGCGTCGTCCCAGGTGTAGCCGGTGGTCTTGCCTCCCTTGTCGGTCCATGAGGTCAGACGCCCGGCGTCGTCGTAGGCGTACTTCTGCTCGCCCGAGTCCGCCGTGCCGGTCGTCTTCTTCGATATCAGGCGGTCGTTGTCGTCGAAGCGGTACTCGGCGGTGGCCAGCACTGTCCCCGAGGCGGACGACTTGGTGACGTCGGAGGTCTGCCGGCCCAGCGAGTCATAGCCGAAGCTGCGGCTGACGCCGGGCGAGTCGATGCCCTCCAGGGCGCCCGTCCTGTCGTAGCGGTAGCTGAACAGCTGCTGCGACTGGGCGTCCTTGACCGACTTCAGCCGGCCCTTCTCGTAGCCGAACACCGCCGTGCCGGCGCCGTCGACGCGGGTGAGCAGCCGCCCGTCCTCGTCGTAGCCGAAGCTGGCCTCGCCGGAGCGGCCGTGGGCGGCGGTGAGCAGGCCGCGGTCGTTGTACTCGTAGGTGTTGGCACCCTTCGGCGCGCTGGCCGAGACGACCCGGCCGTTGGCGTCGTACTCGTAGGCGCGGTCCGGGGTCGAGACCTCCGCACCGGTGCCGGTCTCGCGCAGCAGCAGACCGCTCGGGTCGTACGTGCGCAGGCGCTCGACCTTGCCGGGCTCGGTCAGCCTGACCGGGTTGCCGACGGCGTCGTAGCCCGTGGTCCATGTGCGGTCGGCGGCGGCCGGGAACTCCTTGGTCTCCGGCTCGATCACCGACTCGGGCAGACCGAGGGTGTTGAAGGTGTAGCGGGTGGTGTTGCCCCGGCCGTCGGTGTAGCGCGTGCGGTTGCCGTTCGCGTCGTAGCCGAAGGTCGTGGTGATGGACTTGCCGGAGCCGACCGGCTCCACCTGCTGGACGAGCTGGTTCTGCGCGTCGAAGGAGTAGCGGGTGGTCTTGCCCTTCGCGTCGTCGGAGGCGACGACGTTGCCCGCGAAGTCGTAGCGGAAGCTGCGGTCGCGCAGCGGGTTGTCGTCCTTGTCCAGCCAGAGCTGGCCGGTCATCCGGCCGGCCTGGTCGTAGGTCTGCCGCACCGAACGGCCCAGGGCGTCGGTGCTGTTGATGATCCGCCCGGCCATGTCGTAGCCGGTGCTGGTCTTCACCCCGGCCGGGTCCTCGGTGCCGGTGAGCTGGCCGAGGGCGTCGTAGGTGTAGCGGGTGGTGTCACCGCCGGGCGTGGTCCGGGCGACCATGCGGTCGGCGTCGTCGTAGGCGAAGGTGGACGTGAAGTACCGGGTCTGCCCGGACTTCCGCTCCACCTGGGTCGCCGTGGCGATCCGGCCGAGACCGTCGTACGTGCTCTCGGTGCGCGCCCCGGTCGGGTCGGTCTCCGAGAGCTGCTCGCCGGTGCGGCTGTAGGTGTACGACCACACGGCGCCCGCGCCGGAGGGCACGCTCTTGCCGGGCTCGGTGACGAGTCCGAGCAGCTTCGAGGCGCGCGGCTCCTCCCGCTGGACCATGCGGCCCAGCTGGTCGTAGCTGAAGCGCTTGGTGTTGCCGAGCGCGTCCGTGGTCGCGGTGACCCGGCCCGCCGCGTCGTACTCGTTGCGGCTGACAGGGGTGATGGGCTCGGTCGCGCCGGGCGGGGTGTAGGAGGGAGAGGTGCTCGACGTGGGCCGGCCGGACTTGTCGAAGGTGACCGAGGTCAGCCTGCCCTGTGGATCCTTGGTCTGGGTCGCTTCGTCGAAGGTGTTGTAGCCGGTGAGCGTGGTCGGGCGGAGCCTGGCGGGCTTGCCCGTGTCGCCCTCCTGGCCGGTCTCCACGTCGGCGGCGGGCTCGGTGACCGAGATCTTGCGGCCGAGCGCGTCGTAGGCGTGGGTGGTGGTGAACTCCTCGGCGTTCGCGCCCTCGGCGTTGCCGCGCGGCTCGGTCTCGGCGAGCAGCAGACCGCGCTGGTCCCACGTGAAGGTGGTGGTCAGGCGCTGCTTGCCGTTCTGGGTGGTCTCGCTCAGCTCGCGGCCGACGGCGTCGTAGGTGTAGTCGACGACCTCGGAGTTGCTGCTGCTGAACGGGATGTTGGAGGACCGGCCGGTGTGGACGACACGGGTCACGTTGTCCGCGTCGTCGTAGGTGTAGGCGACCTTGCGGTCCAGCTTGCCCGGGTCCGTGGTGATGCTCTGCGCACGGCCCGACACGTCGTATGCGTAGTCGGTGGTGACCGTGCCGTTGCCGGTGACCTTGCGCGTCACGTTGCCGAGCGCGTCGTAGGTGTTCCGCTCCAGTTCGATGTCGCGGGTGGAGCCGTCCGGCTGCGGCACGTCGAGGGCGCGGACGGCCTTCTGCAGACCGTCGTCGTAGTAACTGAACTCGCGCGTGCGGCCCATGGCATCGGTGTGGCGGGTGAGCCGGCCGGCCATGTCGTACGCGTAGGAGTCCGTCACCAGGACCTTTTCGTCACCCGAGGAGTCCTTGGGCGCCTCCTGCGGATCGCCGCGCCAGTCGCGTACCCGCACCTCGGCCACGCTGTTGCGCGGGGTGTAGACGGTCTCGGAGCGGGTGCCGTTCGGGTCGACCTCCCAGACGCGGTTGCCCAGCACGTCGTAGCCGTAGCTGCTCTCGGAGCCCTCTGCGTCCGTCACCCGCACCGGGCGCGCCGAGTCGTCGTACTCGGTACGGGTCTCGCGCGCGGGGTCGCCACCGGTGAGGTCGGTGACCTCGGAGCGGACCTGCAGACCGTCCTTGTCGTACTCGACGGTCGTGCGCTGGGTGTGCGTGACGCCGGTGACCTCGTTCCTGACCCCGGGCTTGGTGGTGGTGACCACCCGGTTGACGCCGTCGTAGGTGAAGCCGACGGTCACCCCCTTGGGCTGGGAGTCGCTGATGTCGGTCTCGGTGAGCTTGCGGCCGAGCCGGTCGTACGTGTAGCGCGTGATCAGCCCCGCCGGGTCGGTGGTCTCGGCGAGATCACCGTTCGCGAAGTAGCGGTAGCGGGCCGTCTTGCCCTTCGCGTCGGTCATCGACGCGAGCAGCCCGGCGGGCATGGTGCCCTGGCCGTCGAAGGCGGACTCGCTGCCGGTGGTGAACGTCCGGATCGCCTTGCGGCCGTCCGGGGCGGCCTGCTCGGTCAGCTGGCCCTGGGAGTCGTAGGAGTACGTCGTCCGGTAGGCGTTGTCCGAGGCGTCCTTCGACCGGGCGTCACGGGACTCGGTGAGCTTGCCGTTGCGGGGGTCGACCGGGTCCTGGTCGTTGAGGTAGTAGGTGTAGTAGGTCGTCTGGCACTGGCCCACGCCGCGGCAGGTCGTCCGGGTGGCGACGTTGCCCTGGCCGTCGTAGGTCATGTCCACGGCATGGCCGAGCTCGTCCACGACGCGGTTCTGCAGGCCCTTGTCGTCGTAGCCGAAGCCGCGCACGCCCATGGCGTTGACGGCGCCGCCGACGAACTGGGGGTCGGGGTAGTCGACAGGGGGCTGACCGGTGCCGGTCTGGCCGCCCTCGAAGAGGCCGCCCTCGGCGATGCCGGGTTCCGGGGAGCCGCTGGGCCCGGGCTTCGCGGTCTCCTTCGGGTTGTCGCGCAAGGGGGAGACGTAGCGGATGATGCGGCCCGCGAGCGGGTCGTAGTCGTAGAAGTGGCGGCGGTCCTTGGGGTCCGTCACCTGGACCGTGCGGATGAGCTCCTTGCCGTACAGGCCGGTGACCGGGACACCGAGCTTCCACTGTCCGCCGTTGACGTCGGTCAGCTTGCTGACGCGGTCCACGTTGGTGTCGTAGGTGACCTCGACGGCCGTACGGCCGTTGGGCGTCGTCACCTTGGTCAGCTGGTCGGCCTGGTCGCGCGCGGCGTGGAGCGACCGCGCCGCGGAGGTGCCGAGCGGCTTGTGGTGGACGGCGACCTCGTCGATGTCACCCTTGAAGTACGCGGTGCCCTTGGAGGGAGCGGAGGGCCAGGAGGAGGCCCAGCCGGTGCCGATCTCGGCGAAGCACTGCGCGCTGTGGTCGACCGGCGCGACGAGACTGCCGTTGTTCTTCCCGTCGAGGAAGAGCGTCTGGCGGCCTCCGTCCGAACTGAGGACGACCTGGTGCCAGTTGCCGTCGTTGACGGGAGCGGAGGCGGTGATGGGCGTGATGCCGCCGGTGCGGAACTGGCCGCGGAGCTTTCCGTCGGCGCCGATGTACAGGATGGGCGCGCTCGAACCGGCGGCCGAGTCGGAGTGCTTGTCGGACCGGTAGTTCAGCAGTACACCGCTGCCGGTGGTGCGGAACCACATGCTGACCGCGAGGTTGCGCTGCAGGTTCAGCAGGTTCTCGGGCAGGTCGACGCGCGAGGAGGTGCCGTTGAAGGTGGCCGCGTTCTCCTCCGTGCCGCTGAGCGGCCCGGTGGCGTCGTGGCCGACGTTCACGTACTGGGCCTGGTCCTTGCCCTGGTTGACGGTGACCTGGCTGACGGCGTCGTCGCCGGAGTCCTCGCCGAACCGCCAGTAGGCGTACGGGCCCGAGTCCAGGGCCACGCTGCGGTAGTGCGATCCGGCCGCGTACTCATAGGTGGTGCAGGTCTTCTCGGGCGAGCAGACCTTGGTCAGCTTGTCGCCGTCGTAGTCGTACGTCCAGGTCAGTGGCTTGGTCCCGAGAGGATCGGTACCGACGGCGGTGACGTGGCCGCCCGACCACTGGAAGAACAGGCTCCGCTTGCTGGTGTCGTTGACGACCTGGACGAGCTTGCCGTCCGTGTACGTGAGGGTCTGCGTGAGCCCGCTGGCGTCCGTGACCGTGCCGAGCCGGCCGTCGCCGCGGAAGCCGTACCGCACACCGTTCTTGTCGGTCAGCTGCCAGCCGCCGTCCTTGGCCGACGTGAATACGGCGTCACGGCCCTGCGGCGGGGCGAAGGAGCCGCTTGCGTTGCGGCCGAAGCGGACCTGCTGGCCGTCGGGATAGGTGACGACCACATTGCCGGTGCCGTCGTCGTCGGGGGTCACGCGCATGTCGAGGCGTGAGGCCCAGCCGGCGCCGAAGATGTGGTCCGTGCCGGGGTCGAGGCTGTTGTAGGTCCGGGTGACGGTGAGGTCCGGGCCGACGGTCGGTACCGAGGCGTCGACGGCCGAGCTGGCGAAGTTGCCGACCTGCGGGTCGAAGGGCTTGTCGGAAGAGCCGTACGGCGAACCCGCCAGGTGCGAGGTGACGACCGGCTGGGGGACCGAGGTGAGGAACGTGGTGTAGGGCAGCTCGGGGCTGGTGGCGGCGTTGTCCTTGCTCCAGGGGCGCCACAGATACGTCTTGGACCAGGAGAGCTTGCCGGTGGGCACGACCCAGCTGCGGTCGGGGGACCAGTCGGAGAAGAAGCAGTCCTTGGGCTTGTTGTCCTTGCCGGCCTCGCAGACCTCGTAGCGGTACTGCAGCTTCTGGCCGGTCTTGTCCATGTCCCGCGCGTTGGCCCACAGCTCGGGGGAGAGCGTGGGGGACTGGTAGCCGTTGGCCGGGTGGAAGGCGTCGACCACCGGCGGGATGGCCACCACGTTCAGGGCGAGGCGGACCGGAGGTATGCCCTCGTCGGTGAAGACGGCCTTGCCCTTGCGGACCATGGAGAAGTCGAAGAGGTACTGGCCCGCGTCGGCCTTGTGGACGACGGCGTCGAGGGAGACGCTCGCGCCCCGGGGCACGTCCTTGGGCAGCTGAGCGGCGACCGCCTGCTTGACCAGCCGGCCGTCCTTGTAGGCGCGGTAGCCCAGTTCATAGGTGGCGGGGGTCCAGGTCTCGGCACCGAGGTTGGTGACCTTGATCTTGACCTTGCCGTCCGTGCCGCGGCTGACCGGCGGCTGTGGCGTCGAGCGCTCGACGGAGTACTTCGCGTTGTACGGCGTGTGCGTCACGTACAGCGACGGCGGGTTGGAGCTGCTGGTGCTGGAGAACTTCTTCCAGTTCGCCGGCTCGGAGTCCGCGCCGCGCAGTGTCAGACCGTAGTTGGGACGGCTTCCGTCGGCCCAGCCCTCGATCAGGTCGCGGCCCTTGGTGCCGAGGTCGATGGCCTCCCAGGCCGCCGGGCAGTCGGAGCTGGACTGGCCCTCGGCGATGAAGCCGTGCGCGAAGGAGGAGCCGGCTATCTTCGGGCCGTACCTGGGCCCGGGGTAGGAGTGTCCCTTGCCCGCGGTCCACGCCTCGGTGACCGGGTGGACGTTCACCTCGCGCGGGCGGCAGGAGGCCGACCAGTAGTTCAGCACGGTGAGCGAGGCGCCGAAGATCTTGTGGTTGCGCAGCTTGGACGCGACGCCGGGGAAGGCCAGATAGCTGGCGGCCTGGCTGGTGGTACCGCCGTCGGTGACCGAGCCCAGCTTCAGGGTGTCCTCGGACGCCGAACTCCAGTTGTTCCCGCCGGACTTCTCCACGTACATGCTCGAGGAGGCGCCGACGGGCTCCACCATGGGCGGGTCGACGCGGACGGGGAACGACCGCTCCGGGGCGGCGAGCCAGGCGCTGTCGAGCTCCACGCGCAGGGCCACTCCGCCGTCCTGCTCGACGATCCGGTAGTCGACCTTGGTGGATATCGCGCCGTCACCGGACTCCGGGCCGGCCTTGGAGTCCTCCATGTACCCGTGCGGGATGCGGACGCGCTCCTTGCCGTCCGCGTCCTTCAGGACCACGTCGCCGTTGTCGACGGAGGCCGTCAGCCCCTTGGTCCGCAGCGGGAAGGTCCAGCTGCGCGGCGCGTTCGCCGAACGCAGGACCATGACCTCCTTGAGGCCGCCGGGCTTGGATATCAGCTCCAGGTCGGCGTCCTTGAGGACATCGGGGTAGGTGACGGAGAAGGGGTTCTTCCCGTCGACACGGCCGGCCGAGCGCTGGGCGCCTCGCAGGCCGAACGCGACCTCGTGATCGGCGTCGACGACGAGCCGGGCCAGGCTCTCGCTGTCGGCCCGTGCCGCGAGATCGATGCCGAGGCTGTCCGCGGCGTTGCGCCAGCCGCCGGTGCCCTTGTCCTGGGGTACCAGACGGGCGTCGATGGGCTGCCAGCTGCCGTCGGACCGCCGGTAGTTGAGCCGTTCCTTGGAGAACTGGGTGGTCTGCGAGCCGTCCTTGTTGGTGAAGGTGCGCTCGAACTCGCCCCGCTTGTCGGCCGATTCGGTGCTGCTCTTGGGGTCGTAGCCCTTGACGTCCCTGGCCGGTGCCTGCTCGACCTTGACCTCGTTGCGGGCCGACGGGGTGGGGATGTCGGGGTGCTCCACGGCGTACTTGCCGTGCAGCGTCTGCGGCCCGGTGGCCTTGACGGGCTTCGCCGTGCCGTCGAGATGGTCCTGCCCGGCCGCGCTTCCCCAGCGCTGGCCGTCGGGGCGTTTCGTATGCCCCTTGACGCCGGGAAGCCCGGGCCCGGACTCGGCCCGGCCCACCGCCTCGGAGGGTGCGGCGCCGGCGAAGACCAGCATCGCGGCGGTCAGCGCGACGGCCCGGCTCAGGCCGGGCCGTCGACTGAGGAACGAGCGGTGTCTGAAACCACCGCGGCGGCGACGCGCACCGGGTCCGGTGCGCCGACTGCCAGGAATCACGAAGTACTCCACCCCAAGCGTCGTCTCAAAATGCGACCAACCCCTGCCAAACGGCAGGGGTTGCCACAGAAAGCCACAACCATGAGATGGCGGGCATAGGTTGATGTTCTATCCGAATAAAGATCGACATTGCAAGGTGATGGGGTGTTCGTTACGAGTCAATAAGTCGATCTATGGTGAACGATTACGCTCCGCGCTCATAAATGGGGTGCCATGGGGTATTTGTCATGGATTCCAGTGATCGAGCGTAATTGCCCTGCCAATTGGAGGTAAAGGGTGTGGTTACCATGCATGTCGCCCGGCCCCGTTCTCGGCCGGGCCTCGGGTCCTGACCGGCCCCTGTCTCCCCGTCATGAAAGCGCTCCCGCATGCCGAAGAGCCGTTTCCGCCCGTCCGCCTCCCGTGCGGCAGCCCTCACTCTCGCCGCCGTCACGGCCCTGCCCATGGGGCTGGTGTGCGCGCCCACGGCCTCGGCGGACTCGACACCCGCCACCGCGGCGCCATCCGCGCAGGTGAGCTGCCGCCCCCAGACCGAGCTGTACGGAGCGGCCACCGACGGCCCGCTGAAGTACTACGCGCACGCCGATCCGGCCAACGGCTCGTTCAACTGGCCCGTGATCAACAAGCAGATCGGGAGCGGCGGTTGGCAGGCTCCCCGCCTCACCCTCGGCGGGGCGGGTGGCTGGTTCTACAGCATCAACTCCGAGGGCAACCTCTTCCGCTATCGCTACGACCCGGACGCCAACAGCTGGGAGCGCGACCGGGGCGAGAAGATCGATGACGGCTGGGGGGCCTTCATCGTCCCCGCCCGGCGCAACCGCGTCACCGTCGACGACCGCGGCAACATCTTCGCCGTCTTCGACGACGGCTCCCTGCGCTTCTACCAGTACGACCAGAAGACGGGAGCGGTCCTGCCCGGCCGGGGCCGCGTCATCGACCCGGTCGGATGGGGCGAGTACGACCTCATCGTCGCCGCGGGCGACGGCCTGATCTTCGCCCGCAAGGGCGGTGACCTCTACCGCTACCGCTTCGACGTCGACCGGCAGCAGTGGCTGGACATGAAGGTCCCGGCGTGGGCGGTCGGCTGGCAGAACCTGCGGGAGATCCGCTCGGCCGGTGGCGGCACCCTCTACGCCCTGCACCAGGACGGCACGCTCTTCTGGTACCGCTGGGACCAGAACGCCGGCGCCTGGGTGGACGGCACCCGCCGCAAGGCCGGCTGGGGTTTCCAGGTGTTCCAGGGCATCGCCATGCGCACGGACGCCTGCCACGCTCCCGCACAGCCGGAGCCGGCTCCCGTCACCCCGCGCCCCCGCATCCCCGCCGCCCTGCGCCAGGGCAGGGACCAGCTCATCCAGCAGTTCTACGTCGACGAACGCGGCTGGCTCATCCAGGGCGCGCAGCGCGAGATCAACGACATCGGCACCGTGGTCTACAGCGTCGTGCCCGGCGCACAGAACATGGTCGACCAGCCCGTCGTCACCGAGCAGGCCGACGGCACCCCGATGGCCTTCGTCCTGGGCAAGGACGGCCACGTCTACATGACCAAGCGCAAGCCGGGCGCGACCTGGTCCTCGCTCACGGACCTCGGGGGAAACTTCGTCGGCGCCCCGACCGTCCTCCGTGACTCCAAGGGCGTCGTGTCGGTGCACGCCTTCGGCCGCGACGGCAAGCTCTGGTACCTGAACCAGCGCGCCGCCAACACCGAGGACTTCATCCCGTGGCGGACCCAGGACGCCTATTCCCCCGTGGCCGCCGGCTACGAGCACGCGACCTTCGCCGGGGCGAGCCAGGCGACCGTGGTGGACGGGGAGAGCGACCGCCCGTTCGTCCTGGGTCTCGACAAGCAGGGCCGCCTCGGTGTGAACCGAGCCGACGACCAGCGCAACGGCTGGTGGGTGTGGGGCGTCTCCGATGTCACCGGGCTCACCGGCACCCCCGTCGCGGCCCGTGGAGCGGACGGGAAGATGACGGCCTTCGCCCGGAACAAGGACGGGGAGATCTGGGCCGCGACCGAGTCCGCGCGCCCGGCCGGCGGCAAGACGCTCAACGGCTTCTTCGGCGACGGGGCGGTGATCCCGGGCGTGAAGACCGAGGGGTCCCCCGTGGTCGTCGTCAACAAGGACAAGACGCTCGGCGTTCTCGTCCGCGACGACAAGGGCTACGTCCGCTACTCCGCGCAGCGCCCGGACGGGTCCTTCGGCGGCTGGTCCCTGGTCTGGTCCGGGAAGGCGGCGACCGATCCGTCGATCGTGCAGATGGGCGACGGTGGCTGGGGCGTCTTCTTCCTCGACACCGAGGGCGTGGAGCGCATGTACTGGCTCTCGGCGGCCAACGGCTCGCCGGCCCTGGCGGCCCCGGGCGGGAGGACGAAGCGCAGCGTCCAGCCCGAGTCGCTGTTCTCCGGTGGTCCCACGGCGAAGAAGGGCGCGGGCAAGCCTTCCGTGGAAGCCGCCAAGTAGCCATCCGCGCGGACCCGGTGGTGAGCGGACCGATGGTGATGCCGTAGCGCTCGCACGACGCCGTGAGTGAGACGCGACGGTGCGCATGGGAGGGGTGGGCGCGGTGCGTGCCCGCCGCCCACCCCTCCCACTCAGTCCTCCAGGACCCGCCAGTGATCGTCGACACGCTCCACGACGACCGTGCTCTTCCTCGTGCCGTCCGCCCCGGAGCGCACCTCGACGCGTGCGGTCCTGCCGTCGACCTGGGCCGGGCCGACGTCGATGGCGCCGACCCGGCCGCGGTCCTTGCCGCTCAGCCGGTCGCCGACCTGGGCGCGCATCGCCCCCGGGCACCCGCCGTCCGCCCGGTCCATGGACGCGGTGACCCGGGGGTGCATCAGGTGACACGCCTCCTTCATGTCGCCGTCGGCCAGCGCGTCGATGTACGCGATGACCAGCTTGCGCGCACCCTTGCCGCCGGGCTGGGCGCCGGGGTCCTGGAACCATAGGTAAAGACATCCGGCGGTCACGGCCACGAGCAGACCGCCGGACGTTCCCACTGTCGCCAGCCGGCGCCTGCGTGTGGACCACAGCCGCGCCCCGGCGCCTCCCGCCAGCCGCCCGATCCTCCGGCGGGCCCGCTGCCCGGCCGTGCTTCGCGTCGACTCCCTCGTCGCCGAGGGCCCTGCCTGGTCCGGCACCGTGGCCAACTCCCCTTGCCGATTTCGTGAACCCGACAAGTCTGCCATGTCCGCCATGAGCGACGATCTTGGATTCCCGCCTGGTGGAATGGATTGCTCCGCTATGGCGACTTTGACATCCCTTTACGGGTTATATACTTTCATCGTCCATTGGTTCAGGCTGGTGGACCTTTTGGTGTCGGGGTGGGGACGAGTCGGGCCGGACGGCCCGGAGGGGTTCAGATGAGTTCAGTTCGGCCTGCCCGCGCGGGCGGGCATCGGGCGCGTTCCGGTGGGGGCCGGCGGCGCGCCGCGCACGGAGGAGCCGCGCACGGCGGGTTGTTGCCGCAGCCGCCCACGGATCGCGAGAAGTACGCGTACGTGAAGCGCCATCTGTGGGTGCTGACTCTGAGCTCACTGATCAGCTTCGTCTGTCTTGTGCTGAGCCAGTTCAAGCTGGCGGCGTCGACTCCCCTTCTGTGGGTCTATGTGCCGCTGCTGGTGTTTACCGTCGTCTACTACTTGATTTCGCTCCGGGTGAACGCTGTCACCCGTGATTTCGACATCAAGCACCATAAGCGCCTGGTCCGGAACTGGAAGCCCGCCGAATATCCGTCGGTCGACGTCTTTCTCCCCGTGTGCGGCGAGCCCATCGAGGTGCTCCACAACACATGGACGCATGTGCGCGCCCTGGCCGACCGCTATCCGGGCGCCTGTGTGCCGTTCGTCATGGATGACGCCGCCAATCCCGAACTGGCCGCCATGGCCGCCGACTTCGGCTTCCGCTACGGCACCCGGCCGAACCGCGGCTGGTTCAAGAAGGCCGGGAACATGCATTTCGGCTACGGGCAGTCCGACGGAAAGTACATCCTCATCCTCGATGCCGACTTCGCGCCGCGCTCGGACCTCCTGGAGGAATTGCTCCCGTACATGGAGGACGACGACCGGATCGGAATCGTCCAGTCGCCGCAGTACTTCCGGGTGCTCGATTCGCAGAACTGGATCGAGCGCGGCGCGGGAGCCGTTCAGGAGCTCTTCTACCGGTCGGTCCAGGTCTCGCGACAGGGCAGCGACGGCGCCATCTGCGTGGGCAGCTGCGCGGTCTACCGGCGGGCGGCGCTCGACACCAACGGCGGCACCACGCTGATCGAGCACTCCGAGGACGTGCACACCGGCTTCGATCTCCGGGGCCTGGGCTGGGACCTTCGCTATGTGCCGATCGCGGTGTCGACCGGGGTGTGCCCGGACACCGCCGGAGCGTTCTTCAACCAGCAGTACCGCTGGTGCTCCGGGTCGATGAGCCTGATGTCCAGCCGGAAGTTCTGGCAGGCGAAGATCCGGCTCTCCAGCCGGCTCTGCTATCTCTCCGGATTCTTCTACTACATCCACACGGCGCTGTTCACCTTCGCGGCCCCGGTCATCCCGCTCGTGCTGCTGCTGACCATGCCGGAAAAGCTGAAGGTCGAGCACCTGCTGCTCGTCCTGCCCAGCATCGTGTACACCACGATCATCTTCCCCCTCTGGCACAAGGCGCCCTACCGGCTGGAGGCGTGGTCGGCCCGCATGATGTACGGCTGGGCACACGTCTTCGCCATCTGGGACATCCTCCGCAAGAACCGCATGGGGTGGCAGCCGACCGGCTCCTCCGGGGCGAAGAAGAACAAGACCCGGCGCTTCTGGATCGGGATGTGGGTGTGGAGCGGCGGCACCGCGCTGCTCTGGGTGGGCGCCGCCGTCTGGCGCATGTTCACCATGTACGCCCCCGACTTCGCCCTGATCCTTTCTTCCGGCCTGTTCTACGCCCTGGTCGTCGGCCGGGTCCTGGTCCAGCCCCGAGCGGAGAGTGCCGCATGACCTCGCACATAGCCCGTACCGCGACGGCCGTCGCCCTGGCCGCCGCCGTGGTCGCCCCCCTGGCCGCCTGTTCCCCGGCGGAGTCCACCGCGGAGGCGCGGCCCGCGGCCAAGGCGACCGAGGAGTTCGTCAAGCCCCATGACCTCCGGCCCCTGATCCAGCCCCGCAAGAAGTACTTCGGCGCCGCGGTGGAGAAGGCGCCGACCTCCATGGCCGCGGTCGACAAGTACACCGGGATGGTGGGCAAGAAGCCGAACCTGCTGGAGTACTACGCGGCCTGGGGCGACGACTTCAACGCCGCGGGCGTGCGCAACGCCTGGGACGCCGGCGCCCTGACCGTGGTGTCCTGGGAGCCCGCCGACACCACCATCGCCGACATCGCCGACGGCAAGACCGACGCCTACCTCAAGAAGTACGCCGGGGACGTGCGGAAGCTCGGCCTGCCCCTCGCCGTCAGCTTCGCGGACGAGATGAACGGCCACTGGGAGACGTGGGGCACCAAGCACGTCAAGCCCGCCGACTACGTCCGGGCCTGGAAGCACCTCCGCGAGGTCTTCGACGAGGCCGGCGCCACCAACGTCATCTGGGCCTGGTCGCCGAACATCGTCAACTCGGTCAAGAGCGTCGACATCGAGAAGTACTACCCCGGTGACGCCTACGTCGACTGGGTGGGCCTGATCGGCTACTTCACCAAGTACGAGGACAACGCCTTCGACCACGTCTTCGGCCCGACCATCAAGAAGGTCCGCACCTTCAGCGACAAGCCCCTGCTCATTCTCGAAACCGCGGCCGAGCCGGGCGCCCGCCGCCGGGCCGACGTGCAGAACCTCTTCAAGGGCGTCACCGACCGGGACGACATCATCGGCTTCGTCTGGTTCGACCACAACAAGCGCGCCGACTGGCGGCTGGAGGTCAGCCCGCTGGCGCTGGCCGAGTTCAAACGACTGGCAGCCGATGACTCCTTCGGCTTCGACGTGCGGAAGCCGTGATGGAACCTTCGATCGACGACCCCAGGGGACGCGGGTACCGGGTGCCGGGGCAGCGGGACGGCCGTACGGCTGACGACAACGACCCGTACTACGACATGGGCTGGGCCGGCGGGCAGGTCACCGGGCCTGAGCAGCAGACGTACGACCCGTACACCACCGACCCGTACCCGGCGGCGCGGTACGCCGAGCCCCTGCCCGCGGCCCAGGCGGCGGCCGCCGCGCCGTACGCGCAGTACCCCGCCCCGCACCAGGAGCAGCAGACGGCGCAGGTGCCCCAGTGGCAGCAGGACGCCCCGCCCGCCGAGCACGAGCAGCACCCTGCCGACCCCGAGCCGGCGTACCGCATTCCGGAGACTCCCGACGCGGGCTGGGACATGGCCCAGAGCAGGCGCCGCGGGTGGGTCAGCCGCGCCGTGCTGCTGTGCGTCCTGGCCATCCAGGCGGTGCTCTCCCTGCGGCTGAGCAACACCGCCTTCCAGGACGAGGCGCTCTACCTCTACGCCGGTCACATGGAGCTCGACCACCTGCTCCACGGCGCCGACCTGCCGGTCGACTACAACGCCTACTTCTCCGGCTCGTCGTCGCTGTACCCCGTGCTGGCCGCCCTCGCCGACTCCGCGTTCGGGCTGGCCGGGGCGCGCGCCCTCAGCCTCGCCTGCATGCTGGGCACCACGGCGCTGCTCTACTCCTTCACCCGGCGGATGTTCAACGAACGGGTGGCACTGGCGGCGGCGGCCCTGTTCGCCGTCACCCAGTCCACGATCGTGCTGGGCAACTTCGCGACGTACGACGCCGCGGCGCTCTTCCTGCTCACGCTGGCCACCTGGATCGTCGTGCGCACCGACCGGGCACCCGTCGCCGCCGTGCTGCTCGCGGCCCCGGTCGCCGCCCTGGCCGTCGGAGTGAAATACGCCGCCGCCCTCTACCTTCCGACGATCCTCGTGCTCGCCGTGCTCACCGCCTGGCCGCACCGGGGCAAGCGGTCCTTGTGGCGGGGCCTGGCCCTGGCCGCCGGCATCGCGGCGCTGCTCGGCGTCGCCCTGCTCGCCTCCGATGTGCTCGCGGGCATCCAGAAGACCACGACCGGCCGTGAACACGGCACGGAGAGCGCCTTCGACCTCCTGAAGAGGTCGGCCGGCTGGGGCGGGCTGCTGTTCGCGACAGCGTGCGTCGGGGCGTTCTCCTACGCGCGCCGCGGCCGCATGAACGAGTCCCCCCGGTCCTTGAGCATGAGCGGGCCCGGCCGGCGCCGGCGGCTCGTGATCGGCCTCGTGCTCTGCGGCACGGCCCTGCTGGCGCCCGCCTACCAGATGTATCTGGGCACCGGGGTGTCGCTGTTCAAGCACATCGGGTTCGGGCTGCTCTTCGCGGCCCCCATGGCGGGAATCGGCGTGAGCCGCCTGGTCGGCGCGCACTTCCGCTACCCCCAACTGGGCATCCTCCTCTGGGTCGTGATGCTCTGCGTGGGGCTGGCCCAGTCGACCTGGCGCTTCGGTGTCTGGCCGAACTCCACGCAACTGGTCGACGTGCTCCGCCCGTACGTGAACGGCAAGGGCCGCTACCTCGGCGACACGCACGAAGTGGCCGTGTACTACCTCCGTGGGCAGACCGGCCAGCGGCAGTGGACCCCGACCGACAACATCAGCTATCAGGACTCCCGCGGCGCCACGCACACCGGCGAGGACGGCTACAGGAAGGCGCTCGGTGACGGGTGGTTCGACCTCGTCGTGCTCGACGGGCTCTCCGCCGGCGGCACCGACGCCGTCATCGCCGACAACCTCAAGGCGAACCCGCGCTACCGGCTGCTGGCCACCGTCCCCTTCGAGAACTCCTCCGGCACCGGGGCCTACCGCGTGTGGGTCAAGCGCTAGCGAACCGTCCGCCTCCCGGGGCTGTCCGCTCCCAGGAAAACGTCACAAGGAGAAGCCGTGTCTTTGCGGCTCACTGTCATCGGCACCGGCTATCTCGGTGCCACCCACGCCGTCTGCATGGCGGAGCTCGGGCACGAGGTGCTCGGGGTCGACGTCGATCCGGAGAAGATCGGCGCGCTGCGCGCGGGACGGGTCCCCTTCTACGAGCCGGAGCTGGCAGAGCTGCTGGCCGAACACACGGCGTCGGGCCGGCTGCGCTTCACCACCTCCTACGAGGAGGCGGCGGAGTTCGGGCAGGTGCACTTCCTGTGCGTCGGCACCCCGCAGCGCGAGGGCTCCGACGCCGCCGACCTCACCTATGTGGACGCGGTGGTCGAGGCCCTCGGTCCGCACCTGACCCGGCCCGCGCTGGTGGCCGGGAAGTCCACCGTGCCGGTGGGCACCGCGGCCCGGCTGGCCCGGCGGCTCGCGGAGCTCGCTCCGGCCGGCTCCCGCGCGGAGCTGGCGTGGAATCCCGAGTTCCTGCGCGAGGGATTCGCCGTGCGGGACACGCTCCGTCCCGACCGGCTGGTCCTCGGGGTGCGTTCCGCCACCGCCGAGGCGCTGCTGCGCGAGGTCTACGCGCCGGTCATCGCCGCCGGGACCCCCGTGGTCACCACCGACTTCCCCACGGCCGAGCTGGTCAAGACCGCCGCCAACGCGTTCCTCGCCACCAAGATCTCCTTCATCAACGCCATGGCGGAGCTGTGCGAGGCGGCGGACGCGGACGTGTCCGTGCTGGCGAGGGCCATCGGCCACGACGAGCGCATCGGCGCCCGCTTCCTCCGCGCCGGGGTCGGCTTCGGCGGCGGCTGCCTGCCCAAGGACATCCGCGCCTTCATGGCGCGCGCCGAGGAGCTGGGCACCGGCCGTTCGCTGGCCTTCCTCCGCGAGGTCGACGCGATCAACCTGCGCCGGCGCGACCGCGTCGTCGAGCTGGCCCGCGAGCTGTGCGGCGGCTCGCTCCCCGGCAGGCGCGTCGCGGTGCTCGGCGCCGCGTTCAAGCCGGAGTCCGACGACATCCGCGACTCCCCGGCCCTGAACGTCGCCGCCCGCCTCCAGCTCGGCGGCGCGGACGTGAGCGTGTACGACCCGAAGGCCATGGACAACGCCCGTAAGACCCACCCGCCGCTGAGCTACGCGCTGTCGGCCGAGGACGCCGTGCGCGGAGCGGATGTCGTCCTGCACCTGACCGAGTGGCGGGAATTCCGGGAACTGGACCCCGCGGCGCTGGCGCCGCTGGCACGCCACCCGCGGATCGTGGACGGCCGCGGCGCCCTGGACGCCGCCGCCTGGACCGCCGCCGGCTGGGACTTCCACGCCCTGGGCCGCGCCTCCGGCGCGTTCGAGGCCACCCCGTGACCGGTGCCGCGAACCCGCGGCCGTCCGCCGGACGCACCCCGGCACCCGCGGCGCCGACACCGCGCGAAACCCACACGAGAGAGGAGTGGCCTCGGCCACGCCCCGTCATGCAGACACCCACCACCCCCGTGGTCAAGGCCGTCATCCCCGCCGCGGGCATGGGCACGCGTTTCCTGCCGGCCACCAAGGCCACGCCCAAGGAGATGCTGCCCGTCGTCGACAAGCCGGCCATCCAGTACGTCGTGGAGGAAGCGGCGACGGCGGGGCTCACGGACGTCCTCATGATCACCGGACGCAACAAGCGTGCTCTGGAGGACCACTTCGACCGGGCCCACGAGCTGGAGACCGTGCTGGAGGCCAAGGGCGACCGCGAACGCCTCTCGCTCGTACGGGAGTCCAGCACCCTGGCCACCCTGCACTACGCCCGCCAGGGCGACCCGCTGGGCCTGGGGCACGCGGTGCTGGCCGCCGAGGCCCATGTCGGGCAGAGCCCCTTCGCGGTCCTGCTCGGTGACGACCTCATCGACCCCCGCGACCCGCTCCTGTCGCGCATGATCGCCGTGCGGGAGCAGCTGGGCGGCAGTGTGATCGCCCTCACCGAGGTGCCCGCGGACCGTATCCACCTCTACGGCTGCGCGGTGGTGGAGCCGTCGGCGGGCGACGGCGAGGCACTGAGGATCACGGGACTGGTGGAGAAGCCCGCGCCCGGCACGGCCCCGAGCAACTACGCGGTCATCGGCCGCTATGTGCTCGACCCCGCCGTCTTCGACGTCCTGCGGCGCACCGCTCCGGGCCGGGGCGGAGAGATCCAGCTCACCGACGCACTGCACACGCTGGCCACCACGGGAGCGGGCGGCCCGGTGCACGGAGTCGTCTTCCGCGGGCGCCGCTACGACACCGGGGACCGCGGCGAGTACCTGCGCGCCACGGTCCGGCTCGCCTGCGAACGCGACGACCTCGGACCGGAGTTCCGCACGTGGCTCCGCGAATTCGCCGCCACGGAGCTGTCGGCCGAGGCATGCCGGTGAAGGACGTCGCCATGTCCCGCTTCGGCAGGCGGGCCTTCCTGGCCTCCACCGCCGTGGCCTCCCCGGTCCTGCTCGGATTCGGCACCGCCGCCGGGGCAAGCGCGAGGACCTCCGCCGGGGCGTCCGACAGGTACCCCTCGAACAGCGCCCTGTACGCCGATTCCTCCCTTGCGGAGGGCAAGGACTACGGGCGCCGCTACCGGCGTCACGCCAGGTTCGACGACGACCTCGCGGCGCGGTCCGACTACGCCGCCACGACGATCCTCGCCCCGCACGGTGGCGGGATCGAGGTCGGCACCTCCGAACTGTGCCTGGCCATCGCCGGATACCACCCCGCCGATCTCACTCCCGCCCCGGCCGGGGGCCCGCTCCACGACTACTGGATGTTCGAGGGGCTGCGCCCGGCGGACAACGGTGACCTCCATGTCACCTCGACCCACTGTGACGACGGCGTCGCCCGTGCGCTGTGCGCGGGCAGCCTCAACGCCCTGAGCCTGCACGGGTGCACGCCCTCCCAGGCGGGCCTGGAGGACAAGGCCGCGGCGGTGCTGGTCGGCGGGCGGGACGCGGCTCTGCGGCAGCTTCTGCTCGCCGAGTACCAGGCGGCGGGCATCCGGGCCGTCGATGCCTCTGGCCATGCCTCCCTCGGTGGCGTCCAGCCGGAGAACATCGTCAACCGCACCGCGCTCGGCATGGGCGCGCAGCTGGAGATGACCACCGCACTGCGCGCGGCGATGTTCACGGTCAACACGCGGGCCGGCCGCAGGACCAGCACCACGGAGGAGTTCTGGAACTTCACCGCGGCCACCCGCGCGGCGCTCCGCCGCCTGGAGGCTGGCCGGGCCGTGCCGTAGCCGGCAGGCGGCGCCGAAGGGCCGCGCGGCGGGTTTCCCCGCCGCGCGGCCCTTCGCACACCCGCTGGGTCACGCCGGAACGCTGGCGATCCCCTCGGCGAGGAACCGCTTGCCGACGGCACGCTCGGAGACGCCCGCGCGGTCCAGGTACGGCGTGATGCCGCCCAGGTGGAACGGCCAGCCCGCGCCCGTGATCAGGCACAGGTCGATGTCCTGTGCCTCGGCGACGACGCCCTCGTCCAGCATGATGCCGATCTCCTGCGCGACGGCGTCCAGGACCCGCTCCCGCACCTGCTCCTCGGTGAGGACGGAGTCGCCCTGCACCAGGAGGGCGGCCACCTCGGGGTCCAGCTCCGGCTTGCCGGAGTCGTGGACGTAGAAGCCGCGCTTGCCGGCCTTGACCACGGCGGCCAGGTTGGACGACACCTTGAAGCGGTCGGGGAAGGCACCGGCCAGCGTCTCGGAGACGTGCAGACCGATCGCCGGACCGACCAGCTCCAGGAGCACCAGCGGCGACATCGGCAGGCCCAGCGGCTCGACGGCCTTCTCGGCGGTCTCGACCGGGGTGCCCTCGTCGATGACGTTCTGGATCTCGCCCATGAAGCGGGTGAGGATGCGGTTGACGACGAACGCCGGGGCGTCCTTCACCAGCACCGCGGTCTTCTTCAGCTTCTTCGCCACACCGAAGGCCGTGGCCAGCGCCGCGTCGTCGGTCCGCTCGCCGCGCACGATCTCCAGCAGCGGCAGGATCGCGACGGGGTTGAAGAAGTGGAAACCGACGACCCGCTCGGGGTGCTTCAGCTTCGACGCCATCTCGCTGACCGACAGCGAGGAGGTGTTGGTCGCCAGGATCGTGTGGGCCGGGACGACCGCCTCGACCTCGGCGAACACCTGCTGCTTGACGCCCATCTCCTCGAAGACGGCCTCGATGACGAAGTCCGCGTCGCCGAAGGCCGTGGCCTTGTCGAGGGAGCCCGTGACCGCGGCCTTCAGGCGGTTCGCCTTGTCCCGGTTGATCCGGCCCTTGGCGAGCAGCTTGTCGATCTCGCCGTGGACATAGCCCACGCCCTTGTCGATCCGCTCCTGGTCGATGTCGGTCAGCACGACCGGCACCTCCAGGCGGCGCGCGAAGAGCAGCGCGAGCTGAGAGGCCATCAGGCCGGCGCCGACGACGCCCACCTTGGTGACCGGGCGGGCCAGCGACTTGTCCGGCGCGCCGGCCGGGCGCTTGGCGCGCTTCTGCACCAGGTTGAAGGCGTAGATGCCGCTGCGCAGCTCGCCGCCCATGATCAGGTCGGCGAGGGCCTGGGTCTCGGCCTCGAAGCCGTGGCGCAGGTCGCCGTTCTTGGCCGCGGCGATGATGTCCAGCGCGCGGTACGCGGCCGGGGCCGCGCCGTGCACCTTGGAGTCGGCGATCGCCCGCCCGCGCTCGACGGCCTGGTCCCATGCCTCGCCGCGGTCGATCTCCTGCCGCACGACCTCGGTCTCGCCCTTGAGGACGGACGCGGTCCACAGCAGCGACTGCTCCAGGAAGTCGGCGCCCTCGAAGATCGCGTCGGCGATGCCGAGCTCGAAGACCTGCTTGCCCTTCAGCTGCCGGTTCTGGCTGAGCGAGTTCTCGATGACGACCGAGATCGCGCGGTCCGCGCCGATGAGGTTCGGCAGCAGCGCGCAGCCGCCCCAGCCCGGGACCAGACCGAGGAAGACCTCGGGCAGCGAGAAGGCGGGGATCGCCTTGGACACCGTGCGGTAGGAGCAGTGCAGACCGACCTCGACGCCACCGCCCATCGCCGCGCCGTTGTAGTACGCGAACGTCGGGACCGCCAGCGCCGACAGGCGCTTGAAGACGTCGTGGCCGCCCTTGCCGATGGCCACCGCGTCCTCGTGGCGCTTGAGCAGCTCCACGCCCTTGAGGTCCGCGCCCACGGCGAAGATGAACGGCTTGCCGGTGACACCGACGCCGACGATCTTCCCGTCCCTGGCCTCCGCCTCGACCTGGTCGAGGGCGGCGTCCAGGTTGGCCAGCGACTGCGGGCCGAAGGTGGTCGGCTTGGTGTGGTCCAGGCCGTTGTCCAGCGTGATGAGCGCGAAGCTGCCCGCGCCCAGGGGGAGGTCGAGGTGGCGCACGTGCGCCTGGGTCACGACCTCGTCGGGGAACAGCTCTGCCGCACCCTTCAACAGCTCAGCGGTGTTGCTCACTTGTCCCCCTCGAAGTGCGGGTTCTCCCAGATGACCGTTCCGCCCATGCCGAAGCCGACACACATCGAGGTGATGCCGTAGCGGACGTGCGGCTGCTCCTCGAACTGCCGGGCCAGCTGCGTCATCAGACGCACGCCGGAGGAGGCGAGGGGGTGGCCGAAGGCGATCGCGCCGCCGTACTGGTTGACCCGCGGGTCGTCGTCCGCGATGCCGTAGTGGTCGAGGAACGCGAGCACCTGCACCGCGTACGCCTCGTTCATCTCGAACAGGCCGATGTCGTCGATCGACAGGCCCGCCTTGGCCAGCGCCTTCTCGGTCGCCGGGATCGGGCCGTAGCCCATCACCTCGGGCTCGACGCCGACGAAGGCGTACGACACCAGGCGCATCCGGACCGGCAGGCCCAGCTCGCGCGCCACGTCCTCGGCGGCGATCAGCGAGGCGGTCGCGCCGTCGTTGAGGCCGGAGGAGTTGGCAGCGGTCACCCGGCCGTGCGGGCGGAAGGGCGTCTTGAGGTTGGCGATGCCCTCCATCGTGGTGCCCGGGCGCATCGGCTCGTCGGCCGTGGCCAGGCCCCAGCCGAGCTCGCCGCCCTCGGGGGAGGTGCGGCGGACCGAGATGGGCACCAGGTCGGGCTGGATCTTGCCGTCGGCGTACGCCTTGGCGGCCTTCTCCTGGCTGCGGACCGCGTAGGCGTCCGAGCGCTCCTTGGTGAGCTGCGGGAACCGGTCGTGCAGGTTCTCCGCGGTCATGCCCATGAAGAGGGCCGACTCGTCGACCAGCTTCTCCGACACGAAGCGCGGGTTGGGGTCCACGCCCTCGCCCATCGGGTGGCGGCCCATGTGCTCGACGCCGCCCGCGACCGCGATGTCGTACGCGCCGAACGCGACGCCACCGGCGACGGTCGTCACGGCCGTCATCGCACCGGCGCACATGCGGTCGATGGACAGGCCCGGCACGGACTGCGGCAGCCCCGCGAGGATGCCGGCCGTGCGGCCCAGGGTCAGGCCCTGGTCGCCGATCTGCGTCGTCGCGGCGACCGCGACCTCGTCGATCTTGGCGGGATCCAGGGCCGGGTTGCGGCGCAGCAGCTCACGGATGCACTTGACGACGAGGTCGTCCGCGCGGGTCTCGTGGTAGATGCCCTTCGGGCCCGCTTTGCCGAACGGGGTGCGGACGCCGTCGACGAAAACGACGTCCCTAGCGGTACGAGGCACGTTGGCTCTCCTCCAGGTGCGGATCGCTGCGCGCGGGCATGCCGGTACGGCTCCGCCGCGACGCGGACTCATGCCGTCATGCTACTTGCGGGTAACCATGCCTGCCCAGTCCCTTCACCGCGCGGTGAACGTCACATTCGGGCGGGTGCCGGATCCCGGCGCTCCCGCCGTGGTGGCCCGCGGCGGGAGCGCCCCGCGGGCGCGTCCGCAAACGCCGGACGGGCCGGATCGCGCGGACCTCGGTCCGTGAATCCGGCCCGTCCCGGCGATGTGGAGGAATCCGAAGGAACGCGAAGGAAGGAGACCTCAGCCCGTCGCGCTCCTCAGCGCCGCCACCAGCGGCGGCGTCACCTGCTCGATCTGCCAGTTGCGCGCGCCGTGCGCCGAGAGGATCTCCGTGACCTTCTCCGGGGTCGGCTCCGACGGCGGCTCCCAGCACAGGCGGCGCACCGTGTCCGGGGCGATCAGGTTCTCCTGCGGCATGTTCAGCTCCTCCGCCAGCGCGGTGACCGCCGTGCGGGCGGCCGAGAGGCGGGCCGCGGCCGCGGGGTCCTTGTCCGCCCAGGCGCGGGGCGGCGGCGGGCCGGTCAGCGGCTGACCGGGCTGCGGCAGCTCGGCGTCGGGGATCGCGCGGGCACGGTCGACCGCGGCCTGCCAGCCTTCGAGCTGCTTGCGGCTCATGCGGTGCCCGAAGCCGGGGAGCGCCGCCAGCGCGTGCGCGTTCGGGGGCAGGTTCAGGGCGGCCTCGATGATCGCGGCGTCGCCGAGCACCTTGCCCGGCGAGACGTCGCGCCGCTGCGCGATCAGGTCGCGCGCCGTCCACAGCTCGCGGACCACGGCCATCTGCCGGCGCCGCCGGACCTTGTGCATGCCGGACGTGCGGCGCCACGGGTCCTTGCGCGGCGGCGCGGGCGGGGCGGCGGCGATGGCCGCGAACTCCTCGCGGGCCCACTCCAGCTTGCCCTGCCGGTTCAGCTCGGCCTCCAGGGCGTCGCGCAGGTCGACGAGCAGTTCCACGTCGAGCGCGGCGTAGCGCAGCCAGGGGTCGGGCAGCGGGCGGGTGGACCAGTCGACGGCGGAGTGGCCCTTCTCCAGGGCGTAGCCGAGGACGTTCTCGACCATGGCGCCGAGGCCGACGCGGGCGAATCCGGCGAGCCGTCCCGCCAGCTCCGTGTCGAAGAGCCGCGACGGTGTCATCCCTATCTCGCGCAGGCACGGCAGGTCCTGCGTGGCGGCGTGCAGCACCCACTCGGCGTCGCCGATGGCCGCGCCGAGCGTGGACAGGTCGGGGCAGCCGACGGGGTCGATCAGGGTGGAGCCCGCGCCTTCGCGGCGGAGCTGCACGAGGTAGGCGCGCTGGCCGTAGCGGTAGCCGGAGGCGCGCTCCGCGTCGACGGCGACGGGGCCGGTGCCCGCTGCGAACGCCGCGACGACGGCGGCCAGGGCATCGTTGTCAGCGACGACCGGCGGGATGCCTTCGCGTGGTTCCAGCAGGGGGATCGGCGCCGAATCGACGTCGTCCGGGGGAGCGCCCCCGGTGGTTCGCAGTGTCGTGTCTTCTGCGGTCTCTTGGGCGTCGGTCACCGGTCAAGGGTATCTGTGTATGGCAAGCGCCCGCCGACGGTACGTCCCCTCGGCGGGCGCGGTGCCGATTCCAGGGGCGTGCGGCGCCCGCCGGGAGCGGTCAGTGGATGATGCCGGTGCGCAGCGCGACGGCGACCATTCCGGCGCGGTCGCCGGTGCCGAGCTTGCGTGCGATGCGGGCGAGGTGGCTCTTGACGGTGAGCGCGGACAGGCCCATCGAGACGCCGATGGCCTTGTTGGACTGGCCCTCCGCGACCAGCCGCAGCACCTCGACCTCCCGGCCGGAGAGCTCGCGGTAGCCGCCGGGGTGGCCGGGGGCGCCGGGCGGGCGGCGGTGCATGCGGGCCGCGGCGGCGGAGCCGATGGGCGCGGCGCCGGGGCGGCCGGGCAGGCCCAGGTTGGTGCGGGTGCCGGTGACGACATAGCCCTTGACGCCTCCAGCGAGGGCGTTGCGCACGGCGCCGATGTCGTCGGCGGCGGACAGGGCCAGGCCATTGGGCCAGCCCGCGGCGCGGGTCTCGGACAGCAGGGTGAGCCCCGAGCCGTCGGGAAGGTGGACGTCGGCCACGCAGATGTCGCGCGGGTTGCCGACGCGGGGGCGCGCCTCCGCGATGGACGACGCCTCGATCACATCTCGCACGCCGAGCGCCCAGAGGTGGCGGGTGACGGTGGAGCGGACGCGGGGGTCGGCGACGACGACCATGGCCGTCGGTTTGTTCGGGCGGTAGGCGAGGCTCGCAGGTTGCTCGAGGAGAACGGACACCAAGCCTCCAGGGGGGAGTGGCGGGGGGACGGTGCCGGCGTGGGGGGTGTGCCGGGGCGATCCGTATGGGAAGGGTCACAAGCCTCTTCGGCAGCGAAGCGTCCCGGCTTTAGGGAATGATCACGAATTGATGAGTAACAATTCGGGCAATTCGGACGGTTGGTCGATCAACGGCGCTGGTCGACGACGCCGGTCAACGACTCTGCGGATCGCGGCGCTGGGGGAGCGTCACCACCCCGGCCTCCGGGCCCCCGCCCGGCGGCAGCCCCGCGATCTGACACAGCAGGTCGCACCAGGCGGCGAGGTGCGCCGCCGTGTCCGGCACGCCGCCGCCCGCCCCCGCCGCGGCCTGCCCCGCCGGGCCCGCGGGCGGCTCCGCGGGCGACCACGAGGCCCGGATCTCGATGCGTGTCGACGGCTCCCGCTCCCGCAGCCCCCCGAAGTAGTGCGAGCTCGCCCGGGTCACCGTCCCGCTCGGCGCCCCGTAGGGCACCCGCCGTGCCTCCAGCGCGCCCGTCAGCCAGGACCAGCACACCTCCGGCAGCAGCGGATCCGCCGCCATCTCCGGCTCCAGGTCGGCGTGCACCAGCGTGACCAGCCGGAACGTACCGCCCCACGCCTCGTGGCCCGCCGGGTCGTGCAGCAGGATCAGCCGGCCGTCCGCCAGCTCCTCGTCGTCGACGACGACCGCGGCCTCCAGTGCGTACGAGAAGGGGGCGAGCCGCTGGGGCGGCGGTGTCGCGTCCAGCTCGATCTCGGGCCGCAGGCGCACTCCTTGCAGTCCCGCGACCGCTTGCCGGAAGACGGACGGGGAGTCCTCCCCATCCGCGTCGTCCGGACCGTCCGAGAGGTGTCCCTGCGCCGCAGCCATGCCCGGAAGACTAGGCGGAAGGTGGCCCCGTTCCGGGTAGGACACCCACATGGGCGGGTCACTCGTTCGGCCCGTGCGAAGATTTGGGGCATGAGTGAGCGCAGGGAGCCCAGCCAGCCCGCCAGCCAGCGACAGACCGGCCGCACCGCGGCGTACGACTCGGCGTTCCTGAGGGCGTGCCGACGCGAGCCGGTGCCGCACACACCGGTGTGGTTCATGCGTCAGGCGGGCCGCTCGCTGCCGGAGTACCGCAAGCTCCGCGAGGGCATCCCCATGCTGGACTCCTGCATGCGGCCCGACCTCGTCACCGAGATCACCCTCCAGCCGGTCCGGCGGCACGGCGTCGACGCCGCGATCTTCTTCAGCGACATCGTCGTCCCGCTGAAGGCCATCGGGATCGACCTGGACATCAAGCCCGGCGTCGGCCCGGTCGTCGCCGAGCCGATCCGCACCCGCGCCGACCTGGACCGGCTCCGCCCGCTCGACGCCTCTGACGTGCCGTACGTCACCGAGGCCATCGGCATGCTCACCGCCGAGCTCGGCGCCACGCCGCTCATCGGCTTCGCCGGGGCGCCCTTCACCCTGGCCAGCTATCTGGTCGAGGGCGGCCCCTCGCGCAACCACGAGCACACCAAGGCGCTCATGTACGGCGACCCCGAGCTGTGGGCCGACCTCCTGGACCGGCTCGCGGACATCACCGCCTCCTTCCTGAAGGTGCAGATCGCGGCCGGGGCCTCGGCCGTGCAGCTCTTCGACTCCTGGGTCGGCGCGCTCGCCCCCGCGGACTACCGCCGCTCCGTCATGCCCGCTTCCACCAAGGTCTTCGACGCCGTCGCCGGCCTCGGCGTGCCGCGCATCCACTTCGGTGTCGGCACGGGCGAGCTGCTCGGCCTCATGGGCGAGGCGGGCGCGGACGTCGTCGGCGTCGACTGGCGGATCCCGCTGGACGAGGCCGTCCGCCGTGTCGGCCCCGGCAAGGCGCTCCAGGGCAACCTGGACCCGGCCGTCCTCTTCGCCGGCCGCGAGGCGGTCGAGACGAAGACCCGCGAGGTCCTCCAGGCCGCGCGCGGCCTGGAAGGCCATGTCTTCAACCTGGGCCACGGCGTCCTCCCGACGACGGACCCGGACGCGCTGACCCGCCTCGTGGAGTTCGTCCACGAGCGGACGGCGCGCTGAGCGCTCCGCCGGACATGCCGCGAGGTGCCGCCGGCCGTCCGCGGCGCCGTCGTGGCCGGTCGCGCCCACACGGCGGAGCCGCACATCGGCGCCTCCCGGCGCCGCCGGGCCGCAGTGGACTCCACCCGGCCCGCTCAGCGGCACTGTACGGGCCGGGGCCGTGCCGCCCCGGCCCGGCGGGCTACGCTCCCGCTTCCCGGACCGCGGCGGCCGCCTTGCGCGCCGCGACCAGCACCGGGTCCCACACCGGCGAGAACGGCGGCGCGTAGCCCAGGTCCAGCGCCGTCATCTGATCCACCGTCATCCGGGCGGTCAGGGCCACCGCCGCCACGTCCACCCGCTTCGCGGCGCCCTCCCGGCCCACGATCTGCGTGCCGAGCAGCCGCCCCGTGCCGCGCTCGGCCAGCATCTTCACGCGCATGGGCCGGGCCCCCGGGTAGTAGCCGGCGCGGCTCGTCGACTCGATCGTCGCCGTCACGAAGCGCAGGCCCACCGCCCGCGCCCCGGCCTCCAGCAGGCCCGTGCGGGCGATCTCCAGGTCGCACACCTTGCTGACGGCCGTGCCCACCACCCCGGGGAACGTGGCGTAGCCGCCGCCGATGTTGGTGCCGATGACCTGTCCGTGCTTGTTCGCGTGGGTGCCCAGGGCGATGTGCCGGGTGCGGCCGGAGACCAGGTCGAGCACCTCCACGCAGTCGCCGCCCGCCCAGACGTTCCCGTGGCCCCGCACCCGCATCGCCAGGTCCGTCAGCAGCCCGCCGGACTCCCCGAGCGGCAGCCCGGCCGCCTCGGCCAGCGCCGTCTCGGGGCGTACGCCCAGGCCGAGCACGACCACGTCCGCCGGATACTCCTTCGCCGCCGTCGCGACCGCGGCCACCCGGCCGTCCGGGCCGGTGACGATCCCGGTGACCTCGGCCTCCGTCACCACCTCGATGCCCATCCCGCACATCGCCTCGTGCACCAGCGCGCCCATGTCCGGATCGAGCGTGGCCATCGGCTGCGCGGACCGGTCGACGACGGTCACCTCGAAGCCGCGGCGCACGAGCGCCTCCGCCATCTCCACGCCGATGTACCCCGCGCCCACGACCACGGCCCGGCGGCCCTCCGTCCGGGTGAGCCCGTCGATCAGGGCCCGGCCGTCGTCCAAGGTCTGCACCCCGTACACCCCGGGGGCGTCGATCCCCTCCAGGCGCGGCCGCACTGGCCGGGCGCCCGTCGCCACGACGAGGTGGTCGAAGTGGTGCCAGCGGTCCGTGCCGCCCTCCAGGTCGCGGGCCCGCACGCGCTGCCGCGCCACGTCGATCTCGGTCACCTCGGTGCGCATCCGCAGGTCGATACCGCGCTCGCGGTGCTCCTCGGCCGTACGCGCGATCAGCGCGTCCGGCCCGTCGACCTCACCGCCCGCCCAGTAGGGGATGCCGCAGGCGGAGTAGGAGGTGAAGTGACCGCGCTCGAAGGCGGTGATCTCCAGCGAGCCGGCCTCCCGGTGCCGCCGGGCCCGCGAGGCGGCGGACATCCCCGCTGCGTCGCCCCCGATGACCACCATGCGCTCTGATGCGACCACGATTGTCCCCTCTCGCCGTGCCTGGACGCGGCTGCGCCGATGTGCCCTCAACCGCCGGACGGGCCCGCTTCTTCCGCGGGGCCGGCGCCCGCGAACGTCAGGAAGACCGTCTCCCGCTCGCCGCTCAGGCGCACGTCGAAGCGGTACCCCCGGTGCGTCGCCGGATCCCTCGCCGCGAGGAGCGTCGCCCGGCGCTCGGCGGGCAGGCCCAGGAGCAGCTCGTCGTCCGGCGGGAAGGCGAGGTAGACCCGGGTGAACAGAGCGCGGCTCACACCGGGCGCGAAGACGCACAGGGAGAGGAAGGGCGCGCCGCCGGGCGGCAGCGTCCGCAGGACGTAACGGCCGTCCGCGCGGGTGGGCACCCGGGCGAAGCCGGTGAAGGTGACGCCGTCGCGGTGCAGGCTGCCGGGCGCGCCCGTGAGCGAGCCGTCCGGGGCCGCCTGCCAGAACTCCAGCAGCGCGTTCGGCACGGGCGCGCCCTCGCCGTCGTGGACGTACCCGTGCACGGTGACGGTGTCCGGGTGCCCGGCGGGCGCGAGTTCACCGCCGCCCGGCACCGGCAGCGCGTCGCCGAAGAACGGGCCGATGGTCTGTGAGGGCGTGACGGGGAGGGACATTCACCGGCTCCCTTCGGCCGGGGTGGCGGCGGGGCCGTCCAGGACGATGTCCCAGTGGTAGCCGAGCGACCACTCGGGCACGTTGAGGGCGGGGTCGTAGGCGGCGACCAGACGGGCCCTCGCCGCGGGGTCGCCGACGGCGCGCCAGATCGCGTCGTGCGGCGTCAGCGGGTCGCCGGGGAAGTACATCTGCGTCACGAGGCGCTGGGTGAACGCCGTGCCGAAGAGGGAGAAGTGCACGTGCGGCGGGCGCCAGGCGTTGGTGTGGAGGTTCCAGGGATAGGCGCCGGGGCGCACGGTGGTGAAGTGGTAGCGGCCGTCGTCGTCGGTGAGGCAGCGGCCCGCGCCGGTGAAGTTCGGGTCGAGGGGCGCGGCGTGCTGATCGGTCCGGTGGGCGTAGCGGCCCGCCGAGTTGGCCTGCCACACCTCCACCAACTGGCCGCGCACCGGACGGCCGTCGCGGTCCAGGACCCGGCCGGAGAGGGTGATGCGCTCGCCGAGCGGCTCGCCGCGATGCTGCCGGGTCAGGTCGCGATCCAGCGGGCCGACGTCGGCCCGCCCGAAGACGGGGCCGGTCAGCTCGACGGCGCCGGGCGCGACGACGGGCACGGGAGGCCGGGCGGGCTGCCGTGCCGGCATGCCCCGGTAGGGGACGAAGCCGCCCGCGGGCGCGCCGGTCGCGCGGTCCACGGCGGGGAGGGCGGAGATGCGACGGCTCAGCTGTTCCTGGAGGGGTTCCGATGCCATGGGCGACCCCTACCCCGGTGCCCCCACGGGTGATCCCCGGCCGCCCGGCGCGGGCCGTCGGTGCGTGATTCCCGGCCAGGGCCCGGCTCAGCGTTCGAGGACCAGCGCCTGCCCCTGCCCCACCCCGATGCACAGCGCCGCCAGCCCCACGCCCGTACCCGCCGCAGCCAGCTGATGCGCGACCGACCCCACCAGCCGGGCCCCCGAGCACCCCAGAGGATGGCCGATCGCGATCGCCCCGCCGCGCGGGTTGACCACCCCCGGATCGAGCTCCGGCCACTCGGCGAAGCAGCCCAGCACCTGTGCCGCGTACGCCTCGTTCAGCTCGAAGTGCGTGACGTCGGCGAACGTGCGGCCGGCCTTGGCCAGGACGCGCCGCACCGCCTCGACCGGACCGAGGCCGTACAGATCCGGCTCGATGCCGGTGACGGCCGAGGCCCGCACCCGCGCCAGCGGCTCCCGGCCCGTCGCCCGCAGCCCCTCCTCGTCGCACAGCAGCAGCGCGGCCGCGCCGTCGTTCAGCGGCGAGGAGTTGCCCGCGGTGACCGTGCCGTTCTCCTTGCGGAAGGCCGGCTTGAGCCGGGCGAGGGCCTCGGCGGAGGTGTTGTCCCGGATGGTCTCGTCACGCGGCAGCACGACCTCCGGCAGCGGCACGACCTCGGCGTCGTACGCGCCCTCCTTCCACGCCCGCGCCGCCTTCCGGTGGCTGGCGAGCGCGAAGGCGTCCTGCCGCTCCCGGCTGATGCCGTGCTTGTCGGCGATCAGCTCGGCGCCCTCGCCCAGCGGCGTCGTCCACCGCCGCGGCATGGCCGGATTGGTCATCCGCCAGCCCAGCGTCGTGGAGAACATCTCCTGGTGGGCCGCGGGAAAGGCCCGTTCGGGCTTCGGCAGGACGTAGGGGGCCCGGCTCATCGACTCGACGCCGCCCGCGACCACCACCGAAGCGTCCCCGAGCGCGATCGCGCGGTACGCCTGCACCACCGCCTCGAGGCCGGAGGCGCACAGCCGGTTGACCGTCACGCCGGGCACCGAGACCGGCAGCCTGGCCAGCAGCACCGCCATGCGGGCCACGTCGCGGTTCTCCTCACCGGCGCCGTTGGCGTTGCCGAGCACCACGTCGTCGATCCGGGCCGGGTCCAGGCCGGGCGACCGGCCGACCACGGCCCCGACGACGTGCGCCGCGAGATCGTCGGGGCGCACGGCGGACAGCGCGCCGCCGTACTTGCCCACCGGGGTGCGCACGGCGTCCACGACGAACACATCCCGGACCCGGTCGTTCATGGCTGCTCCTCGGCGTCGCTCCCAGGGGCGTTCGCCCGGCGAACTCCCGTTCATCATCGAACCCGCGACGAGTCTCGGGGGCGGCAGTTGTGCTGTCAACGGCTGTCAGCGCCGGGTGAGGCGTCGCCCTCGCGCCCGCGGCGGGCGCTCCTCCGGCGAACCCGGTGCCCCGGCGGACGCCGCACGGGACCGCTGTGCCGCAGGCCGGCGCACCGGCTCCGCCGACCGGCCCCCCGGCGCCCGGGGAGCGTTTGAGAGAGTGGGGGCATGAGCGACATTCCCAGGCAGCGCCCCGGTCGTCACGTGGTGGTCATCGGCGGCGGGATCTCCGGGCTGGCGGCGGCCCACCGGCTGGTGACCGGCGGCGCGCGGGTCACGCTGCTGGAGGCGTCCGGGCGGCTCGGCGGCAAGCTCCACGCCGGTGAGATCGCCGGGGTGCCGGTGGACCTGGGTGCCGAGTCGATGCTGGCCCGGCGGCCGGAGGCGGTCGGACTGGCCCGCGCGGTCGGTCTCGCGGAGCGCCTCCAGCCACCGGCCACCGCCACCGCGGGCATCTGGACGCGCGGCAGCCTGCGGCCGATGCCCAAGGGCCACATGATGGGCGTGCCCGGCGACCTCGCCCCGCTCGCCGCCTCCGGGGTCCTCTCCGAGGAGGGCCTCGCCCGGGTGGCCCGCGACGCCGAACTGCCGCCCACCGAGGTCGGCGAGGACGTCGCCATCGGCGCGTACGTCGCGGACCGCATGGGCCGCGAGGTCGTCGACCGGCTGGTGGAGCCGCTGCTCGGCGGCGTCTACGCGGGCGACCCGTACCGCATCTCGATGCGCGCCGCCGTGCCGCAGCTCTTCGAACTCGCCCGTACCCACCGGTCGTTGACCGACGGCGTGCGCGACGCCCAGCAGCGGGGCGCCGCGCGGCAGCGGACCGGGCCGGTCTTCATGGGCATCGACGGCGGCATCGGGCGGCTGCCGCTCGCGGTCGCCGACGCGGTGCGCGCGGCGGGCGGCGAGATCCGCACGGACGCCCCCGTGACCGCGATCGGCCGCGACGCCGACGGCTGGTGGGTCGCCTTGGGCGCCGGGCGGCTGACGGCCGACGCGGTCGTCGTCGCCACCCCGGCGGGCGCCGCGGCCCGCCTCCTGGACGGCACGGCGGGGGCCGCGGCGGCGGAGCTCGCGACCGTGGAGTACGCCTCGATGGCCCTGGTCACCATGGCCTTCCGCCGCTCCGACACCGCCGGGCTGCCCCAGGGCAGCGGCTTCCTCGTGCCGCCGGTCGACGGCCGGAAGATCAAGGCGTCCACCTTCGCGAGCAACAAGTGGGGCTGGATCGCGGACGCCGGCCCGGACACGTTCGTGCTGCGCACCTCGATCGGGCGGTTCGGGGACGAGGCGGACCTGGAGCGCGAGGACTCCGAGCTGGTCGCGATGTCGCTGAAGGACCTCAAGGACGCGGTCGGCCTGGCGGCGGCCCCGCTGGAGACCCGCGTCGACCGGTGGACCGGTGGCCTGCCGCAGTACCCCGTCGGGCACCTCGGCCGCGTCGCCCGGATCCGTGATCACGTGGGTGCCGTGCCGGGCCTGCGGGTGTGCGGCGCCGCCTACGACGGGGTCGGCATCCCGGCCTGCGTGTCCAGCGCGCACCGGGCCGCCGACGAGATCCTGGCGGCCCTGACCCCCCTGGTCCCGGGCGCCGGAAGCGGCGAGTGACAATAGGGACATGACTGACGCCCCCGAGAAGATCCAGAACGCCGGCAAGAAGGCGAAGGACCTCAACGAGGTCATCCGCTACACCCTCTGGTCCGTGTTCAAGCTCCGCGACGTCCTGCCCCAGGACCGCTCCGGCTACGCCGACGAGGTGGAGGAGCTGTTCGCGCAGCTCGCCGAGAAGGACGTCACCGTCCGTGGCACGTACGACCTCTCGGGCCTGCGGGCCGACGCCGACGTGATGATCTGGTGGCACTCCGAGACCTCGGACGCCCTCCAGGACGCGTACAACCGCTTCCGTCGCACGAAGTTCGGCCGCACCCTGGAGCCGGTGTGGTCGAACATGGCGCTGCACCGCCCGGCGGAGTTCAACAAGTCGCACATCCCGGCGTTCCTCGCCGACGAGACGCCGCGCGACTACGTCAGCGTCTACCCCTTCGTCCGCAGCTACGACTGGTACCTGCTGCCCGACGAGGACCGCCGCCGCATGCTCGCGGACCACGGCAAGATGGCGCGCGGCTACCCCGACGTCCGGGCCAACACGGTGGCGTCCTTCTCGCTGGGCGACTACGAGTGGATCCTCGCCTTCGAGGCGAACGACCTCTACCGCATCGTCGACCTCATGCGCCACCTGCGCGCCTCCGAGGCCCGCATGCACGTCCGCGAAGAGGTCCCGTTCTACACGGGCCGCCGCAAGGCGGTCGCGGAGCTCGTCGCCGACCTGGCGTAGCGCGGGCCGGGCGGGCCTCGCGGCCCGCCCGGTTCCCGGAGCTAGCCGGCCAGGCCGGGCGCCGTCTTCGCGCCCGTCGTCGCCGCCGGCTCCTGGCGGGGTCCGCAGTAGGCGTGCCGGCCCGGCACCTGGCCGGTGAGCAGGTAGCGCTCCACGTGCCGGTTGACGCACGCGTTCGGCCCGTACGCGATCCCGTGCGTGCCCGCGCCCCGCTCGGTCACCAGGGACGAGCCCGGCAGCCTCCGGTGCAGCTCCACCGCGCCCTCGTACGGCGTCGCGGCGTCCCGCTCGGCGGCCAGCAGCAGCGTCGGCGGCAGCGCGCGCGGTGCCGCCCCGACGTCGAGGGCGCGCTGCTGGTGCGCGGTCCAGAAGGCGCACGGCAGGTTCATCCAGGCGTTCTGCCAGGTCTCGAACGGCGCCCGGCGGGCGAGCCGGGTGTTGTCCCGGTCCCACACCGACCAGGAGCGCGGCCAGGCCGCGTCGTTGCACTCGACGGCGGTGTAGACGGCGTTGGAGTTCTCGCTCGCCCGCGCGGCCGCCGGGTCGGGCGTCGCGAGGGTGCGCAACGCCCGGTCGTCACCGCGCAGATACGCCGACAGCGCGTCCGCGCTCCGGGCCCAGTGACTGTCGCTGTAGCCGACCTGGAGGAAGGCCGCGTGCAGCTCGCCGGGGCCGACCTTGCCGCCGGCGGCCCGCCGGGTGAGCCGCTGCCGGGCCCGCTCGTAGGCCGCGGCCACCTGCTGCGGCGTGCGCCCCAGGTGATAGACCGCGTCGTGCTTGGCCACCCAGCGGCGCCAGTCGCCCCAGCGCCGCTCGAAGGCGGCGGACTGGGTGAGGTTGCTGTCGTACCAGATCTTGCTCCGGGTGGGGTCGACCACGCTGTCGAAGACCATCCGGCGCGCGTGACCGGGGAAGAGCGTGGCGTAGAGCGCGCCGAAATACGTGCCGTACGACGCCCCCATGTAGTTGAGCTTCTTCTCGCCGAGTGCCGCGCGCAGGACGTCCAGGTCGCGGGCGTTGTTGAGGCTGTTGTAGTACGGCAGGTCCTGCCCGGCCCTGCGCGCGCAGCCCTGCGCGTACGCCCTGGCCTCGGCGATCCGCTGTCGTTTGAACGCGGCCGTGGGATGCTCCTCGGCCGGGCTGGGGGCCTTGGTGAAGCTCGCCGGGTCGGCACAGGACAGCGGTGCCGAGCGGGCGACGCCGCGGGGCGCGTAGCCCACGAAGTCGTAGGCCCTGGCCGTGCTCTGCCACTGCTTGACGGCGGTGAGCAGTGGGAAGAACATGCCGGACCCGCCCGGTCCGCCGGGGTTGTAGAGGAGCGCGCCCTGGTGCTGGGAGCGGGTGCCCAGCGAGCGGGCGCGGCTGACGGTGATGCCGATGTGCTTGCCGCCGGGGCGGGCGTAGTCCAGGGGGACGGAGACGATGCCGCACTGCACGGGCGCGGGCAGCTGCTCGGAGGCGGGGCAGGCGCCGAAGCGGATGCCCCGCGCGGCGGCCTGCCGGGCGGCGAGCTCCACCCCGCGGGCCTCGGCGCGGCCGCCCGGCGGCCACGCCTCGCCGGGGCCGTGGGCCGGTGCGGGGGCCGCGGTGAGCGCGGTGAGGACCAGGGATCCGAGGGCTCCGTACAAGGCTGCTGATCTCACTGGCCATCCCTTCGCGGTGCTAATCCGACAAAAGGGATAATTGATTCGGTGGTGGGTGAAGTACAGCACCCACGCCCGGTGTCGGGCGCATTGGGCACGATGGGCTCAGCGGCGGCCGTCGGTCCGACGGTCCGTCAGTAACGGTGGTCGCGCAGGGTTTCGGCGAGGGCGGCGCGCAGCTCGGGGTCGGTGAGCGTCTTGCGGCCCTTGATGGCGAGCGCGGTGAGCAGGCCCGTGTCGTCGCCCGCGGCACCGGCCGCCGCGCGGGAGGGGAGCAGCCTCCGGCGGGGCAGCCCGCCGGAGAGGTGGCCCAGCAGCTCCTGCCCCGCGGGCGAGGCCCAGCTCGTACAGGGGTGGATCTCGATCCGGGCGATCGCGAGGCAGGTGCCCGTGAGCAGCAGCGGGAGCGAGAACCAGGCCGCCACCTGCCCCTGGTCCGCCCCCGGCGCGGCCAGCAGCACCGCCGTCGCGCCGGTCACCAGGATCAGCAGGCAGGCCCCGCGGACCTGCCGCACCGCCGCGGACATGTGCGTACGGGCCGGGGCGGGCACCGCGAGCCCGGCGGCGGTCAGCCGGTCGGCCAGCGCCCGCACGGCGTCGGCGGCGGCGTGCGCGACGCGCACCTCGGGCACCGGCGACTGGCCCTCCGGCCCTATGGCGGTGATCACCGAGCGCTCCAGCTCGTCACGGCCCACCGGGTCGACGACCGTCGCCCAGCCGGTGCGGGCCAGCAGCAGCCGGCGCTGCCGGCCCATCGTGACCAGCGCGAGGTCGGTGACCCGGCCCGGGCCGCCGGCAAGGAACGCCGCCTCGTAGAGCGTCAGCGTCCGGAGCCGGACGCCGCCCGGGGCGGGCTCCGGGGCCTGCCCGGCGGCGGCCGCGGCCAGACAGAGACGGCCGCAGGTGAGCAGGGCCGCGGCCCAGGCGACGAGCAGGAGGAGGACCCACATACAGGATGTGTACTCGACCGTCCCGTGATCCCGCCATCGGTCGGACCGGCATCCGGACAGCTGTTCCGTCCGGATACGGCCGGCACCGCCGCCGAGCCGCTCAGCCGCAGCGGCGGCCGGTGTTGATGCACCGCACGGCGGCCGCCATGAGGGCGCGCGGCATCACGTTCTCGAAGTCGGCGTGGTCCGTGACCGGTTCGCGCAGCTCCTCGGGGAAGCTGTCGACCGCGAAGACCGGGCCCGGCGGCACGCTGTAGGTCAGCGTCATCCGCAGCTGCGGCACGGGCGTGCGGCCGCGCGGGCAGCGGCCCGTCGCGGCGTCCGGGAAGCCGATGTGCGAGCGGTGGTCGGCGCTGTCGGTGTTCTGGCCGTCCCAGCAGCTGGGGAAGTCCAGCAGCCGCATGACCCGGCTGCCGGACGGGCACAGCGGATACCGGTCCGTGAAGGCGCGGTCGGTGAAGCCCGTGCACGTCCACCGCGCACGGGCGTTCGCCGTCCCGTTCGTGAGGGCCTTCGCGTCGCCGGTGATCACCCGCAGCGCGTCGGGCATCGCGGTGACGCGGGCGGCCGGATTGCCACGGAAGGTGAGCGCGACGCTGTCGGCGGTGAGGACGCGGCCGGGGTTGGCCCGGTCGGCCGCCCCGTGCCCCTCGGCGCGCCGGGAAAGGACGCGCAGGACTGGCCAGAAGTACGCCGACTTGTCGCCCTGCGAGCACGTGGTGCCCGCCGCGCGCAGCGAGTCGTCGGTGGAGAAGGCGTCGGTCGAGCGGTTGCCGACGTAGTCGTGCAGGTGGTGGGCGCCGTTGGTGACGCCCGGGGTGACGATGAAGTTGTCGGGGTTGCGGTGGCCGTTCTCGTTGCGCCCGCAGCGGGTGGTGAAGGAGCCGGTGGAGGCGTCCGGCCCGCTCCGCGGGTCGCGGGGGCCGGGCCGCGCGGCGCGGATGTCGGCGAAGTCCGCGGCGGACGGGCCCGCGTGGGCGTGACCGCCGTCGGGCGACGCCGCGCCGGACGAGGGGTCGGGGTGGGCGGAGGCGCTGCCCGTGACGGCGACGAAGGTGCCGGCCGAGCCGAGCAGCGCGAGTAACGCGATGAGGACGAGGTGCTTGGCGCCGAGCCGGCGCCGGTGACGTACGGGCATGGGAACTCATTTCTCCGGGGGCTGGGGGGATGAGGGGGTCGCGGAGGGCGTGGTGGCGCCCGGGGACGGCTCGGACCGGGTGGCGGCCGGAGGGAGCGGGAAGGCGCTCGGCGCGCGGATGCCCGACGGGACGGCGGTCGGCGGGGGCGGCTGCCGGAGCTTTGTGCCGGCCGCGATGCCGTCGAAGTCGACCAGGCCCGTGTCCTCCAGCACCTTCATGTGGTCGAGGACCGTGGTGTTCGCGTCGTCGGCGAGCTCCCGCACCGCCGCGTTGCGGGTGGTGGCCCGCACCTGGGCGACGACCGTGAAGACCGTGCCGTGCGCGAGCCGCAGGATGTTGGTGAACTCCCGGTCGTAACGGCCGCCCCGCGCCGCGCCGAGCCGGGTCAGCCACTGCCGCTGCTGGGCGCTGGGCTGGCTCGGCAGGTCCAGGCCCAGCCGGGCCGCGACGTCGCGGACGTGCCGGTCGAGCGCGGTGTGGCCCTCGACGAGGTGCTCGCCCGCCCGCCGCACGGCGTCCGTGGTGCCGCGCTCCTCGGCCTGCTGCCCGGCGGGCAGCTCCCAGAGACCGGCCTGCCGGACGCGGTCGACGAAGTCGCGGTCGAGCGCGGACAGCGGCCCGTACGGCGTGGCCACGGACCCCGCGGTGAGGTCGACGGCCCCGGTGCCGGTGCGGTCGCGGTAGGACCAGAGCGGGAAGAGCAGCGCGGCGAGGGTCGCGGTGAGCGCGGTGACGACCAGGCCGGTGCCGGTGAACGATCGCATGATGCCTCCTCGTGCGGCACCGCACCGTAGGCCCTGCGCGCTGATCGGCAAGGGACTTCCGCGAGCCCGGCCGCCGGGAGCCGCCCCCGAACCGGGGTCTGGCCTGCGCCTTCACCCGCTTCCCCGGATCCGGGCCGCATATGTGGTCTGCGTCACTGCGGGGGCGAGGCTGCCCGTGGCGGGTGGGGCCGTTGGTACGTTGACCTGTTCCGCGCCCTGCTCGCACGCGGCCCCGGGCACTGGTGAGGCCCCGCGATCGGGGGGATGTCGCGGGGCCTCACCGCTTCAAACGGACGGCCGATCGGGTTGGTTCCCCCGCATCTGCGGCAATATGGCGGGTGGGGGGTGGTGGTCGTGCGTGAGCGGCCGGGCGGGAACTCTGGCAGGAAGGCGAGCGCCAACGGGAAGGCATACGACCCGGAGCGGCTGTTCCTGCCCCCGGACGACGACCTCGCCCCCAACCGGCCCGGCGAGACGCTCCGCGCCCGGCTCGACGCCTCCGGCACCGGCCGCGTGGCCCTGGCGCTCGCCCGCTGCCTCGGCCGGCGCCCGGCCGAGGACGGCTGGCGGCGCGCGCTCGCGGCCGAACAGACCGTGGGCACGGCCCTGGACGAGCTGACGGCGGGCGGCTGGGACGTGGTCCACTCGATCGTCCTGCCCGGCGACGCCGTCATAGCGCACCTCCTCATCGGCCCCGGCGGGGTCTTCGGCGTCGCCTCCAAGGCCGCGCCCAGGGCCCGCGTCCAAGTCGGCGAGACCTCGGTCCGCATGTCCCGCGAACGCCGCCCGCTCCCGTACGTCCGCGAGATCCGGCACGACTGCGCACGGGCCTCGCTCGTCCTGACGAAGGGCTGCGGCTTCCTCGTCCAGGTGCGGCCGGTCCTGGTGTTCGTGGGAGCCGAGCGCGTGGAGGTGGACCCGTCGCTGGAGGACGTGCTGGTGCTGGAGGACCCGGCGGCGGCCACGCTCGGCGCCGGCGGCGGGGTGCTGCACCCCCGCCGCGCCGACCGCGTCCACACGGTGGCCCGCAACCGCCGCGTCTGGCTGTGGGCGTGAGAGTCACCGCCCGGGTGAATCCTCGGCCTCTTTCGGGGCGCGCGGTGCGGTGACCCGCCGTCGGCGGGCGCCCCGGTGCCAGCATGGCCAGGACGTGCGCGCTCGAACCGTCCGCCTGCCGTAGGGAGCCGTCGCAGTGCCAGAACCGGGCCCGGACCATCCTCGAACGCCCGACGGACGCGGTGGCGGTGAGGCGGGGGTGGCGCTGCGGGGGGTGAGACGGGGTGACGCGGGCCTGCCGCGTCCAGTGGCTGGGCGCGGCGCTGACGCGGGAGCGATGCCGCCCTCCGGGCAGCCGGCGACGAGATCCGCCGGCTGCGCCGTGGGCCCGCCGTCTCTCGCGACCGGGTGCCTGGCCGTCAGGCCCGCCGCTGGTGTCGGGGTGGCGCCGCCAGAGGTGAGCGCCGCCGGGCGCGACGCGGGCCTGCCGCCTCCCGCCGCCGGGAGCCCGGCTCTCAAGTCCGCACCCTTCCCCGGGAGTTGCCCAGCCGTCACCCCCGCCCCCGGTGCCCCGCCGCGGAAGTCCAGGAAGCGGCGCCTGACCGGCCTGGCCTTCGCCGCCGTCGCCGTGCTCGCCGTCGCCGCGCCGTCGGTCGCCCGTCCGCCGCGGCCCCCCGTCCTCATCGAGATCTCGCCCGGCGCCTGCGGCACCGCCTGGCCCCGGCCCCGCCCCGGCGCCCAGACCTTCGTCCTGCACAACATCTCCGGCACCGCGACCGAGGCCCGCCTCGTGGACCGTACCGGCGCCGTCCACGCCGAGGCCGAGGACCTCGCGCCCGGTACGCACAGGGCGTTGCGCGCCCGGCTCGGCCCCGGTGCGTACGCCTTCGTCTGCCTGCCCGACGACGCGGACGCCGTCACCGGCCCCACCGTGCGGATCGCCGGGCCCGCCCGGGGGAGCGGCGGCGGGCCCGCGGCCGTCCCCGTCACGAGCGAGGACCTGATCCCGGCCGCCCAGGACTACCAGCGGTGGGTGAGCGAGCGGATGGCCGGGCTCGTGACCGCGACGGACACCCTGCGGGCGGCCGTCGAGCGCGGCGACCGGGCCGCCGCCCGCGCGGCCTGGCTGCCGGCCCACCTCGACTACGCGCGGCTGGGCGGCGCGTACGGCGCCTTCGGTGACGCGGGCCGCGCGGTCGACCGCACCGCCGCCGGACTCCCGGGCGGCGTGCGCGACCCGGAGTTCACCGGCTTTCACCGCGTCGAGCACGGCCTGTGGCACGGCGAGCGCGGACCCGCCCTGCGCCGCGCCGCGCGCCGCCTCGCCACCGACGTCCGCGCGCTGCGCGACACCTGGGACCGGACGCGCCTGGACCCCGCCGAACTCGGCCTGCGCGCCCACGAGATCCTGGAGGACACCCTGGAGCACGAGCTGACCGGCCGCACCGACCACGGCAGCGGCACGAACCTCGCCACCGCGCGCGCCGGCCTCGACGGCACCCGCGCCGTCCTCGACCGCCTCCGGCCGCTCCTGCGCGGCCGCCACCCCGGCCTCGCCGGTCTGGACCGGCACCTGGCCCGCACCGCCGCCCTGCTGGACCGCCAGGGCCCCCGTCCCGGCCACCCCCGCTGGACCCCGCTCGCCCGGCTCTCCCGCGCCGACCGCGAACGCGTCGACGCCGCCGTCGCCGACCTCGTGGAACGCCTGGCCCCCGTCGCGACCCTCTGCGAACCCCGGAGGGCACCATGACGTGGCCACCGCGGCGCGGCCTCCTGCGGGGAGCCGCCCTGGGGCTCGGCGGGGCGATGGCCGGGAGCGTGCTCGAACGGGGCGGCGGCCCGAGGCGGTTCCCGGCCGGTGCCACCACCGGTGCCGCGCCCCCCGAGCCGTACGCCGGCTTCCACGGCACCCACCAGGTGGCCGTGCTCACCCCGCCCGCCCGGAGCACCGCCTTCGTCGCCTTCGACGTCACCGCCGACGGCCGGGGCGAGCTCACCGACCTGCTGCGCACGCTCACCGCGCGCGCCCGCTTCCTGACGGCCGGCGGCACCCCGCCCCCGGTCGGCATCACCGGCCCGCCCTCCGACTCCGGGCTCCTCGGCCCGAGCGTGCCCGCCGACGGCGGGCTCCGGGTGACCGTGGCCGTCGGCTCCTCGCTCTTCGACGACCGCTTCGGGCTGTCCGGCAGCGCACCGCGCCGGCTGCGGACCATGCCGGCGTTCCCGGACGACGACCTCGACCCGGCCTGGTGCCACGGCGACCTCAGCGTCCAGCTCTGCGCCGACAGCACCGACACCGTGCTGCACGCCCTGCGCGACCTGACCCGGCACACGCGCGGCGCCCTCCAGATCCGCTGGCGGACCGACGGCTTCACCGCCCCGCCCCGCCCCTCCGGCACCCCCCGCAACCTCTTCGGCTTCAAGGACGGCACCGCCAACCCCGACCCACGCGACACCCGCCTGATGGACCGGCTCGTGTGGACCGGTGCGCACAGCGGCGAGCCCCGCTGGGCGACCGGCGGCAGCTATCAGGTGGTGCGCCTGATCCGGATGCTGGTCGAGTTCTGGGACCGCGTCTCCCTCACCGAGCAGCAGCGGATCCTCGGCCGCGACCGCGACACCGGCGCTCCGCTGGACGGCGACAGGGAGTCGGACGCGCCGCGCTACGCCCTCGACCCCAAGGGCGAGGTGATCCCGCTGGACAGCCACATCCGGCTGGCCGGCCCGCGCACCCCCGAGGCGGAGTCCCGGCGCATCCTGCGCCGCTCCTACAACTACGACCGGGGGACGGACCGCAACGGCAACCTCGACATGGGGCTGCTCTTCTGCTGCTACCAGCAGGACCCGGAGCGGCAGTTCGCCGCCGTGCAGCGGAGCCTGGCGGGCGAGCCGCTGACCGACTACGTCACCCCGTTCGGCGGCGGCTATTTCTTCGCGCTGCCCGGGGTGCGCGACGGCGCGGACTTCTACGGCCGCGCCTTGATGGACGAGAGTGGGACCGCACATGCTCCGTAACGCCCATGACGGCACAGTCACCCGCTGCCCCGGCCTCGTCGCCGCGCTCGGCGCCGCCGCGCTGGCCATGGCACCGGCCACCCCCTCGCGGGCGGCGGACACCGCCTCGCCCGTCGAGCACCTGGTGGTCGTCTTCGACGAGAACGTCTCCTTCGACCACTACTTCGCCACCTACCCCAAGGCCGCCGACACCGACGGCACCCGCTTCACCCCCGCCGGCGACACACCCCGCGTGGACAATCTGCGCACCGCGGGCCTGCTCGCGAAGAACCCCAACCAGTACCCGCCGAAGCGGCTCGGCCCGCGGCAGGCGATGACCTGCGACCAGAACCACTCCTACAGCCCCGAGCAGTACGCGGCCGCCGCCGGAAGGGCCGACCGCTACGTCCAGAACACCGACTCCGGCAAGTGCTCGGGCAAGCTCTACGGCGAGCCCGGCCTCGTCATGGACTATTACGACGGCAACACCGTCACCGCGCTGTGGAACTACGCCCAGCACTTCAGCATGAGCGACCGCTCCTTCGGCACCACCTACGGCCCGTCCACGCCCGGCGCGATCAACCTCGTCTCCGGCCAGACCCACGGCGTGGTCTCCATGGACCCCGCGTCCGGCACCGAGCACCCGCGGCGCACGCCGAAGCCCGACCCGTACGCCGTGGCCTCGCCCGGCGCCGACGGCGTCGGCACGATCATCAACGACCCGGACCCGGCGTACGACGACTGCTCGGGCAACGACCACACCGGCCGTGGCGCCCTGGCCGCCCTCCAGGGGCCCAACATCGGCGACCGGCTCGGCGAGGAAGGCGTGTCCTGGGGCTGGTTCCAGGGCGGCTTCCGGCCGAGCACCGCCTGGGACGGCCGCCGTGGCCACTACGCGAAGTGCTCCGGCAGCACCCACACCAACGCCGGCGGCGCGCGGGTCGTCGACTACAGCCCGCACCACGAGCCGTTCCAGTTCTACGAGTCGACGGCGAACCCGCACCACCTGCCGCCGCGCTCCGTCGCCGAGATCGGCCACGACGGGCCGGCCAACCACCAGTACGACCTGGCCGACTTCGACGCCGCCCTGCGCGCCGGACGGCTGCCCGCGGTGAGCTTCCTGAAGGCCCCGGCCTACCAGGACGGCCACGCCGGATACTCCGGCCCCCTCGACGAGCAGCACTTCCTGGTGGAGTGGATCAACAAGATCCAGAGCGCGCCGGAGTGGCGGAACACCGCCGTCGTGATTGCCTATGACGACTCCGACGGCTGGTACGACCACGCCTACGCCAAGCCCCTGAACGGCTCCCTCGACCGCGGCAAGGGCCCCAGGGGGCGCGCCGTCGACGGTCCGGCCTGCCGGAAGGGGCCCGCCCCCGCCGGGGGCTTCGCCGACCGCTGCGGGCCCGGCCCCCGGCAGCCGCTGCTGGTGATCTCGCCGTACAGCAAGGTCAACACCGTCGACCACACGCCGACCGAGCAGACCTCGGTGCTGAAGTTCGTGGAGTGGAACTGGCACACCGCCCCCATCGGTGGCGCGTCCTTCGACACCCGGGCCGGGTCGCTGCTCAACCTTTTCGACTTCGCGCATCCGCACGAGCGGCGGGTGCTGCTCGACAAGGACGGCTCGGTGCGGACGGAGGACGCGGCGATGACGCCGGTGACGGCGGGGGAGCCGGGCCCGCAGGCCGCCGCCGCGCCGGCCGCGCCGGCGCCGAGATCAGGGGTGCCGATCGGCGTGGTGCTGGGGGCGGCCGTCGCCGCCGCGGGCGTGACGGGGGTCCTGCTGCGCCGGCGCGGGCGCGGCTGAGGGGTCAGCGCACGGCGGGGAAGGAGCTCGTGAAGAGCGAGCGCAGCAGCGCCTCGTCGGAGGGCGGCAGCTCCGCCACGAAGCGCGTCAGCACGACCTCGCGGTCGGCGAGGCCGTCCAGGATCCTGCGCATGCGCCGCGCCGCGAGCCCGGCCTCGTCGGCCACCGGGGCATAGGCGTAGGCCCGTCCCCGCGGCGTGCGCGAGAGCACCTCCTTGCCGTGCAGCCGGGACAGGATCGTCACCACCGTGCTGTACGTCAGCTCACCGGCCAGCCGGCTCTGGACCTCGCGGGGGGTCAGCGGCCCCTCGGCGCGCTGCAACGCGGCGAGCACCTCGCCCTCCAGCGCTCCGTTCGCGCGGCGGCGGCCGCGGTGCACCACAGAGGTCGGTGTGGCTGTTTCCATGCGGGTGGCGTTTCCTTCTGCTGTTCCCGGGGCTGCCGCTCCGTAAGACGCCGCGCGGTCACGCCGCGCGGGACGGAGGCCCAAGATCCACTGCTTTTACAAGGGTGTAGAAACGTTACGGTACCCGAACAGGCCGCCTGTTTCGGAATCCACGGACATCCTTCGTGCCTCCGGCGCCCGACAGGTCGTAGGGTCGAGCGGTGTTCGAACGACGAAAAGGGGCGCACGCCCGGAACCACGCCGCCCCGTCCCGCCGGAGACGCGCCGCCCCCCGCAAGCGCAGGCTGCGTCCGGCCTATCCGCGCCCGGGGCGGCAGGGCTTCCGGCGCTGGGTGCCGTCGTGGCGCCAGAGCCTGGGGCTCTTCCTCTCCGCCGGAGGGCTGCTCACCGCTCTCGTGGCGATCATGTACATCCGCACCGACATACCCGCCGACCTCAATGCCTTCGCCACCCAGCAGGACAACGTCTACTACTGGGCCGACGGCACGGAGATGGCCCGCACCGGCGAGGTCAACCGGCAGGACACCGATCTGCGGAAGATCCCCGAGCCGGTGCGGTGGGCCGCGCTCGCGGCGGAGAACGAGACCTTCTACTCCGACAGCGGCATCTCCGTGAGCGGGATGACGCGCGCGGTCTCCAAGATGGTGACGGGCGGCAGCACCCAGGGCGGATCCACGATCACCCAGCAGTACGTCAAGAACGCCTATCTCAACCAGCGGCAGACCTTCTCCCGCAAGCTCACCGAGATGTTCATCGCCATCAAGCTGGACAACAGGATGTCCAAGGACGACATCCTGGAGGGCTACCTCAACACCAGCTGGTTCGGCCGCGGCACCTACGGCATCCAGCGCGCCGCGCACGCCTACTACGGCAAGGACGTCTCCCAGCTCAACGCGAGCGAGGGGGCCTTCCTCGCCTCGCTGCTCAAGGGCGCCGGGCTCTACGACCCGTCGCTGGGCGCCAAGAACCACGCGCGCGCCGTCGACCGCTGGAAGTGGATCCTCGACCGGATGGTCACCATCGGCAAGCTCTCCAAGGAGGAGCGGGCCCGCTACACCACCTTCCCCGAGCCGCAGGCCCCGCCGAAGCCCGCCGGGCTGACCGGGCAGACCGGCTATCTCGTGGAGACGGCGCGGGCGTACGTCAGCGCCCACACCGAGGTCAGCGACCACGACTTCGACCTCGGCGGCTACCAGATCCGCACCACCTTCGAGAAGCCGAAGGTGGACGCGCTCGACAAGGCCGTCCAGGAGGTGACGGGCAAGCTCGACCCGGAGAAGCGGGGCGCCGACAAGGACGTGCGCATCGGAGCGGCCTCGGTCACCACCGACGGGCGCGTCGTGGCCCTGCACGGCGGCCCGGGCTACCTCAAGCAGGGGTTCAACGACGCCAACTCCTCCGTCGTCCCCGCGGGCACCGCCTTCACGCCCTTCGTCTACGCGGCCGCGCTCGGCGACGGCATCCAGCGCGAACGCGGCAAGCCCCGCACCCAGGTCTCCCCCTCCACCGTCTACGACGGCGACAACCAGGTGAGCCTCATGACCCCCGAAGGCCCTTACTGGGACCGCTCCGGAAAGATCGTCAAGAGCACGAACGACGGGGGCAAGTCATGGGGGAAGATCAGCCTGCGGGACGCCGTCGCCCAGTCCGTCAACGCCCCGATGATGCAGCTGGGCATGGACGTGGGCCTGGACCGCGTCGGCAGCACCGCGGTGCGGACCGGCCTGCTCGCCGACAGCCTCGGCACCAAGGTGCCCGCCTTCTCGCTGGGCAACACCACGCCCAGCGCCATCCGGATGGCAGGCGCGTACGGCACGTTCGCCGCCCGGGGCATGCACAGCGAGCCCTACTCCGTGGACAAGCTGAGCCGCAACGGCAACCCCGTGACCGTGGAGAAGCCGACGGCCGAGCGGGTGCTGCCGCAGCGCGTCGCGGCGGCCGTGGACGACGCGCTGCACGACGCCGTCAGCAAGGGCAGCGCGAGCGCGGCCGGGGCGGTCGCCCCCGGCTCGGCGGGCAAGACCGGCACGGAGGCGACGAACAAGTCGGCCTGGTACGTCGGTTACCAGGGCAAGCTCTCGACCGCCGTCTCGCTCTGCCGCATCGACCCGAAGACGCAGGAGCTGCTCCCGCTGGACGGGCTCGGCGGCGCCGCGAAGTCCGCGGTCGGCAGCACCTATCCGATCGACATCTGGTCGGCGTACACCAAGGCGCGGAAGGGCTGAGACACGGTGCGGCGCCGGGCCTTCGGGCCCGGCGCCGCACCGCGGGGCATATGCCTATTTGGTGAACGTCGCCCAGTCCGGAGCCTGCGCCGGGTCCAGTCCGCGCAGCTTCGCCAGCACCTTCGGGTCCTGCGCGTCCAGCCAGTCGGCGAGCTCCTTGAACGACACACAGCGGACGCCGTCCCGCTTGCAGACCGACTTCACGACGTCCTCGACGGCCTTCATGTATATGCCGCCGTTCCAGTCCTCGAAGTGGTTGCCCACGAACAGCGGCGCCCGGCTGCCGTTGTAGACCCGCTCGAAGCCGTACAGATAGCCGTCGCGGGTCAGTTTCCGCCACTCCGCGTACTTCGCGGGGTCGCCCTTGGTGTTGTCACCGGACTGGTTGAAGAGGAAGTTGAAGTCCATCGACAGGACCTGCTTCTCGCTCTTCGGGTAGGGCAGCAGCTGGAGCGGGAAGTTCCAGATGCCCTGGATCCGGGAGGGCCAGATCTGGAAGTCGCCGGGCGAGCTCGCGTCGTACCGCCAGCCGAACTCCTTCGCCGCCGGTATCAGCGCCTTCTGCCCCTCGAGGCAGGGGGCGCGGCCGCCCACCAGCTCCTTCTTGTAGTCGAAGGGCAGCGGGGGAAGGTCCTTCAGGCCGGTGTTCGTCTTCCAGTTCTCCACGAAGGAGTACGCCTGCTCGATCTCGCTCTTCCACTCGGCCGGGCTCCAGTCGCCGCCGCCCTTGGCGCCGCAGAAGTGGCCGTTGAAGTGCGTGCCTATCTCGTTGCCGTCCAGCCAGGCGCCGCGTATCTGCTCGATGGTGTCCTTGATGTGCGGGTCGGTGGCGAAGTCGATCGCCGCCTCGCCGGGCTTGTGCTGCGGGGGCTTGTACAGCGTGGCCTTCGACTTCGGCAGGAGATACATGCCGCTCAGGAAGAACGTCATGTGGGCGTTGTTCTCCTTGGCGACCTCGCGGAAGTGGGAGAGCTGGTGGTCGTCGCCCTCCAGCGCGCCGTCCCAGGAGAACACCACGAACTGCGGGGGCTTCTCGCCCGGCTTGAGCTTCTCCGCCTTCGCCCGGCCCGGCTGCGGACCGGTGTCGGAGGTCGAGCCGTCACCGAGGACGTGGACCTTGCCGTCCCACTTCTCCTCGGGCTTTGTGCTGGGCCCGGACTCGGCCTCCGGGACGTTCTTCGCCTTGTCCTTCGAGGGCGCGGAGGCGGACGAGGGGGAGCTCTTGCCGTCGTCGCTCTTGGAGTCGCAGCCCGAGAGCCCCAGGGCGAGGGCGGCGACAGCGCTCGCGGTGACCAGAGCCGTCCCGCCCCGCAAGGTCCTTTTCGACAAGGTACTTACCCCCTGGCGCCGTAAACAGATGTTCTGGCGGTAAGTATCACAGGTCGCTCACGCGGCCCCGCAGGGCCGGGTGGTCCCCGACCACCGTGCAGGAACCGGGCGCGATCTCGGTGTACCCGGCGTCGTGGACCACCGGCAGCCCGCTCGCCGTCAGCTCCGCCCAGCGCTCCGCGCCCGCCGTGCGCACCGCGAGCGGGAAGCCGCTCTTCCGCCAGACCTCGCGCTCCTCGTCGGGCAGCATCCACCAGGTCAGCTGCGCGCCGTGCCCGACCTGCGCCATCGCCTTGCCCGCCGACATCTCCAGGCCGGGGTTCAGCCACATCACCGCGGCCCGGGCGCCCGGCGCCGCCGGGGGAGCGAGCTCGTCCAGCTCGGTGCCCGACACCTGGAGCCTCGCCAGCTCCTTGGGCCAGCCGTCCAGCGGCACGGGCGGGAAGACGCGCACCTCGGCGCGGTCACCGGTCACGGTGATGCCCGGCAGCGCCGCCGCCTTGCGCCACTCCTTGCCCCGCGCCCGCCGCACCACCTTGCGGATGCGGGAGTCCTGCCAGTCCCGCACGGCCCGCGCCCACTCGCCGTCGGTCCCGCCGACCGTCCGGGCCCGCTCGTCCGACAGCAGTGTGAGCACCGCCCGCGCCGCGGTCTCCAGGGCGTCCGTACGGTCCGGCGGAGCGTCCTTCTCGATCCGTACGACGAGCGGCAGGACGAACTCCCGCGCCGCCTCCCCGAGCTCCTCGGGGACGGCGTTCGCGGTGTCGGAAGCGGTGTCAGAACTGGTCACCCGCACAGTCTGCCAGCAGCCTGATGGGTGCATGGCAGAGGCCGTTACTGTGACCGCATGAGACTCAGGGGGGTCGGCCGCCGCTACCGAGCGCGCGGCCCGTGGGTGCTGCGCGACATCGATCTGGACGTGCCGCGGGGCGCGCTGCTGCGCGTCGAGGGCACCAACGGCAGCGGCAAGTCGACGCTCCTGCGCCTGTTCGCCGGCCTCGACGCCCCCTCGGCGGGACGGATCACGGGCCGCCCGCGCACGGCGTACGTCCCCGAACGGTTCCCGGCGGCCCTGCCGTTCACCGCCCTCGGCTATCTCACCGGCCTCGGCCGCGTCCACGGCCTGGACCGCGCCGCGGCCGCGCACGGTGCCCGGGAGTGGCTGGAGCGCTTCGGGGCGGGCGGACACGCGCGGACCCCGCTGTCCGAACTGTCCAAGGGCACCAGCCAGAAGGTCGCCGTCGCCCAGGCCCTCCTCGCCGCGCCCGGGCTCCTGGTCCTCGACGAGGCGTGGACCGGGCTGGACCGCGCCTCCCGCGTCGTGCTCGACGGCGCGGTCGCCGAGCGCGTCGCCGCCGGGGGCACGGTCGTCTTCGTCGACCACGACCCGCGGCGCCTGGCGGGGAAGCCGGACGCGGTCTACCGCGTGGAGTCGGCGGGCCTGGTCGCCGTCGAGGGGCGGCAGCGCGCCGACAGCGGCCCCCGCGTCCGCGTCGAGGCGGAAGGGCCGCCCGGCGCGCCGCTGCCACCGGCCCTGCCGGGCGCGCCGGACGTGGCGCCCGCCCCGCCCGCGGGCGTCCGGCTGACCGTCGCCGCCGCGCACTCCGACGCCCTCCTGCGGGCCCTGCTCGACGCCCGTCCCGCCTGGCACATCCGCGCCGTGACGCCCGAGCCTCCCGAACGCCCGCGCGGAACCGGCCGAGGAGGGCCCGTCCGATGACCGCACTGCTCCGCTATCAGGCCGCCCTGCTGCTGCGCTCGCACCGCTGGCTCCCGCCGCTGCTGCTCTACGCCGCCTTCATGGCCGTCGGCGTGCGGGCCGGACAGCCGGTGCTGGACTCCTTCGGCTACGCCTCGGCCGCCCTGCTGCCGGTGGCCGCCTGGCTGGTGCGGGTGTGCGTGACCAACGAGCCCGCGGCCGCCCGGGACTGCGCGGCCGCCGCGGCCGGGCCGTGGCGCGTGCACCTGGCCGCGGTGCTCACCGCGCTGGCCGCCGCCACGGTGCTCGCCCTCGCCGCCACCGCGGTCGTCGCCGGGATCAGCGATCCCCACAGCTCCGACCACCAGGTGCGCGTCCCGCTGTGGCCCGCGGCCGGGCAGGGGGCGGTGGCCGCGGTCGCGTGCGCACTCCTGGGCACCGGCGTCGGGGCCCTGTGCAACAGGCCCTTGCTGCGCAGCCCCGCGTGGGCCGTGCCGTCCACCGTGCTCGCCGCGTTCCTGGTGCTCTTCGCGGGGGTGTCGCCCGCCAACGCTGTCGTGACGGGGCTGGTCTCCGGCTCCCGCGACGGCACGGTGCACATCAGTCTCCTGCCGCTCGCCGGCGCCGCGGTGGCGACGGCCGCGGCCGTCGCCGTGGCGTGCGCGCTCAGCTCCCGGCGGGCGTGAGGCATGGGGGACCATGGGGGCATGAGCGCACACCAGGACGAGGGGCACGACGGCTTCGCCGACTGCGTGCACTGCGGCAGGCCCACCGAGCACCCGGCGGACCGGCCCGGCATCACGCTGTGCCCCGTCTGCGAGTGGCAGGAGGCGCAGCGGACGGCCTGCTCCGGCTGACCGGACTCCGGCCCGCCGGTCAGCGCTCCTTCTCGGCCAGCGACTTCGCGTCGCGGGCCAGGGCGGTCAGCCGGGATATCGCGCGGAAGTATTTCTTGCGGTAGCCGCCGTTGAGCATGTCCTCGCCGAAGAGCTCGTCGAACGGCCGGCCGGAGGCCAGCACCGGCACCTCGCGGTCGTAGAGCCGGTCCGCGAGGACCACCAGCCGCAGGGCGGTCGACTGGTCCGGCACCGGCTCCACGCCGGTCAGGCACACCGCCTGTACCGAGTCGCACATGGCGCCGTAACGGCTCGGGTGGACCTTGGAGAGGTGGTCGAGCAGCGAGGGGAAGTCGTCGAGCGAGGCGCCCGGCGTCGCGTACGCCGTACGGGTGACGACGTCGTCGCTGTACGGGGCGGGCGCCTGCGGCAGGCCCCGGTGGCGGTAGTCCTCGCCGTCGATGCGCAGCGGCCGGAAGCGCGCGGACAGGCCCTGTATCTCGCGCAGGAAGTCGGCGGCGGCGAACCGGCCCTCACCGAGCTTGCCCGGCAGCGTGTTGGAGGTCGCGGCGAGCGCCACGCCCGCGTCCACGAGCTTGCCCAGCAGGGTGGAGACGAGCACCGTGTCGCCCGGGTCGTCCAGCTCGAACTCGTCGATGCACAGCAGCCGGTGCCCGCCGAGGGTCTGCACGGTCTGCTGGAAGCCGAGCGCGCCGACCAGGTTGGTCAGCTCCACGAAGGTGCCGAACGCCTTCTGCTCCGGCGCGGCCGGTGTGGCGTGCCAGAGGGAGGCCAGCAGGTGGGTCTTGCCGACGCCGTAGCCGCCGTCGAGATAGACGCCGCGCGGGCCGTCGGCGGCGGGCTTCGCCTCGCGCCGGAACCAGCGCTTGCGGCCGGCGCCCGTCGCGCTCGCGCCGCCCAGCCCGGCGGCGAAGGCCTCGAGCACGCGCACGGCCTCGGCCTGGCTGGGCTGCTTGGCGTCGGGTATGTAGGTGTCGAAGCGCACCGCGTCGAAGCGCGGCGGCGGCACCATCTCGGCGACCAGGCGGTCCGCCGGTACGTGCGGGGCGCGCGAGGTCAGGGCGATCGGCGAACCGGCGCCCTGCCCGGCTATCGGGCCGGAGGCGTCGGCCGGGGCCGGGACTGACGAGGCTGCCGGAGCTGCCGCGCCGGAAGTGGATGCGGTGGAGGCTGACACAACCGTCCAGCGTAGTCGCTGTCCGCCCCGCCCCGGCCACCGGAAGGGCGAGGCATGTCACACTGCGGCCTATGCGACGCCTGTTCCCCTTCCCTCCAGCCCCGTCAGCCCTGTCAGCCCCGTCCTCGCTGTCCTCGCCGTCCGAGACCGAGGAGCGCACCTGGGATCTGGACGAACTCGCCGAGGCGTACGCCTACCCCGACGCCCCCGGCGCCTGGCTGCGGGCCAACATGGTCTCGTCCCTCGACGGCGCGGCCCACCACGAGGGGCGCTCGCAGCCACTGTCCTCCGACGCCGACATGCGGATCTTCGGCACCCTGCGCGGGCTCGCCGACGCCGTGGTCGTGGGCGCGGAGACCGTACGGCAGGAGGGCTACCGGCCCGCACGGGCCCGGGAGGCTTTCGCGGCGCGGCGCGCGGCGCTCGGACAGGGGCCCGCGCCGGTGATCGCGATCGTGAGCGCCGGGCTCGACCTGGACTTCTCGCTTCCGTTGTTCACCGAGCCGCTGGTGCCCACCCTCCTGCTGACCGGCGAGGAGGCGCCCGCGGACCGCGTGGCGGCGGCGCGGGCGGCGGGCGCCGAGGTGATCGTGGCCGGTGAGGGGCGCCGGGTGGACCCGGCCCGGGTGCCGACCGTGCTGGCCGGGCGGGGCCTGACGCGGCTGCTGACGGAGGGCGGCCCGCTGCTGCTGGGTCAGTTCGCCTCCGCCGGGGTACTGGACGAACTGTGTCTCTCACTGGCCCCGCTGGTCGCTTCCGGCACCTCGCCGCGCATTGTGAACGGGCCGCCGATGGCGGTGCCGGAACGATTCGCCCTGGCTTCGGTCCTCGAGGAGGCGGGTTTTCTCTTCACGAGGTACCGAAGGATCTGACAATCGGCGGAATTTTCCACTCCGGTTACCTCTCGGTGGGCAGTATGGAGTCAGACGCACCCGCAGGGGAACGTGATCAGAACAGGCGGGCCCAGGGGGGCACGCGCAGGATGGTTTCTGTTGGGCCCGGTGGCCCACGAAGGAGAAGGGCTCCCACCGTGTTCACGAGCGTATTGATGATCGAGCAGCCGCTGTCCGCCGCGGACGTCGACTTCGTCACCACCCTTCACGACGACCAGATGTCCTTCGTCGTCCTGATGCAGCCCAGAGGCGCCGAGGACCGGTTGCTGCGCGCCATCGACGACGTCGCCCTCGGCGAGCTGGAGCAGGCGGTCCACGAGGCCGACGAGCCCGAGGGGGAGGAGGCCCGGCGGCCCGCCGCGCTCGCCCTCGAACACTCGCTCCGGCTGCTGCGCGGCGCCGGGTGCGAGGCCGTCGGCCAGCTCGTCGAAGGGCACCCGCTCGACCTGCTGCGGTCCGTCGTCGAGCAGACGCGCGCCGACGAGGTGATCGTGCTGACGGCCCCGCACCTGGTCGAGGAGTTCTTCCACCGGGACTGGGCCTCCCGCGCCCGGCACAAGGTCGGCGTGCCCGTGCTCAAGCTCTACGCCCACAACGACGAGGACACGGCCGCCGCGGAAGAGCACTGACCCCGGGCCCGCTCACCCCTCGCGCAGCCGCCCGTCGGCCATCGACAGCACCCGGTCCGCACGGCCGAGCAGCGCCCGGTCGTGGGTGACCAGGACCGTCGCCGTGCGATGCCGGCGGGTCACCTCACCCAGCAGCTCCACGATCCGCTCGCCCCGCTCGTGATCCAGCGCCGACGTCGGCTCGTCCACCAGCAGGACGGACGGGCCGCCCGACAGCGCGCGGGCGATGTTCACCCGCTGCCGTTCGCCCCCGGACAGCTGGTGCGGGCGGCGGCGCCGCTTCGCCGCGTCGAGACCGACGGACTCCAGCAGCTCCGCGGCGTGCGACCGGGCCGCCCGCACGCTCCCGCCCCGCAGGTGCGCGACGGCCAGCAGCTGCTCCTCGGCCGTCAGGGAGGGCAGCAGATTCGCCTGCTGGAAGACGATGCCGATCCGCTCGCGCCGCAGCGCCGTACGCTCCTTGCCGCTCATCGCGGCCGTGTCCCGCCCGGCCAGGACCACCCGGCCCGCGTCAGGGCGCAGCAGGGTCGCCGCCACCGCCAGCAGGCTCGACTTCCCCGAGCCGGAGGGCCCGGCGACCGCCACCAGCTCGCCGGGCGCCACGTCCAGGCAGACGTCGTCGAGGGCCGTCAGCCTGCGATCACCATCCGGATAGGTGAGTTTCACGGCTTCCATCGACAGAACGGAAGAGCGGTTCATCGGGAGGCCCCCAGCGCGGTCAGTGGATCGACGGACGTGATGCGGCGTACGGCGAGCGCGGAACCGGCCAGCCCCAGCAGGACCATCGCCCCCACCGGCACGGCCACCGTGGCGGCGCTCAGCTCGAACGGCACCGCGGCGGAGGCCAGCGCCCCGCCGCCCGCGCCCGCCGCCGCCCCCAGGGCGGCCCCGGCGAGCAGCACGACGGCCGCCTGCCCGAGGGCGTCCCGCACCAGATAACCGCTGCTCGCGCCCACCGCCTTGAGCACCGCGACATCGGGGCGCCGCTGCACCGTCCACACCGTGAAGAAGGCCCCCACCACCAGCGCGCTCACCACGAACAGGAAGCCCTGGAGCAGCTGGAGCGTGCCGTGCTCCGCCGCGTATCCGTCGATCCCCTCCAGCGCCGCCCCCTTCCTCACGGCCTCGGTGGTGCGGGCGGCGGGGCCGTCCGGGCCGCCGGAGCCCTTGACGGCCAGCGCGGTCGGCCGCTGCTGGTGGCTCGTCCGCCGCCAGTCCCCGAGCGTGGTCCACACGCTGGGGGCATGCCCGTGGCTCCGGTCGGCGGTGATGCCCGAGACGGTCAGTTCCTCGGCGCCGAGGGTGACGCGGTCACCCACCCGGACACCGGTCGCGCGCGCCAGCCGCTCACCGACGGCCACCGCGCCGTCCCCGGGGGCGGCACCGGAGAGCAGCGGCGGCAGCAGCCGCCCGGAGGCGCCGAACGCGCTCACCGACGTCGCCTTCCCCGCCGTGGTCAGCCGGGTCATCGCGACGCCGAACGGCTCGGCGGACGTCACCCCCGGCGCGCCGCGCCACGCGGCGAGCTGCCCGTCGTCGACGCTGCTGCCGGAGAACGACACCTCCGGCTCGGCGCCCTGCGGCGCGCCGAAGACGATCCGGTCGGCGGGCAGGCCCGCGACGGCCGAGGTGGCCTCGCGGGCCAGCCCGTCGGTCAGGCCGTAGAGAAAGACCACCAGCGTGGTGATGAGCATGACGACCGAGCCCATGAGGGCGAACCGCCCTCGGGCGAAACGGATGTCACGGAGCGCGACGAACAACGGAACCCTCCCGGGACCTGATCAGGACACCCACCACGCTCCCGCACCGGGCGCCCGCCGCCATCAGGGCAAGGACCGGTTCGCGCACCATCCGTCCGGCGCACCCGGAAATCAATCGAACGGTTGACGGCCCGCGGCCGGAGGCCCGTCCAGGGAGCCGTACGCTCGATGGGGTGAGCCGATCCAGCAGCCCCGCACCCGCGAGGCCGTCCCGCTCGCACGCGGAACCGCCGCGGGGGACGGCGCCGACGGACCCCGAGCACCCCGCCTCCGACGCGCCCTGGCTGCGGACGGTGACCCTCGCGCTGCACGGCGCCTTCTACGCGCTGCTCGCCGTCGCCCTCGGCCCCGCCGCCGTCGGGGCGAAGCCGGCGGTGCTGCTCGCGCCCGGCATCGCGCTGGCCGTCGTCTACGGCGCCGGAGCCGTGCGCCGGGCACGGCCCCGGGAGGGGAGCGCCCGCCCGCGCCGCGGCGGCCTGTGGCTCACCGCCGTCACCGCGCTGTGGCTCGTGCTCCTGTGCATGGACCACGGCTTCAGCTACGTCGCCTTCCCGCTCTTCTTCCTCTTCCTGCACGCCCTGCCCGCGCGCTGGTCCCTGCCCGCCGTCGCCGCCGCCACCGGCGCGGTCGTGGCGGCCCAGGCGGCGGCGCCCGGCGGGCTCACCGCCGCCAAGGTGATCGGCCCGGTCGCCGGTGCCGCCGTCGCCGTCCTGACCGCCTACGGCTACGCCGCGCTCTACCGCGAGAGCCGCCACAGGCAGCACCTGATAGACGACCTCGTACGCACCAGGGACGAGCTGGCCGCTGCCCAGCGGGAGGCCGGGCGGCTCGCCGAACGGCAGCGGCTCGCCCGCGAGATCCACGACACTCTCGCGCAGGGCCTGTCCAGCATCGTCCTGCTCGCCCGCGCCGCCGAGACCGCCGCTCCCGACGCCGCCCGCGCCCGGATGCGCGAGGTCGGCCGTACGGCGTCCGACAACCTCGCCGAGGCCCGGCGCTTCGTGCAGGCCCTCACCCCGCCCGCCCTGGAGGACGCGCCACTGCCCGAGGCCCTGCGCCGCGTCACCGCGCGCGCCCTCCCCACCGCCGCCTTCCACCTCGACGGCGAGCCCTGCGCGCTGCCCGTCGAGAGCGAGGTGGCCCTGCTGCGCCTCACCCAGGAGGCCCTGGCCAACGTGGTCCGCCACGCGCGCGCCGACCGCGCCGCCGTGACCCTCGCCTACCTCGACGGCCAGGTCACCCTCGACGTCTACGACGACGGCGTCGGCTTCACCCCCGGCGACGGCCCCGCCGACGGACGCAGGACGTTCGGCCTGCACGGCATGCGCGAGCGCATCGCCGAGCTCGGCGGCACGCTCACGGTGGAGTCCGCGCCGGGCGAGGGCACCGCCGTGGCCGTGACGCTGCCCGCGCCGGCATCCGTACCGGACGCCTCCGCGGAGGCGGGTGCCCGGTGATCCGCGTACTCCTGGTCGACGACCACCCCGTCGTCCGGCGCGGGCTGCGCGCCATGGTCGACGAGCTGCCCGAGGTGAGCGCCGTCGGCGAGGCGGGCGACGGCGCGGAGGCGCTGCGCCTCCTCGACGCCGGGGTCCGGCCCGACGTGGTCCTGATGGACCTTCAGATGGGCGCCGGGATGCACGGCGTCGAGGCCACCCGCCGCATCACCGCCCTGCCCGACCCGCCCGCCGTGCTGATCCTGACCACCTACAGCACCGACGCCGACATCCTCGCCGCCGTCGAGGCCGGGGCGACCGGCTATCTCCTGAAGGACGCGCCGCCCGAGGACGTGGCGGCCGCCGTCCACGCCGCCGCCCGCGGCGAGACGGTCCTGGCCCCGCCCGTCGCCGCCCGCCTGCTCGGCCGCGTCCGGGCGGGGCGGCCCGCCCTCTCGCCGCGGGAGGCCGAGATCCTCGGGCTGCTCGCCGAGGGCCTGGCCAACAAGCAGATCTCCCGGCGGCTGTTCATCAGCGAGGCCACGGTCAAGACCCACCTCGTGCACATCTACGGCAAGCTCGGGGTGGACAGCCGCACCGCGGCCATCGCGGCGGGCCTGGCCCAGGGCCTGATTCGCCCGGTATGACGAATATGGGGCAACCGGGGGACGCGCTGTCGGCGGCGGGTGCGAGAATCACTCCTCAGACTCAGCTAGCCAGACCTCAGGGAGCACCGCACATGGCACCGGCCGTCCCCACGACGATGGACCGACCGCACTTCATCGGCATCGGCGGCGCCGGCATGTCGGGCATCGCGAAGATCCTCGCGCAGCGCGGCGCGCGCGTCGCGGGCAGCGACGCCAAGGAGTCCGCGACCGCCGAGGCCCTGCGCGCCCTCGGCGCCACCGTGCACATCGGGCACGCGGCGGACCACCTCGCGCAGGACGCCACCTGCGTCGTCGTCTCCAGCGCCATCCGCGCCGACAACCCCGAGCTCGCGGCCGCCGCCGAGCGCGGCATCCCCGTCGTGCACCGCTCCGACGCGCTCGCGGCCCTGATGGACGGCCTGCGCCCGATCGCCGTCGCCGGCACGCACGGCAAGACGACCACGACCTCGATGCTCGCGGTCTCCCTCGACGCCCTCGGCCTCGACCCGTCGTACGCCATCGGCGGCGACCTCGACGCCCCGGGCTCCAACGCCCGGCACGGCGCGGGCGAGATCTTCGTGGCGGAGGCGGACGAGAGCGACCGCAGCTTCCACAAGTACGCGCCCGAGGTCGCGATCATCCTCAACGTGGAGCTGGACCACCACGCGAACTACGCGTCGATGGACGAGATCTACGAATCCTTCGACACCTTCGTCGGCCGGATCCGCCCGGGCGGCACGCTCGTCGTCGCCGCCGACCAGGCGGGCGCGCGCGAGCTGACCGAGCGCGTCTCCGGCCGCTATGACATCGAGGTCGTCACCTACGGCGAGGCCGAGGACGCCGACGTCCGTGTGCTCAAGGTCAACCCCCGCGGTCTGACCAGCGAGGTCACTGTCCTCATCGACGGCAAGATGCTCACCTTCACCGTCTCCGTCCCCGGCCGGCACTACGCGCACAACGCCGTCGCCGCCCTCGCCGCGGGCGTGGCCCTCGGCCTGCCGCTGCACAACCTCGCCTCCGCGCTCGGGAAGTACACCGGCGTCAAGCGCCGCCTCCAGCTCAAGGGCGAGGCGAAGGGCGTGCAGGTCATCGACTCCTACGCCCACCACCCGACCGAGATGACCGCCGACCTGGAGGCCATCCGGGGCGCCGCCGACGGCGCCCGCATCCTCGTCGTCTTCCAGCCGCACCTCTTCAGCCGCACCCAGGAGCTGGGCACCGAGATGGGCGAGGCGCTGGCCCTGGCCGACTCCTCCGTCGTGCTGGACATCTACCCCGCCCGCGAGGACCCGCTCCCCGGCATCACCAGCACCCTGATCATCGACGCGGCCCTCGCCAAGGGCGCCGACGTCCGCCCCGAGCACGACATGGCCGCCGTGCCCGACGTGATCGCGGGAATGGCCCGGCCCGGCGATCTCGTTCTCACCATGGGCGCCGGCGATGTGACCGACCTCGGTCCGCGCATCCTGGCCCGCCTGGAGAGCTGACCGAACTGCCCGGGAGGGGCGAGATGTCGTACGAGGTCGAGAAGCCGGACGAGCAGTGGCGCGCGGAGCTGACCCCCGCGGAGTACCAGGTGCTCCGTGAGGCCGGCACGGAGCCCGCCTTCCGTGGTGAGTACACCGACACCACGACGGACGGCGTCTACTCCTGCCGGGCCTGCGGGGCGGAGCTCTTCCGCTCCACGGAGAAGTTCGCGAGCCACTGCGGCTGGCCGAGCTTCTACGACCCGAAGGACTCCTCCGCGGTCGAACTGATCGAGGACCGCTCCCACGGCATGCTCCGCACCGAGGTCCGCTGCGCACGCTGCGGCTCCCACCTGGGCCACGTCTTCGAGGGCGAGGGCTACCCCACGCCCACGGACCAGCGCTACTGCATCAACTCGATCTCGCTGCGGCTGGAGCCGGCGGAGAGCTGAGGCCCCGGACCTCGTCGCTGTGGCCCGCTCCGCCGGGCTCAGCCCTTCCCGAGGGCCGAGAGGCCCTTCTTGAGGTCGTCGCAGCATCACCGGGTGCGCCTCGGCATCGGCCTCCATGCCTTGGAAGAGCGACTCCAGCGTGACGGGCAGCCGCGAGGGGTCCTCCAGGCCGAAGACGAGCACGCAGGTGCGGCCTCCGTCCGTCGTGCCGAAGTAGGCGGCCTCCGGCTCGGTCCGGTTCATCAGGTCCTGGACGAACGTGGCCATGGTGGCGCCTCTGACGGCCTCGTCGGAGGTGTGGGTGCCCATCCGGGCCCTGAGCATCGTGCGCGTGGCTCATCGTCCCCTCGGCGCGACGCACCGCACCCGGCGCTCCGGCTTCGCGCTCACCGAGGCACGGATACGCCTGTTCCCGGCGTCTCCCCGGCCTCGCCCCGCCGCGACGGCGGGCGGGGCCGGCCGTACCGCAGCACGGCCGCCGATTCGGGCGCCAGGCGCAGGACGCCGTCCGCACCCGGCGGGTCCACCGGCCGCCACGCCGCCAGCACCTCGGCCGCCCCGACGGGCAGCGCCGCCGGGGCTCCGGTCGGGTTGACGGCGACGCACAGGGGCCCGCGGCGCAGCACCGTCGTGAGGTCACCGGCGACGCTGACGTCCGTCGCCGCGAGCGGCGCCCGGGCCAGGGCCGGCTCGTCGCGGCGCAGCGCGATCAGCCGCCGGTGCCAGGCGAGCAGTTCCGTGTGCGGGGCGCGGGCCGGCTCCGTCCAGTCCAGGCAGGAGCGGTCGCGGGTGGCCGGGTCCTGGGGGTCCGGGATGTCGGCCGCCGCCCAGCCGTGCGCGGCGAACTCGCGCCGCCGCCCCGTGCGTACGGCCTCGGCCAGTTGTGGATCCGTGTGGTCGGTGAAGAACTGCCACGGCGTACGGGCCCCCCACTCCTCGCCCATGAAGAGCATCGGGGTGAACGGCCCGCACAGCACGAGCGCGGCCGCGCAGGCCAGCAGCCCGGGGGAGAGGCGGGCCGACAGCCGGTCGCCCAGCGCCCGGTTGCCGATCTGGTCGTGGTTCTGGGCGTAGCCGAGGAGGCGGTACGCGGGCACCGTGCCCCGCTCCAGCGGCCGGCCGTGGGGACGGCCGCGGAAGGAGGAGAGCGTGCCGTCGTGGAAGAACCCTCCGGTCAGCGTCTTGGTGAGCGCGTACGCCGGGTCGGCGGCGAAGTCCCCGTAGTAGCCCTGGGATTCGCCGGTCAGCGCGGCGTGCAGCGCGTGGTGGAAGTCGTCGTTCCACTGCGCGTGCGTCCCGTGCCCGCCCGCCTCGCGCGGCGCCGTGGTGACCGGGTCGTTGAGATCGGACTCGGCGATCAGGAACAGCGGCCGGCCCAGCCGCGCGCCCAGCCCGTCCACCGCGGCGGACAGCTCGGCGAGGAAGTGCGGGGTCCGGGTGTCGGCCAGCGCGTGCACCGCGTCCAGCCGCAGCCCGTCGAGCCCGTAGTCCCGCAGCCAGGCCAGCGCGCTGCCCGTCAGATACGCGCGGACCTCGTCGGAGCCGGGCGCGTCGAGGTTGACGGCCGCGCCCCACGGCGTGTGGTGGGTGTCGGTGAAGTACGGGCCGAACGCGGGCAGATGATTGCCGGACGGCCCGAGGTGGTTGTGCACCACGTCGAGGACCACGCCGAGCCCGTGCCGGTGCGCCGCGTCCACGAAGCGCCGCAGCCCCGCCGGGCCGCCGTACGGCTCGTGCACCGCCCACGGCGCCACGCCCTCGTATCCCCAGCCGTGCGTGCCCGGGAAGGGGCAGACCGGCATCAGCTCCACGTGCGTGACGCCCAGGTCCGCCAGATGCGGCAGTCGCCCGGCGGCGGCGTCGAAGGTGCCCTCCCGGGTGAACGTGCCGATGTGCAGCTCGTAGAGGACCGCGCCGGGCAGCGGCAAGCCCGGCCACTCCTCCGGCTCCGGGAAGGCGGCGAAGTCGACGACGGCGCTGAGCCCGTCGGGCCCGTCCGGCTGGCGCCGCGAACGGGGGTCGGGCAGCACCGGCCCGCCGTCCAGGGCGAAGCCGTAACGCGTCCCTCCGGCGGCCGGGGCCTCGCACCGCCACCAGCCGGCGCGGCCGGGATCGCGCTCCATCGCACGCGTACGCCCCTCCGCGCACAGCACGACCTGCCCGGCCTCCGGCGCCCACACCTCGAACAGCACTACGGCTCCCCTCGACGGCGGTGCTGCCCATGGTGCCCTCAGGCAGCGGCGAGCGGTATCGGTGCGGGCCGTGTGTCCCGCGCCACGGTTGCGCGGAGGTGTCCTCTCCTCCCCGGCCGCCTTCCCCTGCCGCAGGCGGCGAGGACGACCGGAACCGGCTACGGGACGAGGTCGATCTGCTCCTGCGCGACCGGATAGCCCGCCTTCGCGAACTGGGCCGCCATCGGGAAGTTGCCCTGGTCCGTCGCGGCGGCGATCCGGGTCGCGCCCTCGGCCACCAGGTCGTGGGTGCACTCGACGAGCAGGTCGTACGCGTAGCCGTGACCGCGCTGCTCCGGCACGACGCCGATGTAGCCCACGCACGGACCGGTGGGGTTGTGCGCGGGAATCTGGATGCCCACCAGGTCGCCGTCCGGGGTGAAGGCGAGCTTCCACCACGCGCGGGGTGAGGGCAGCCAGTTCAGGAAGCCGAGCAGGCCCTCGACGGCCGCCGGCGGACCGGACTCGTCGAGGATCCGGCGGTCGTGGGCGTCGAGCGTGCCCTCCACGACGCGCAGCAGCACGTCCCGCACGACGGCGTCGTCCGGCTCCGGCCGGAACTCCAGCCGCCCGGGGCGCTCCGGCACTCCGCACTCGCTCGTCCACACATACCGGAAGCGCTCGACCAGCGGCCGCATCCCCGCCGCCCGGGCCGCCGCGACGCGGGCCTCGGCGGCGGCCCGTATCTCCGGGCGGTCGCGCCAGCCGGGCGGCACCATGATGCTGTACTCCGACCGCAGTGGGGCCGTACGCAGCAGCTCGGCGCCCGCTTCCGCCTCGCCCTCGGCGAAGTCGAACCAGTCGAGCTTCATGGGCACCTCGTCGGTCGCCGCACCCCACCAGGCGGCACGCGCCACGACCTCGCCGTCGCGCAGGGCGACCCAGGTCCACTCCGGGCGGTAGTCACCGCCTTCGTGGACGGGCGCATAGGTGTGGCCGAAGGCGGCGCGGCCGACGAGGCCGGGGTCGTGCAGAGAGGCGAAGAGAGAGGTCTCGTGCTCGGCGAGCGCGCGGACGACCAGCTCGGTCATATGTGCCCTTTCGATGGACGGCCCCCGCAAGGTAGAGGCGTGATCATGACCACGTCCAACGCTTTTTCCGGCCCCAGTGTTCACTGCTGACGCACCGCACGCGCGTCCCTCACCCCCGTACGAGAAGGGCCACCGGCCAGTCGTCCAGCAGCTCCGCCAGCGGTACCCGGCCCTCGTGCAGCCGGTCCGTCAGCAGGTCGCGCCAGGGGGCGGTGCCCGGCAGTTGCAGGGACGTGTCCCGCCAGCCGCCCGCGGCGGTCAGCCTGGCGGGGAGGCGGGTGACGGCGGTGACCGCCTCGCCGGAGCGGGCGAAGGCCGTGCAGTGGCCGGCGGCCTCGCCGAGGGCCGGCAGGGGGTCGTACGAGGCGGCGGCGCCGAACCATTCGGGGTGCGCGCGCCGCAGCCGCAGGGCGGTGCGTGTCACGTGCAGCTTCTCGGCGGACAGGCCGGTGGGTTCCTCGTCGGGGAAGGACGGCGGGCGCCGGTTGTCCGGGTCGACCAGCGCGGCGTACGTCCGCTCGGTGCCCATGTAGAGATCCGGCACGCCCGGCATCGTCAGGTGCAGCAGGGCCGCGCCCAGCGTGTTGGCCCGCACGGACGGCCCGGTGGCCTCCTCCAGCGGCGCGAGCACGGCGGCGTGCCGGGCGCCGCCGGGGCCCGCGGTGACGTAGGCGCGCACGGCCTCCTCGTACGCGGCGTCCGGCTCGGTCCACGTCGTGCGCAGCGCGGCCTCCCGGACGCTCTTGAGCACCGCGGGGACGAGCCGCCCGGCGTCGGGGGTGCCCAGCCCGAACGCGCTCTGCCAGGCCACCCACGCGACCTGCGGGTCGGGCGCCGGGCCGGCGGCCAGGCGGGCCGTCAGATCGGCCCACAGGCGCGGGTGTTCGCTCAGTGCGGCGATCCGGGCCCGCACGTCGGCGCTGCGCTTGGTGTCGTGCGTGGACAGGACGGTGCCCGTGGCGGGCCAGTCGCGCTGGAGCCGGGCGCAGTAGGCGTGGAAGTCCGCGGGGGCGACCGCGGGCCGGTCGGGCGTGCCGCCGACCTCCGTGGCCGACAGCAGCGGGGCGTAGCGGTAGAAGGCGGTGTCCTCCACCGACTTGGCCCGCAGGGCGGACGCGGTCTGCGCGAACCGGGCGCAGAAGTCGCGCTGGTCCGGTCCGTCCCCGAGGCGGCCGAGCGCCGCGTCCCGCACGACCTCGACCACCTGGGCCTCCTCGGGGAGGGCGAAGGCCGTACGCGCCCCCTGGGCGGCCTCGTCGAGCAGCACCGCGTCGACGGGCGCGGCGGGGCCGCCGGGGCGGGCGTAGGGGCGGTAGACGGGCAGCCTGACGAGGATCTCGCGCAGGGCGGTGCGCAGGGCCCAGGGGGCGTGGTCGCGCAGCCGGTGCGCGCTCTCGCAGACGCGGACGGCGGTGCGCACCAGCCGCTCGACCTCCGCCGCGAGCTCATGGGTGATCACCCGGTAGGCGGCGCGCCGCACCGTCGCGGGCCAGTCGCCGCCGCGGTCCGGCGGCAGGCCGGTGAACGCGCGGTAGAGCGCGCCGAGCTCCGCGGCCCCCTCGGGGTCGACGAACAGGCCGTCGAGGTGGCGCAGGGCGTCGTAGCCGGTCGTTCCGGCGACGGGCCAGTCGGCGGGCAGCCGTTCGTCACCGCTGAGGATCTTCTCGACGACCGTCCACCGCCCCTCCGTGGCCGTGGCGAGGCGGCGGAGGTAGCCGGCCGGGTCCGCGAGGCCGTCGGGGTGGTCCACGCGGAGCCCGTCGATCACCCCGTCGCGCATCAGTTCCAGCACCTTGGCGTGGGTGGCGGCGAACACCTCCGGATCCTCCACCCGGACGGCGATCAGCTCGGAGACGGTGAAGAAGCGCCGGTAGTTCAGTTCGGTGCGGGCCAGCCGCCACCAGGCGGGCCGGTACCACTGCGCGTCCAGGAGCTCGGGCAGCGGCAGCCGTTCGGTGCCGGGCCGCAGCGGGAAGGCGTGGTCGCCGTACCGCAGCACGCCGTCCGCCACCCTCAGGCGCTCCAGCTCGTCGCCGAGCCGCCCGGCCAGCACGGGCAGCAGCACCTTGCCGCCGTGCTCGGACCAGTCGATGTCGAACCAGCGCGCGTACGGGGAGGCCGGTCCGTCCCGCAGGACCTCCCACAGCGGGCCGTTCAGCCGCGCGGGCGTGGGCACCGCCATGTGGTTGGGGACGATGTCGAGGATCAGGCCGAGCCCGTGCGACCGCGCGGTGCGGGAGAGGGCGCGCAGCCCCTCCTCGCCGCCGAGCTCCGCCCGTACGGCCGAGTGGTCCACGACGTCGTAGCCGTGCCCGGAGCCGGGCACGGCCTCCAGCACGGGTGACAGATGCAGATGGGACACCCCGAGGCCGGCGAGCCGGGGCACCGCCCGCTCGGCGGCGCGGAAGGGGAAGTCCGGCTGGAGCTGGAGCCGGTAGGTGGCGGTCGGCGCTGCGCTCTCTCGCATCATGGGAACGTACGTACCCACAACGGCGGCCCATGCCGCACGGACTACGCCATGTCGCCGGGCTGCGCCCCGGCCCCGGACTACGCGGGCCGTTGCAGGACGGTCAGGCTGCGGTCCGTCAGCGTCAGGCTGTCCCCCGCGCGGACCTTCGGCCCGTCCGTCGCGACGCCCTCCGGCCGGGCCGTGTCGACCACGATCTGCCACTGTCTGCCGTGGTTGACCGGCACGACGAAATCCAGCGGTTCGTCATGCGCGTTGAACATCAGCAGGAACGAGTCGTCGGTGACCGGCTCGCCGCGGGGGCCGGGTTCGGAGATCGCGCTGCCGTTGAGGAAGACCGTCAGCGACTTCGCGTGGGACGCGTGCCAGTCCTCGTCCCGCATCTCCTCACCCTCATGGGTGAACCACGCGATGTCGGAGAGCTCGTCGTGCGTGCCCTGCACCGGGCGGCCGTGGAAGAAGCGGCGGCGCCGGAAGACGGGGTGGTCGCGGCGGAGCCAGACCATGGCGCGGGTGAAGGCGAGCATCCGGCGCGCCCGCTCGCCGGAGCCGTCGGAGGCGTCCGGCCAGCGCACCCAGGAGATCTCGTTGTCCTGGCAGTACGCGTTGTTGTTGCCCTGCTGGGTGCGCGCGAACTCGTCCCCGTGGCTGAGCATCGGCACGCCCTGGGAGACCAGGAGGGTGGCGATGAAGTTCCGCATCTGCCGCTCGCGCAGGGCGAGCACCCCGGGGTCGTCGGTGTCGCCCTCGGCCCCGCAGTTCCAGGAGCGGTTGTGGCTCTCGCCGTCCCGGTTCTGCTCGCCGTTGGCCTCGTTGTGCTTGTCGTTGTAGGCCACCAGGTCGTGCAGGGTGAAGCCGTCGTGACAGGTGACGAAGTTGATGGAGGCCAGCGGCCGCCTGCCGTCGCCCTGATAGAGGTCGGACGATCCCGTCAGCCGGGAGCCGAACTCCGCCAGGGTGGCGGGCTCACCGCGCCACAGATCCCGGGAGGTGTCCCGGAATTTCCCGTTCCACTCGGCCCACAGGGGAGGGAAGTTCCCGACCTGATAGCCGCCCTCCCCGACGTCCCACGGCTCGGCGATCAGCTTCACCTGGCTGACGACAGGGTCCTGCTGCACGAGGTCGAAGAACGACGACAGCCGGTCCACCTCGTGGAACTGCCGGGCGAGCGTCGCCGCCAGATCGAAGCGGAAACCGTCCACCCGCATCTCGGTCACCCAGTAGCGCAGGCTGTCCATGATGAGCTGGAGCACGTGCGGGCTGCGCATCAGCAGGGAATTGCCGGTGCCGGTGGTGTCCATGTAGTAGCGCGGGTCGTCCGCGAGGCGGTAGTACGAGGCGTTGTCCAGCCCGCGGAAGGAGAGCGTGGGCCCCAGGTGGTTGCCCTCGGCCGTGTGGTTGTAGACCACGTCGAGGATGACCTCGATGCCCGCCTCGTGCAGCGCCCGCACCGCCGACTTGAACTCCAGCACCTGCTGTCCCCGGTCGCCCCAGGAGGCGTAGGCGTTGTGCGGGGCGAAGAAGCCGATGGTGTTGTAGCCCCAGTAGTTGGCGAGCCCCGTGTCCGAAAGCCGGTGGTCGTTGACGAACTGATGGACCGGCATCAGCTCGATGGCGGTGACCCCCAGCTCCGTCAGATGCTCGATGACGGCCGGATGGGCCAGCGCCGCGTATGTGCCGCGGATCTCCTCCGGCAGCGCCGGGTGGCACATCGTCAGGCCCTTGACGTGGGCCTCGTAGATGACCGTCCGGTGGTAGTCGGTGCGCGGCGGCCGGTCGTCGCCCCAGTCGAAGTACGGATTGACCACGACCGAGGTCATCATGTGCGGGGCGGAGTCCATGTCGTTGCGCTTCTCCGGCCGCCCGAAGGGATAGCCGTAGACCGCCTCGCCCCAGTCGACGGCGCCGCTCACCGCCCGCGCGTAGGGGTCGAGCAGCAGCTTGGCGGAGTTGCACCGCAGGCCGCGGCCCGGGTCGTACGGGCCGTGCGCCCGGAAGCCGTACCGCTGGCCCGGCATGATGCCCGGCAGATAGGCGTGGCGCACGAACGCGTCGCTCTCGCGCAGCTCCACAGCCGTCTCCGAACCGTCGTCGTGCAGCAGGCACAACTCGATCCGCTCGGCGGCCTCGGAGAAGACCGCGAAGTTGGTTCCGGCGCCGTCGTACGTGGCGCCGAGGGGGTACGCCTGTCCCGGCCAGACCTGCATGAGTCGACTCTTCCACTTTTCTGACGGTTCTTCGGGCTCCGCGCGGGCGGCACGAGCCTGCCATGGATCCGCCATGGGCTCCGGTGCGGAGCCGAACCGGCATCCTCGCCCAACCGTGGCCGCCGAGCCGCCCTTTCGCCAGATCTTCCCCAAAAGGAGCGCGGTCACGGCTCTCTTCGGCTCGCCCAACCGGGTGACCGGCCGGTATCGGACCCGCGATGGCCGGTTCTGGAGCACGGCCCGCCGGCCGGGGGCATCCGGGACGTATCGGGACGCGTCGGGGCGAGAGCGGGCCCCCGGCGGCTATGAAACGGCTCACTCCTGCCGCGCGGGCGGCTCGCAACGCCCACCCGGCGCTGGAGAGTTGGCCAGGGGCCGCCCGTGTCCGGGTGCGGCGCCTCCCGCCCGCGCAGTAGTCTGCCTTGATCGTTGGACGGGGGCGGAAGGCGGTGCACTGGTGAGCTCGGGCGGGCTGGAGCTGCCCCCTGGGGACGGCAATCCCGGGGTTGACGGTTCGGCCGACACACCACCCGGCGCGGTGTCCTTGGCGCGTCCCGTGGAGATCGGGGCCGCCCTGGACTGGGACGCGGAGGCCTGGGGCGAGGTCCGCACCCGCGCCCGGCGGGCCGGCCGGGCGTACATCTGGCTGAACCTGGTGGAGCAGCGGCTGCGCGCCGTCGTCGCCGCCGTGCTGCGGCCCGTCTACGAGCCGGTGCACGGCGAGGACGAGTGGGTCGTCGCCGCGGCCGGGCCGGCCGGGCAGGAGTGGGTCCAGCGGGCCGTGGCGGTCCGGGAGGTGAGCCGCCGCAAGGGCTATCTGCTGGACCCGGCCGACGACAACGTCCTGAGCTTCCTCACCCTCCCTCAGCTGCGGGAGCTGCTCGTCCAGCACTGGCCGTGCTTCGAGCCGTACCTCGACGACCGGCGCGAGCTCGAACTGGCACTGGACGAGCTGGAGGTGACGCGCAACGTCGTCTCCCGCAACCGCGCGCTCTCCGAGACCGTACTCGCCCAGGCCGAGCGGGCCTCGGCCCGGCTGCTGGCCATCCTCGGCGGCAACGGCGCCGGCAGCCCGTCGGGCGACCGGCTGCCCGTCGACGCCGTCGAGGACATCGTGGGCGACCGCTACGCCGACGTGGTGGGCGTCCACCCCGACCGGGTGCGGCTCCAGCGCCAGCTGCCCGTGGAGGACCTCTTCGGCAGCGCCCGCCGCCTCGACGCGGTGGGCATAGGTCTGAACCTCCTCGTGCAGAACTACTCGGGGAGGCGACTGGTCCGGCTCGCCGAGGCGGGCTGCCGCGCCCGGCTGCTCTTCCTCAACCCCGCCAGCAGCGCCGTGCGCCGCAGGGAGCGGGAACTGGGCATCAAGAAGGGCGAGATGAGCCGGTCCGTCGAGATGAACATCATGCACATGCGCCGGGTCCGGGACCGGCTCCGGGACACCGCGGCCTTCGAGATCCGGGTCTTCGACGAGACCCCGCGCTTCACCGCCTACCTCGTCAACGGCGACGGCTCCGACGGCCTCGCCGTGGTCCAGTCGTACCTGCGCAAGGCACGCGGCATGGAGGCGCCGGTGCTGGTGCTGCGCGGCGGTGGCAAGGTGGTGCGCGAGGGCCGGGAACCCGAGCACGGGCTCTTCGAGACCTACCGCGAGGAATTCGACAGCATTTGGGTGGATTCGCGGCCTGTGTCCTGATCCCCTGTACGGGATATGACGCCCTGTGGGGCGCACGGGTCCGGTGGGGCGTTGTCAGTGGTGCGTGCGACGCTGGGGACCAGTCGGGGGAAGCACCACGAAGGGGGACCGCGATGGGGTGGCACCAGGAGCTGCTGATCGGTTTCGACCTGGAGACCACGGGCACGGATCCGGCCGAGGCGAGGATCGTCACGGCGGCCGTCGTCGAGACCAAGGGCGGTGAGCCGATCGGCCGCCGGGAGTGGCTCGCCGATCCCGGCGTCCCCGTCCCGGCCGAGGCCGCGGCCGTGCACGGCATCACGACCGAGCGCGCGGCGCTGGGCAGGCCGGCGCGCGAGGTGGTCGAGGAGATAGCGGACACCCTCGCCGCGCACTGGTCGGCCGGCGCGCCGGTCGTCGCCTACAACGCCTGCTTCGACCTCTCCCTGCTGGCCGCGGAGTTGCGGCGGCACGGGCTGCGCCCGCTCGGCGAGCGCCTGGGGGAGGCGGCGGCGGGCCGGGAGACCGGCCCGGTCGTCGATCCGTACACGATGGACCGCGCCGTCGACCGCTACCGCAAGGGCAAGCGCACCCTCGAAGCGGTCTGCGGGGAGTACGGCGTCGTGCTCGACGGCGCGCACGAGGCGGGCGCGGACGCGCTCGCGGCGGTGCGGGTGGCCTGCGCGCTCGCCGAGCGGTATCCGCACATAGCCGACTCCTCGCTGTGGTCCCTCCACGGCGACCAGGTGCGGTGGTACGCGGAGTGGGCCACGGGCTACGAGAAGTGGCTCCGCCGCCAGGGCGACCCCGAAGCGGCCGTCGACCCGCACTGGCCGCTGCGCTGACGCGGCACCGGCTGCCCCGCCGTCTTGTGCGGTCCGTCGCCGGGCGCGGGTCCGTCAGCAGCCCGCGCCGGGGGTGTCCTCGATCGCCGGACGGACCTGAACCCGCGGCTCTCGGTGGCCACGTGCGCGTCCACCGTGCCTGCGGCGGGCCGGAGGTGACACGCCTGACCCTGGGCTGTGCCGTGTCCAAACCCGCCTGGCGACCGAGGACGGCGCGGGGTGGCGGCGGCGCGGGGCGGCGCACCACGTACGGAGCCCAGCGCTCCGCCGGAAGCATCGCGAGGTGCCGTCGGCCGTCCGCGGCGCCGTCGTGGCCGGACGCGCCCACGCGGCGGAGCCGCACAGCAACGCCTCCGCGCGCCCTTCAGGGCGCTGCCGGACCGCGGTGGACCGCACCCCGGTCCGCTCAGAACGCGTGCCACCGCACCGTCGCGTCGCCCGCCCGCAGGGACGCCACCCTGCTGCGGAACTCCGCGAGGGCGCCGGGGTGGCCGGGCGCGTGCTGTGCCACCCACGCGCAGCTCGCCGTCTCCCGCGCGCCCCGCAGCACCTCGCACCCCTCCCACTCCCGCACGTCCCACCCGTAGACCCGCACGAACGCCTCGTACGCGGCGCTGGGCAGGCCGTAGCGGTCCCGGCTCAGGGCGAGCACGACCAGATCGTGCTCGCGCAGGTCGCCGGAGAAGGTCTCCAGGTCGACCAGGACGGGACCGTCCGGCCCGACGTGCACATTGCGGGGGAGGGCGTCGCCGTGGATCGGCCCCCGCGGCAGATGCGGGGTCAGCTCGGCGGCGGCCGCCGCGAAGCCGTCCCGCCGCTCGCGCAGATAGGCGGCGTCGGCGGGGTCGACGGCGTCCCCGGCCAGCCGCAGCCACCGCTCGACCCCGCCGAGCAGCTCACGCCGCGGCAGCGCGAAGTCCGGCTCCGGCAAGGAGTGCACCGCGCGTAGCAGCTCGGCGAGGTCGGAGGTGGTGGCCGGCCGCAGTGCCTCGGGCAGCCGGTGCCAGAGCGTCACCGGGTGGCCGTCGGCCACGCGCGGCGCGGGCTCGGCGGCCCGGACGGCGGGAACGCCGCTGTCCGCGAGCCACGCGGCGACGCGCAGCTCATGGCGGGCCCGGTCCAGCAGCGAGGCGTCGCGCCCGACCTTGACCACCAGGTCGCCGACGGCGAAGACCGCGTTCTCGCCGAGGGTGAGCGGCCTCGCGTCCGCCGCGGTCACCTCGGGCACCGCCGCCGCGAGGAGCGCGCGTGCCCTCTGTTCCCCGAACACCGTCTCCGCCGCTTCCGTCACGTCGCACCTCACCTGCTGTCGAGCCGATCGACTGACAGTCTCCCCTGTCGCCCGGCGGCCGACGGGACCGGGGGGCACGCGGCGAGGCGTGGACTGCGGAGGCGTCCGGGCGCGGCGCCGCCGGGTTCGCGAGCGCGATGCGGCCCGTATGGAATCCGAGCGTTCCGAACGCCCAATAATCGTCGGGGGGTTGCCGGGTACGTGGGCGCTCATCTGTGAAACGCCTTGCACGTAAAGACAGTTGCTCGCCGGTAACTCGTATGTACTTCAAGTAAACAGTGGCAGCGATTGCCAGGATGTTGTCCAATTTGCCGTCGTTCAGCGGGGTTTGAATTTCCGCAAAGACGTTGCGTATGTCACACCTTCGTTCGGATGTTGAATTGGGCGCGTCAATCCTGACAGGGTTTCGGAGCGCCCGGAGTGATGCCTTCCGTCGTTCCGGGCGATTGCGCCCCACGCGCAATTCCCCCACATTCCGCACGAGGAGGAACCTCGTCATGGCAACTCACAAGCGCGCCGGTAAGCGACGGCTCGTTCTGGCGATATCCGCCGCGGCCGCCGTCACGGCCGGAGTCACCGTGCTGACTCTGCCCGCCGGCGCCGCTCCCGCCCCCGCCGAGGGCACCGTCTACGGTGCCGGCGCCAAGGGCTCGGTGGACGGCAGCTACATCGTCCTGCTGAAGGACGGCGCGAGCGCCAAGGGCGCCGGAGCCAAGTCCCTCTCGACGGAGGGCAAGGACCTCGCCGCGAAGTACGGCGGCAAGCTCAACCGCACGTACGACTCGGCCGTCCACGGCTTCTCCGCCAGCGGTCTCGACGAGACCGGGGCGAAGCGGCTCGCCGCCGACCCGGCCGTGGCCAAGGTCGTCCAGAACCACCGCTTCACCATCAAGGGCACCCAGGAGAACCCGCCGTCCTGGGGTCTGGACCGGATCGACCAGGCCGACACCAAGGGCGACGGCAAGTTCACCTACCCGGACAGCGCGGGCGAGGGCGTCACCGCCTACGTCATCGACACCGGCGTGCGCATCAGCCACAAGGACTTCGGCGGGCGCGCGTCCTACGGCTTCAACGCCGTGGACAACAACGACAAGGCCGACGACGGCAACGGCCACGGCACCCACGTGGCGGGCACCATCGCCGGGACCGAGCACGGCGTCGCCAAGAAGGCCAAGGTCGTGGCCGTCCGGGTGCTGAACGCGGAGGGCTCGGGCACCACCGAGCAGGTCGTCGCGGGCATCGACTGGGTCACCAAGAACCACAAGGGCCCCTCGGTGGCCAATATGAGCCTCGGCGGCGGCGTCGACGAGGCCCTGGACGCGGCCGTGCAGAAGGCGATCGCCTCCGGCGTCACCTTCGCCGTCGCGGCGGGCAACGAGTCCACGGACGCCGGCCAGAGCTCCCCGGCCCGGGTGAAGGAGGCCATCACGGTCGCCTCCTCGACCAAGGACGACAAGCAGTCCGACTTCTCCAACTACGGCAGCGTCGTCGACCTCTATGCCCCCGGCTCGGACATCACCTCCGACTGGAACGACAGCGACTCGGGCACCAAGACCATCTCCGGTACGTCCATGGCCACCCCGCACGTCACGGGTGCCGCCGCGGCCTACCTGAGCGGGCACAAGGACGCCACGCCCGAGCAGGTCTCCTCGGCGCTCACCGAGGGCGCCACCCCGGACAAGATCTCCAACCCGGGCGCGGGCACGCCGAACAAGCTGCTGAAGGTCGTTCAGTAGCCCCGCGATTCCCTGATCGCAGGCCGGCCGTCGTTCCCCACCCCCACGGGGTGCGACGGCCGGCCGACGGCTTTTCCAGCGGGCTTTCCGGCATCCGGCAGGCTGTCCGGCAGACGCAGACGCAGGTGCGGGCACGCACTTCACGCCGAGCCCGCGGTCAGCCCCGGAAGGCCGCCGAGTGATCCTGCGGCCGGGCCGCGGAAGAGGCCGTGGCGGAAGAGGCTGTGGCGGCAGAGACCGTGGCGGCAGAGGCCGTGGCCTCCTCGTACCGCCGCAGTATCAGGGACACCACCTCGCGCGCCGCGCCCAGCACCTGCGCCACGGTGTCGGCCGGGCCCGCGCCTGCCGCGATCCGGTCCGGCAGCCGGCCCGGCGCGAGGACGTACGGCGCGACGGCCACCCGGCGCGCCCCCGCCGCGCGCAGCGCGCGTATCGCGTCGCCGACCCGCGGCCCGGCCGCCGACGCGAAGGCCGGCCGCACCGCGAACCAGCCGCCCGCGCGCTCCCATTCCCGTGCGACACCAGCGATCACCGCGCCCGCCTCCGGGTCGGAGGAGCCCGCCGCCGCCAGCACCACCCCGGTCGAGCGCCGCTCGCCGGGGCGCACCCCGGCCTCGCGCAGCCGCCTTTCGAGCGTCGCGGTCAGCAGCGGTGACGGGCCGAGCACCGCGGCCTGCCGCACCCGCAGCCCGGGCAGCCCGGCCGTCACCTCGCGCAGGACGGCCGGGACGTCGGACCTGGCATGGAAGGCGCGCGTCAGCAGCAGGGGGAGCGCGATCACCTCCCGTACGCCCTCCGCCGCGAGGCGCTCCAGCACCAGCGGCACGCTCGGCACACAGAAGTCGAGATAGCCCACCTCGACCCGCAGCCCGGGCCGCGTTGCCGCCAGCCGGTCCCGGAGCGTGGTGACCGTCGCCGCGTGCCGGGGGTCACGGCTGCCGTGGGCGACGAGGAGCAGGACCACGGGCCGGTCCCTACCGGCCCGCCGCCAGCCCGCGGCCGCGCAGCACCCTGCGCTCCAGCGGGCTGAAGACGATCAGGTCGATCGCGATGCCGACGAAGAGGATGAGCAGGATGCCGAGCAGGACGCCGGGCATGTCGGAGTCGGTGCGGGCGTTCTCCAGATACTGCCCGAGGCCCAGCCCGAGGTCGGGCGACGAGGCGATGAGCTCGGCGGCCATCAGCGAACGCCAGGAGAACGCCCAGCCCTGCTTGAGCCCGGCGAGATAGCCGGGCAGGGCGGCGGGCAGCAGGACGTGCCAGGCGCCGCGGGCCCCGGTGGCACCGAGGGTGCGGCCGGCCCGCAGATACAGCGGCGGCACCTGGTCGATGCCGGACACCAGGCCGTTGGCGATGGAGGGCACGGCACCCAGCAGAATCACCGCGTACATCGCCGAGTCCGTGATGCCCAGCCAGATCACCGCCGCCGGCACCCAGGCCACGGACGGCAGCGACTGCAGACCGGAGAGGATCGGGCCGAGGGCCGCGCGGACGAACCGCACCCGGGCGACCAGCAGCCCCAGCGGGGTGCCGAGCGCCAGCGCGGCGAGGAAGCCGAGCAGCCCGCGCGAGACGCTGGTCCAGATGATGTCGAAGAGCGTGCCCCGCGTCCACAGTTCGCCGAGGCTGTGCCCGACCGCCGACGGGTCGGGCAGCTTGTAGTCGTCGGTGACGTGCGCGAGGACCAGGACCTTCCACGCGGCCAGCACGAGCACGACGGCGACGACCGGCGGCAGCACCTTGTGGAGCAGCACCTGGGTGAAGGGCGTCCGCTCGACCCGTACGGAGTCCAGGGCGTCGAGCCCCGCCTCCAGCCCGGCGAGGTCCTGCGACCGCGCCGGAGGGGAGGTATCGGTGTCAGTGCTGGCCATGGCGGCGGATCTCCCCACGCAGTTCTTCGGTGATCTCCACGGACAGATCCGCGACGGCCGCGTCCTCGATCCGGCGCGGCTGCGGGATGCCGACGGTCCACTCCCGCGCCACCCGGCCGGGCCGGGAGGACAGCAGCACCACCCGCTGCGCGAGGCGCACGGCCTCCCGGACGTTGTGGGTCACGAACAGCACCGACAGCGAGGTCTCGGACCAGATGCGGGTCAGCTCGTGGTGCAGCACGTCCCGGGTGATGGCGTCGAGCGCGGCGAACGGCTCGTCCATCAGCAGCAGCCGGCTGTCCTGCGCCAGCGCCCGGGCGAGCGCGACGCGCTGCCGCATCCCGCCCGACAGCTCGTGCACCCGCTTCCCGTACGCCCCGCCGAGCCGTACGAGCTCCAGCAGCCGCTCCGCCTCCGCGCGCCGCCGCGCGCGGGGCACCCCGCGCAGCCGCAGGGCGAGTTCGACATTCCGGCCCGCGGTCAGCCACGGGAAGAGGGCGTGCTCCTGGAACATCAGCGCGGGGCGGCCGCCGGGCACCTCGATGGTGCCCGCCGTGGGCCGGTCCAGCCCGGCGACCAGGTTCAGCAGCGTCGACTTGCCGCAGCCCGACGCCCCCAGCAGGCAGACGAACTCGCCGGGGCGCACATCGAGGGTGATGTCGTCCAGTACGGGCTGCGCCGCGCCCGCGCGGCCGAAGCTCTTGTGCACGTGGTCGATCCGGACGGCCGCCGGTATGTCGTCGTCGACGACGGCCGTCCCGGACTGGTCGGTGGTCAGTGCCGGGGCCATCCGGTCACCTCCTGGTTCTGGGCGGTGGTGAGCGACTGCTACTGCTTGCCGAGCTTCGCGGCGTCGACCGCGGGCCTGCCCTCGGCCTTGAGGACCTTGTTGAGGGTGGTCAGGTCGTAAATGCCGGACAGATCCGGCTTGTCCAGCAGTCCGGCCTTGACGGCGTGCGCCGCCTCCGCCTCCAGGGTCGCGGCCAACGGGTCGTCGGTGACCTCGATGCTCTTCCAGGCGGGGTCGAGCACCTCCGGGGGCAGCGCCGCGCCGGAGAGCTGCTTGAGCGCCGCGTTAGCGGACGCCTTGGCCTTGTCCGGGTTCGCGGCGATCCAGGCGTTGGTCCTCACCGAGCCGCGCAGCACGGCCTCGACCACGTCGGGGTGCTGGTCGAGGAACTTCTGCGACACGACCACATTGGTGATGACGAACTTCTTGTCCGGCCACAGCGTGGACTCGTCGAGCAGCACCTTCCCGCCCTCGGAGACCAGCTTCGAGGCCGTCGGCTCGGGCACCCACGCGCCGTCGACGGAACCGGACTTGAAGGCGTCCGGCGTCACTTTGTTGTCCGTACGGACCACCGAGACGTCGCCCTTGCCGGTCTGCGGGTCGACCTTCCAGCCCTGTTCGGCGATCCAGTTGAGGAACGCGACATCCTGGGTGTTGCCCTTCTGCGGCGTCGCGATCTTCTTGCCCTTGAGGTCGTCCAGGGAGCGGATCTTCTTGGGGTCGACGACAAGCTTCACCCCGCCGGACGCGGAGCCGGAGACGATCCGCAGGCTCTTGCCCTTGGACTTCACATAGCCGTTGATCGCCGGGGAGGGGCCGATCCAGCCGATGTCGATGGAGCCCGCGTTGAGCGCCTCGATCTCGGACGGGCCCGCGTTGAAGGTCGTCGCGCGGAGCCGGGTGCCGCCGAGCTCCTTCTGGATGATCCCCTCGTGGTCACCGACCAGCGCCGTCGCGTGGGTGATGTTGGGGAAGTAGCCGATCCGGACGGTTTTGGCAGAGAGCGCCTTGCCCTGGGCGGTGGTGTTCCTGCCGCCGGGGGAGCTTCCGGAGTCCTTCTGCGAGCCGTAACCACAGGCGCCGAGCGCGCCGACCAGCAAGGGGATCGCGGCAGCGGCCGCAAGGAGACGGCGGGGGGAAGCGGGCATGACGGCGGTTCCTCTCGGCGGTCCGGGCGTGCGGTCAGGGCACACCCGGCGGCGGTGCGACGGGACTTCGGGGACGGGGCGGCAGCGCGGACACGGTCATCGGCCGGCACATCGGCCGATGCCGCCCCTGCTGCCGCCGAACGCTTCCCCGGCCATGCCGGCGGCGAGGGTGGTGCCGTCGGCGGGGTCGATGATGAGGAAGGAGCCGGTGTGGCGGGCGGTGGTGTAGGCGTCGAGGGCGAG